>CAZJDU010000117.1:0-11222 GCA_964544855.1 uncultured Nocardioides sp.
GCACGGGTTCGGCATCCGCCAGCGCCTCGCGCATCGCCTCGGCCTCGGCCTTGCGGAAGGCCATTTCCGAACTGTCCACGCTGTGCGACTTCCCATCGGTCAAAGTCACGGACACATCGACCACCGAGAGCAGCAGGTGCGCGGCGTACGGCGTCACCTCGGGGTAGGGCGCCCACTGCCCGATCAGGCCCGCCACGAACGGTCCACCGCCGAACCCGAGCGAGAGGGCCACCGTGGCGCGTCGCGGCCCCGCGCCCGGAGTGGCGCGTGAGAGGTCCATCAGCCACGCCGTGCCCGGGGCGAGCACGACGCCGGTCGCGGCGCCGGCGACGAACCGGCCGACCTGGAGCAGCAGGTCGTGCTCCGCGCCCGTCGCGAGCAGCACGGTGCCGGTCGCCGAGAGCAGCACCGCGAGGCGCACCGGAGCCCGATGGTCGAGCAGGTCGCCGATCGCCGCCGTGACCAGCAGCGCCGGGATCAGCCCCGCGGCGTAGATGCCGACCGCGAACGACACGAACGCCTCGGAGTGGCCGTCGCGGTAGACCGCGAGCAGACCGGCGAAGTGGTTCGCTCCCCAGCCGACGGCGGTCATCGCCACCGCGACTCGGAACCACGGGGTGAGTGTGGACATCGTGGCGCACGCTATCCCGGGGGAGGTTGGCTCCCGGTCGTCCCTCTCCCCGGGCGGAACGCCGAGTCGGCTGATCTCTCGCGCAGCAGGACGCCGAGTCGGCGCGTCTCTCTGGTGGACCGGCCGGGGACGGACCGAGATGCGCCGACTCGCCGCCGACAGCCGGGAGAAACCAGCCGACTCGGTGTCACATGTGGCGCTCGCCCTCCCGGATCGCCTCGCGGATCCGGGTGTAGGTGCCGCAGCGGCAGATGTTGCGCAGGCCGTCGAGGTCGGCGTCGGTGATGGTGCGGCTCTCGCGCTGCGCCTTCCGCACCAGGGCGACCGCCGCCATGATCTGGCCCGGCTGGCAGTAGCCGCACTGGGCGACGTCGCGCTCCAGCCAGGCCTCCTGCATCGGGTGCAGCCCGTGCGCGCCCCGCTGGGACGGCGGCACCTGATCGGGCAGGCCCTCGATGGTGGTCACCTCGTCGTCCTCCGTCAGGTCACCGACCCGCACGGCACAGGGGTTGAACGCCCGGCCGTTGATGTGGGAGGTGCAGGCCTTGCACACGTTGATCCCGCAGCCGTACTTCGGGCCCTTCACGTCGAGCAGGTCCCGCAGCACCCAGAGCACGCGGACGTCGTCCTCGACGTCGACGGTGACCCGCTCGCCGTTCACGATGAAGGTCTGGTCAGGCATGGATGGCTCCTCGGAGTCGTCAGAAGGTGAGGTCGAGGCCGTTCACCGGCGACTGCGGCACCGGTGGCGTGCGCGGCTTCGGGTCGAACGCGAGCGGCTGGTTGTGGTTGATGGGGAACTCCGTGGGCACCGTGCCGGTGGCCCGGGCGTAGGCGCAGGCGACCGCGGCGGCGGCCGAGGCGACCCCCGCCTCGCCCACGCCGCCGGGCTTCTCGTCCGACGCCATCACGACGGTCTCCACCTGCGGCGGGGTGTTCCACTGCCGGGTGTAGAAGTAGTTGTCCCAGCTGGCCTCCTCGAAGTGGCCGTCACGCAGGTGCAGGCTGCTGGTCAACGTCATCGCGATGGCGTCGTTGATGCAGCCCTGCATCTGCGCCTCCACGCCGCGCGGGTTGATGGCGAGGCCGGGGTCCATCACCATCGTGGCCCGCGTGACGCGGGGGCCGGTGACGGCGTGCCAGATGTCGCGGTTGACGGTCTCGGGGCGGCAGTCGATCTCCACGATGCAGGCGCTCACACCGTGGTACTCCACGTGGAGGCCGATGCCCTGTGCGGTGCCGGAGGGCATCGACCGGCCCCACTCGGCCCGCCTCGCGGCCTCGACGAGCACGCGCTTGAGGCGCTTGTCGCGCAGGTAGCCGAGGCGGAAGTCGAGCGGGTCCTTGCGGACCGCCTTCGCCAGCATGTCGACGACCAGCTCGTTGGCGGTGCGGACGTCGGGTGAGTAGATGTTGCGCATCGAGGCGGTGTTGAACCGGGTGTCGGTCTCGTTGAGCGTCTGCAGCACGACGCCGAAGTCGTAGGGCACGACCTGGGTGGTGAGGAAGATCGTCTCCGCGAAGCCGAGGTTGCCCAGCCCGTGCGGGAGGTCGGCCGCCATCGCGGTGATGATCTCGCCCAGCCCGTGGCGGTAGTCGGTCTCCACGCTCGTGTGGGACTGCTGGAAGGCGAGGACCTCGCGGCCCAGGTGCAGCGCCCGGATCCGCGAGGTGCACAGCGGGTGGGCGCGCCCGACCCGGGCGTCGTCCGCGCGGTGCCACATCAGCTTGACGGGCACCCCCATCGCCTGCGAGATCTCGGCGGCCTCGATCGCGCCGTCGGAGAAGAGCCGGCGCCCGAACGAGCCGCCGCCCTCGACGACGTTGACCTTCACCTTGGTGTGGGCCATGCCGAGGTTCTTCGCGATCGTCTCCTGGGTGTAGATCGGGTTCTTCAGCGACGCCCAGATCTCCGCACCGTCCTCCCGGACGTCGGCCACCGCGCTGTTGGTGTCCATCGCGGAGTTGCTGCGGAAGTAGAACGTGAAGTCCGCCTCGACCATCTTGGCCAGCGGGTTCTTCGGCAGCGACGGCAGCGGCAGCTCCGCGCGTCGTACCCCCTGGAGCACGTCCGCGTCGGACAGCCCGGCGACCGGACCGTCCTCCCACGCCACGTCGAGCGCGCGGATCGCGTCGATGCACTGCCCGAACGTCGCCGCGCGGACCGCGACACCGGTCGAGATCTGCGCGACGTGGGTGACGCCCGGGAGCCGCTCCACCTCGGCGGCGTTGCGCACCGAGATCGGGGTGCCGTTGAGCGTGGGGGCCCGGCAGACCATCGTCGGCAGCGCGTTCTCGACGGTCAGGTCGGTGGCGTAGACCTTCTTGCCGGTCACCGCGTCGAGCGCGTCGATCCGGTTGGTCGGCGTGCCGACGACGTCGAAGGACGACGCCTCCTTGAGCTCGGCCTCCACCTCCTTGGTGGTCGGGCTCGCGCCCTTCTCGGCGAGGTCGGCGTAGGTCGCGGTGGAGCCGTCCGGGGCGGTGATCAGGCCCTGGTAGGACGTCAACCGGTCGACGGTGTAGCCCAGCAGGTGGGACGCGGCCTCCAGCAGCGCGCCCTTCGCGATCGCGGCCGCCACCCGGATCGGGGTGTACATCGCGTGGATCGTGTTGGAGCCGCCGGTGATCTGGTTGAAGATCAGCTCCGGGCGTGCCGGGGCGAGGGTGACGTGCACCTTCTCGACCGGCAGGTCGAGCTCCTCGGCGATGATCATCGCCGCGGCGGTGGTGATGCCCTGCCCGACCTCGGCGCGGGGCAGGTCGAAGCTCGCGGTGCCGTCGCCGTTGATCGTGACGGTGATCAGCTGGGACGTCGGCAGCGCCGCGTCGCTCAGCAGGTCGTTGAGGTCGTAGAGCTCCGCGATCTGCGGCAGGCTCGGGATCTTCGCCCGGGCCGGCTCGGCCAGCAGCCCCAGGTCGGCGGCCGCCACGACGGTCGCACCCCCGAGGAGGTAGCCGAGGAATCGGCGCCGCCCGACGGGGCTGGCACCGGAGTCGGGGTCGGTCGTGGTCGCGGGCACGTCGGTCATGCCGGTCTACCTCCGGAGCGTCGGCCCGAGCACGCTCGGGGTCATCGAGGCTCCCTCCCCACCTGCATAGTGACAGACGCCACAAAGGCTGCCGACGGGGCCGGCCGCCGCGTGTAACTCAGTGTTCTGGCGTCCACCAGGGCCGTCGACGACCGAGGTGGACACCAGAACACTGAGTTACACGTCCCCCGCCCAAGCCAGCGGACGGGTCAGAACCGCCAGCGGGTCGCGCCGTACGGCTCCACGGTCTGCACGGCGTACGCCGACCGCGCCGCGATCCGATAGACGTGCCACGGCGGCAGACCGGCCGACTGGGCGCTGAACGGCGCGGTGACCGCGGTGCCGGTGTCGTCGGGCTCGGCGGGCCAGCCCTCGTCGGCCCAGACCCGGGCCAACCGGGCCACGGTGTCGGGGTCGGTCACGAGCTCGGCGTCGCCCTCGACGACGAGGTCGAACTCGCGCACCGCCAGGCTCAGCACGCACCGGGGGTCGCGGTCGAGGTTGCGGCCCTTGCGGGTGCTGCGGCCGGTCTCGAACCAGAACGAGCCGTCGACCCAGTTCGCCCCGACGCCAGTGACGTGCGGGCTGCCGTCGGGGTTGATCGTCGTCAACCAGCAGGTGTGACGGCCCGGACCACCGCCGCCCGGTGCCTGCGCGAAGCCGGCATCGAGCCGCGCGGCGAGCTCGGCCCAGTCCATGACGGGGGCGTGGTACAGCTCGGCGAGGTTGCGGGTCTCCATGGAGATACCGACCGGCACACGGAGTCGGACTCATCGCAGCGGGATGTCACACCCGGCGGGCGCCGAGCGACGTAAGGGCATGACCACCCACCAGATCACCATCATCGGCGCCGGCTACGCCGGCGTGATGGCCGCGAACCAGCTCGCCCACGACGACCGCGTCACCGTGACGGTCGTCAATCCCCGGGCCGACTTCGTCGAGCGGATCCGGCTGCACCAGCTCGTGACCGGCACCCACCCGGCCCGGTTCCCGTTGAGCGACGTGCTGCATCCCGCGGTCGAGCTCATCACCACGTCGGCCACCGGCATCGACCGTGCTGCGCGACGGGTCGACCTCGACGACGGCGCATCGGTCGGCTACGACCACCTCGTGGTCGCCGCCGGAAGCCGTGGGGCCCGGCCCGACCTCGACGGTGCCGAGCAGACCTACGACGTGAGCGACTGGGAGTCCGCCCAGCGGCTCGCAGGGGCGCTGGCCGACGGTCCCCCCACGGTGACCGTGGTCGGCGGCGGGCTCACCGGCATCGAGACCGCCAGCGAGATCGCCGAGTCGATGCCGGCCTGCGACGTACGGCTGATCACCATGGGCTCCGTCGCCGCGGGTCTCTCCCCCCGGGGACGCAGCGCAGTGCTCCGCGCACTCCACGCGCTCGGTGTCACCGTGCACGAGAATGTCCGGGTGCACGCCGTGGAGCCGACGACCGTCACCACCGACGCGGGCGAGCTGCCCAGCGACGTCACCGTGGTGACCACCGGGATGCGGGCAGCGCCGTTCGCAGCTGCCAGCGGCCTCACGACCGATGCCCACGGCCGGCTGGTGACCGACGCCGCGCTGCGGTCGGTCGACGACAGCCGGATCATCGGCGCGGGCGACGCGGCGGCCGCCCCTGCGGCCGTCGGCGCGCACCTGCGGATGAGCTGCGCGGCCGCGTTCCCGCTCGGGGTGTCGGCGGGACGCACGGTCGCCGACGTGGTGGCCGGACGCGACCCCGCGCCCCTCTCCGCAGGCTTCCTCGTCCAGTGCCTCAGCCTCGGACGGCGGCGCGGCGTGCTCCAACTGGTGCGCCCCGACGACCGGCCGCGCAGCCACGCCGTGACCGGGCGTGCGGGCGCCGCCGTCAAGGAGTGGATCTGCCGCAGCACCGTCGGCTGGATGGAGCGCGAGCGGCGCCGGCCCGGCTCCTACCGGTGGCCGGAGGGACCTGCGGCGACGGTCGACGCGCCGGGTGGCCCGGTGCCGGCGCGATGAACCACGCGGAGCACTTCGAGGCGCACCGGGCACTGCTGTTCACCATCGCCTACGAGGTCCTCGGCGTCGCCGCCGACGCCGAGGACGCCGTGCAGGACAGCTACCCGTCCTGGGCCTCCGCCGACCTCGACGAGGTGCGGGACCCGCGGGCGTTCCTGGTGCGGATCGTCACCCGTCGCGCCCTCGACGTGCTCCGCGCCCGGCAGCGCCGCCGCGAGGACTACGTCGGCCCGTGGCTGCCCGAGCCGGTGGCGACCGCACCCGACGTGAGCGCGGACGCCGAGCTGGCCGAGTCGGTGTCGATGGCGATGCTGCTCGTCCTCGAGACGCTCGGCCCCGTCGAGCGGGCGGTCTTCGTGCTGCGGGAGGTCTTCGACTACCCGTACGACGAGATCGCCGCCGCGGTCGGGAAGTCCAGCGTCGCCGTACGGCAGGTCGCCCACCGCGCGCGGAGCCACGTGCACGCGCGGCGCCGCCGGTTCAGCCCCGACACACGGGAGGCCGCCGAGGTGGCCGCCACCTTCCTGCTGGCGGCGCAGGAGGGGCGGATCGCCGACCTGGTCGCGATGCTGGCACCCGACGCGATCTCGATCTCCGACGGCGGTGGCCTCGTGTCGGCGGCGCGCCGCCCGGTGGTGGGCGCCGACCGGGTGGCACGGTTCCTCGCCGGACTCGGTCAGGCGCGCGACACCGTCGTCGAGCTCGATCTCACCGCCTGCAACTCCGCACCGGCCGTCGTCGTCCGCGAGGACGGCCGGGTGACCATGGTCGCGGTGGTCGAGGTCGCCGACGGTCTCGTCACGGCTGTCTACCTGCTGCGCAACCCGGACAAGCTCGCGCGGCTGGGCCGCACGCCGGCGATCATCCGATCGTGATCGCGTGCGTTCACTGAGCGGCCAGGGCCTCGACCGTGGCGGCGAAGGCGACCGCGTGGCCCCGGGCGTTGGCGTGGATGCCGTCGGAGGAGTAGATCGCCGGGTCGGCGGCCAGCGGATGGTGGTGGGTGTCGAGGTGCACGCCCCCGAGGGTGGGCGTCAGCTCGGCGGTGACCCGGTCGAGGTCGTCGAAGCGCTCTGCCATCGGCCCCGCCGCGTCGGCGGGCACCAGCCCGGAGCGCGCGACGTCGAAGAGGCCGACGGTCACCACCAGCGCACCGGCGGTCGCGAGCGGTGCGAGCAGCGCGACCAGGTCGTCGCGCACCCGGGCGCTGTCGTAGGAGCGCGGGAAGGCGTCGTTGCCACCGGCACTCACCAGCACCAGGTCGGGCCCGAAGTCGAGCGCCGCCGCCAGCTGCCGCTCGCGGATCTCGGCGATGGTCAGATAGGGCTCGGCCAGGTTGGTCGCGGCGAACCCCGGGCGGGTGGCACCCAGCGCGACCCGCAGCCGCTCGGGGAAGGAGCGCTCCAGGTAGCCCGGCAGCGGCTCCATCACGCCGGCGGTGACGCTGTCGCCGAGCACGGCGTAGCGCTGCCACGGCTGCGCGGAGAGAGCGGTCGCGGCCGTCTCGAGCCCGATGCAGTGCGGGTCGGCCGCTTCAGCGGCGTAGGAGATCTCGTGGTCGGAGAGGGTCATGGTCAGTCCTTCACGGTCGTGGTGGTCGGGGCGGGGGTGAGTCGGAGCGCGAGGCTGCTCGCCGCTGCCGCGGCCGCGACAGCGGCCACGGCGCCGTACGCGGCGGTGAAGGGCGAGGTGACGTCGGCGCCGGCGACCTCGGCCAGGATCACGGCGACCGCGGCGACGCCGACCGCTCCGCCGACCTGGCGCGCTGCCATCACCAGACCGGTCGCGGCCGCGAAGTGCTGGGGCGCCACCGAGAGCGCGGCGGCGGTCGACACACCGACGGTGGCCAGCCCGATGCCGACGCCCATCCCGACACCGGTCGGCAGCCAGAGCGCGAGGAACTGCGGCTCGGTGGTGATGGCAGTCGCGACCACGGCACACGTCGCGGCGAGCACCACGAACCCGGTCGCCACCAGGACACGTGGCGACGGCGGCCGCGCGAGCCGTCCGACGCCCACCGCGACGACGGCGGTGACCAGTGCCGCGGGTGTCATGGCCATCCCGGCGCGGAGCTCGGAGTAGCCCCACGTCCCCACGAGGAACAGCACGCCCAGCATCAACGTCGAGAACAGGACGGCGCCGTACCCCAGCGAGACCGCGGTCGCCGCGGTGAAGGGGCGGTTGCGGCGCCACAGGTCGACGCGCAGCGCCGGCCGTGCATGGCCGGCGGAGCGGATCATCGCGGCGACGCCGGCGAGCACGGAGATCGCCAGCACGGTGACGACGTACGGCGTCGCCCAACCGCGCTCGGAGCCCTCCACGAGGCCGTGGACCACTCCGCCGACGGCGAGCACGAGCAGCCCGGCACCGAGCGGATCAGGGGCGGCACCGTGGCGCGTCTCGCCGGCCATCAGCGTGCGGCTGCGGAGCAGCAGCCAGACCCCGATCGGCAGGTTGAGGCAGAACAGCGCGCGCCAGCCGACGAGCTCGACCGCGAGCCCACCGACGGTCGGCCCGGCGGCCGCGGCCAGCGCACCCGCGGCGCTCCACAGCCCGATCGCGGCCCGGCGCCGCTCGGCCGGGACCTCCGCGAGCACCATGCCGAGCGAAGCCGGGACGACCAGTGCCGCCGCCACCCCCTGAAGGACGCGACCGGCGAGCAGCACCGGGTAGGCCGGCGCCAGGGCAGCCACGAGCGAGGCCACCGTGAAGAGCGCGACGCCGAGCGCATAGAGCCGGATCCGGCCGATCGCATCGGCCAGAGCGCCGGCGGGGGCGAGCAGTGCGGCGAACGGGATCGCGTAGGCGGTCACGACCCACGACAGCGCGGTGACGCCGATCGTGAAGTCGTCGGCCACCTGAGGGAGCGCCAGGTTGGTGACCGTGGCGTCGAGGAAGCTGAGGAACGTCGCTCCGCACGCCAGGACCAGCGCGAGGCGGGCCCGGGTGGGTGCGGGGGTGGACATCGTGGTCATGACCAGAATTTAAGAGCACGACCGTTCGTACGTCAATAGCGCACGGTCGTACGTTATGATCGGTGCATGGCAGGACGCGCATCGGCCCAGGCCGCCCTCGAGACCCGGACGGCCGTGCTGCGCGCCGCCGCCGACCTGGCCTCCGTCGAGGGGCTGGAGAGCGTGACCATCGGCCGGCTCGCTGACCTGCTCGAGATGAGCAAGTCAGGCGTGATCGGCCAGTTCCGGAGCAAGGAGCGGCTGCAGCTGGCGACGATCGAGCTGGTGCTTGCGGACTTCCGGGCCCGGATCTGGGAGCCGGTGCGCGACCTCGAGCCCGGGCTCCCCCGGCTCACCGCGACGCTGCGCCGGTGGGTCGACTACACCGCCGATCCCGGCTATCCCGGGGGCTGTTTCATCACGCAGGCCACGTTCGACTTCGACAGTCGCTCCGGCCCCGTGCACGACGTGCTCGCGCAGAGCCGGGCGGACTGGCGGCGCGTGCTCCGGCGCGACGTCGAGGCCGCCGTCGCTGCTGGCGACCTCGCCCCGGACACCGACACCGCGCAGGTCGTCTTCGGCCTCGAGTCGCTGGCCGCCGGCGTCACACCGGCCACCCGCCTGCACGGCGACCCCGACGCGGCCACGTGGGCGCTGCGCGGGATGTACGCACTGCTCGGCCTGGATCGTCGTACCTGACGTTTCCGTTGGCGAAAGCGCCCTCGCCCAACGATTACGTCAGGTACGACGCGCCTCCGGGAGCCCGAAGAGCCGGGCAGCGTTGTCGTGCACCACCCCGCGGAGCCAGTCGTCACCGAGGCCGAGTCGCTCGATCGCCTCGACCTGGTGCAGGTAGTCGTGCGGGATGTTGGGGAAGTCGGTGCCGAGCAGGATCCGGTCACCGAGCGCCTCGAGGCGCGACCGGTGCTCGGGCGGGAAGGCCATCATCTCCTCGGCGAAGTCGGTGAAGGCCATCGTGGTGTCGAGGAGGAGCCCGTCGTACTGCTCGGCCAGGTCGAGGAAGTCGGCGTACTCCGGCATGCCCATGTGGGCGATGATCAGCCGCAGCCGCGGGTGCCGGCCCAGCAGCTCCGCGATCCGCCCCGGGCCGGTGAAACGGCCCGGAGCCGGACCGGAGCCACAGTGGATCACGAGCGGGAGACCGGCCTCCTCGAGCTGGTCCCAGACCGGCTCGAGCAACGGGTCGTTGGGGTCGTAGTCGCCGACCTGGAGATGGGCCTTGAAGACCCGCGCGCCATGGGTGATCGCCTGCGCGACGTACTGCGCCGCCTCCGGCTCCGGATAGAACGTCGCCGTCTGCAGGCAGTCGGGGTGGCGCGCCGCGAAGTCCTCCCCCCAGCCGTTCAGCCAGGCGGCCATCTCCGGCTTGTGCGGGTAGATCATCGCCGTGAAGCGTCGTACGCCGAAGTCACGCAGCCGGTCGAGCCGCGCATCCTCCTCCATGCGGTAGGTGATCGGCCACTCGGTGCCCGTGAGCGGCCCGGCGCTGTCGAAGTAGCGCCACACCTTCTCCATCACGTTGCCCGGCATGAAGTGGGTGTGGACGTCGATCGCCCCCGGGACGCCGAGGCGGCTCCAGATCGCTCGCAGTCGCTCGGCCTCGTCAGGACGCGGCCCCTGCTGCTCGGTCACGGTCTCCATCACCGGGCCAGCATCGCAGTCGAGCCGCTCGAGGCGGGCATCGCCGAAGGGGGGTTTCGAGGCTCGCTGGCGCTCGCACCTCAACCACCGTGGCGCGCTCGCACCTCGACCACCGTGGCGCGCTCGCGCCTCGACCACCGTGACCTCAGCGGAGCACCACGACCTGACTCGAGTCATGGCTCGGGGGCTCGGCTCCG
Organism: uncultured Nocardioides sp.; assembly: GCA_964544855.1. Taxonomy (GTDB): domain Bacteria; phylum Actinomycetota; class Actinomycetes; order Propionibacteriales; family Nocardioidaceae; genus Nocardioides. The sequence continues at coordinate 10,466 of CAZJDU010000117.1, forward strand.
TCGTCCTCGAGCTCGGCGGCGATCGAGACGGTGAGGCCGCCGAGCAGGAAGCCGATCACGCCCGCCGCGAGGGTGCTGGTGTTCATCGGATCCTCCCGGGTCGCTGGTGGTCGTGGTGCTCGTGGGCGTCGCCGTGATCGGCGTGGCCCTCGTGGTACTGGTGGGTCAGCGCGTGGCCCTTGCCCTTGCCGATGAGGTAGCGGTTGACCGGGAACGCCGCGGCGAACGCCGCAGCGAGGGCGATCATCATGCCGACCCAGAAGACCGGGTTGACCAGGCCGGCGTCCATCGCTCCCGGGATCACCGCCATCACCGCGTTGTCGACCATCTCCATCGTGGCGATCGAGAGGGTGTCGGCGGCGAAGACGACGCTCAGCGCGGCGAAGAACCCGAGGCCCGCCTGGAGCAGCGGCAGCGTGGACAGCGAGTATCCGAAGACGAACGCCAGCGCCACGGCGAGCCCGATCGTGACGCCGACCGACAGGCCCAGCGCCGTGCCGATCAGCAGTCCGAGGATCTCACCGATCGCGCAGCCCGTGAGGCAGTGCAGCGTGGCGTTGGCGGCCATGCGGTTGCGGGAATCCATCCTGGCTTCTCTCCGGACGCGGGCCGGACGACCCGGTCTCTCATCGAGGTCAAATACCCCAGGGGGGTATTTTGTTCCCGAGGGGTGGTCGCCCCGGGGCCCTGGGCTCAGACCGGGTTCAGGGCCCGGCGCGCCCGTCGGCCTCGGCAGCTCGCTGGTGCAGCCGGTCGC
>CAZJDU010000118.1:0-11039 GCA_964544855.1 uncultured Nocardioides sp.
GCTTCTCGGCGAGGGTCTCGGTCTCGTGCTTGGTGCGGACGAAGACGATCATGCCCTCGAAGTTCTCGACCTCGAGGATGCGGGTGAGCGCGTCGACCTTCTGCTGGTAGCGCACGATCAGGTAGCGCTGGGTGATGTTCTCCGCGGTCCGGGTCTTGCGCTCGATGGCGATCTCGACCGGGTCCTTGAGATAGGTCGCCGACAGCTTGCGGATCTGCGCCGGCATGGTCGCCGAGAACAGCGCGACCTGCTTGTCGTCCGGGGTGTCGGCCAGGATGGTCTCGACGTCCTCGGCGAAGCCCATGTTGAGCATCTCGTCGGCCTCGTCGAGCACGAGGTACTTCAGCGCGGTGAGGTCGAGCGTGCCCCGGTCGAGGTGGTCCATGATCCGCCCCGGCGTCCCGACGACGACGTGCACGCCGCGGCGCAGGGCGGAGAGCTGCACGCCGTACCCCTGGCCGCCGTAGACCGGCAGCAGGTGCACGCCCTCGATGTGGCTGGCGTACTTCTCGAAGGCCTCACTCACCTGGAGAGCCAGCTCACGGGTGGGGGCGAGCACGAGTGCCTGCGGCGCGCGCTGGCTCAGGTCGAGCCGGTCGAGGACCGGCAGGGCGAACGCCGCGGTCTTGCCGGTGCCGGTCTGCGCCAGGCCCATCACGTCGCGCCCCTCGAGCAGGGGCGGGATGGTCTCGGCCTGGATCGGCGACGGCGTCTCGTAGCCGACGTCGGAGAGGGACTTCAGGATCCGCTCACCGAGACCGAGGTCGGCGAACGTGGCGGTCTCGTCGGCTGCGGGCTCACTCACCGGTCAAGCCTAAGCGCTGGCCCCCCACCGCGCGCCATCCTCAGCGCGGTGACCCACCCCACCGCGGTGATGGACACGAGCCTCACCGGACCGCCATAGTCGGCGCAGACGCCACGAGGGGGAGGTCGATGATGACCGCAGCGCCGGCAGGGCAGGACGCCTACCACCTGGGGCGGGTGATCCACCTGACCGCCGTCGCCGCGTTGGGCGGCCTGCTCTTCGGCTTCGACACGTCGGTGATCAACGGCGCGGTCGAGCCGATGCAGAGCGACTTCGGCATGGGGTCGGCGCTCACCGGCTTCACCGTGTCCTCGGCGCTGCTCGGCTGCATGGTCGGGGCGTACGTCGCCGGCCGGCTCGCCGACCGGTGGGGCCGGGTCCGGGTGATGGTGCTCGCCGCCGGCATGTTCAGCCTGTCCGCGCTCGGGTCGGGGCTCGCCGTCGGGCCGGTCGACATGATCCTCTGGCGGGTCGTGGGCGGCCTGGGTGTCGGCGCGGCGTCGGTCATCGCGCCGGCGTACATCGCGGAGATCTCGCCGGCGGCCGTGCGCGGCCGGCTCGGCTCGATGCAGCAGCTGGCGATCGTGACCGGCATCTTCATCGCGCTGCTGTCCGACTATGCGCTCGCGTCGGCGGCCGGCGGGGCGGACCAGCCACTGCTCCTCGGGCTCGACGCGTGGCGGTGGATGTTCCTCGTCGAGGTCGTCCCGGCCGTCGCCTACGGCATGCTCGCGCTGAGCATCCCCGAGTCGCCGCGCTACCTGGTGCGCCGGGGCGAGGAGGCCGAGGCGCGCAAGGTGCTGGGGTCGGTGCTCGTCGGCGGCATCGACGCCCGGATCCGCGAGATCCGCCGTACCCTCGTCGCCGACCGCTCGTCGTCGCTGGCGGACCTGCGCAAGCCGGGCGGCCGCGGCCTGCTGCCGATCGTGTACGTCGGCATCGCGCTGTCGGTCTTCCAGCAGTTCGTCGGGATCAACGTGATCTTCTACTACTCCTCGACGCTGTGGCAGTCGGTCGGCTTCAGCGAGGAGAGCGCACTCGGCCAGTCCGTGGTCACCTCGGTCACCAACATCACCGTCACGCTCGTGGCCATCGCGCTGATCGACCGGATCGGCCGCCGCCGGCTGCTGATGATCGGGTCGGTCGGCATGGCCGTCTCGCTCGGCACGATGGCGCTGGTCTTCAGCCAGGCACCGCTGCAGCCCGACGCCGACGGCGTCATGGAGCCGGTGCTCAGCGACACCCAGGGGGTGCTCGCCCTGGTCGGCGCGAACCTCTTCGTGGTGTTCTTCGGGATGTCGTGGGGCCCGGCGGTGTGGGTGCTGCTCGGCGAGGTCTTCAACAACACCATCCGCAGCACGGCGCTCGGCGTCGCCGCGGCAGCACAGTGGCTGGCGAACTTCGCGATCTCGTCCTCGTTCCCGGGCATGGCCGAGATCGGGCTGGGCTTCGCCTACGGGTTCTACACGTTCTTCGCGGTGGCGTCGTTCTTCTTCGTGCTCCGTTTCGTGCCCGAGACCCGGGGCGTCGAGCTGGAGGACGTCGACGGCCTCCGCGCCCGCCGGAGGGCTCCCGCGGGCGCGGTGGAGTAGGCCCCGGTCACGCCGGCGTGAGGTCGGCCCACCGGGCGGGCAGGTCGGCGAGCGAGTCGAGCACCGCGTCCGGCCGTACGTCGCCGGCGAGGTCGGACTCGCTGAACTTGCCCGTGCGCACGAGCACACCGCGCATCCCGGCGTGCTGCGCACCGCCTACGTCGGAGCGGATGTCGTCGCCGACCATCAACGTGCGATCGCCGGGCACACCGAGCAGACCGGCCGCCGTGGCGAAGAACGCCGGGTCCGGCTTGCCGAGGACGACCGCCTCGCGCCCGGCGGCGTACTCGAGCGCCGCGACGTAGGCACCGGCGTCCAGCCGGAGCCCGTCGGGTGCGCGCCAGTAGGCGGTGCGCCCGAGCGCGACCAGGGGCGGGCGGGCGTCGGCCATCAGCAGCCGGAACGCGCGGTTGAGCGTGGCGAAGTCCCACCCCTCGCCGAGGTCTCCGAGCACGACGGCGTCGGCCCCCGTCATGGCGTCCTCCGGCAGTGGGTCGCACGCGGCGAACTCCGCCGCCGTCGCGCCGGGGACGAACAGCGCCGGCGTCGTACGCCGCTCCCGCTCCAGCCAGGCGACCGCCGCGACCGCGGGCGTCAGGATCTGCTCGGCCGTCGCCTCGACACCGCAGCGAGCGAGCTTGCCCACGATCGCATCCCGCGGCCGGGAGGTGGTGTTGGTGACGTAGCGGAACGGGATGTCCTGCTCCCGCAGCCAGGTCACCGCCTCGGCCGCGCCCGGCACGGGCTCGTCCCCGACGTAGAGCACGCCGTCGAGGTCCAGCAGTACGCCGGAGCCCGCCATCAGCCGACCGGGGACCGGTGAGGGGCCGGGGTCGTCCGGGTATCCATCGACCCCGCCGGCGTCTCGCCGCCCCTCACTCGACCGTCACCGACTTCGCGAGGTTGCGGGGCTTGTCGATGTCGTGGCCCAGGTGCTCAGCGGCGTGGTAGGCCAGCAGCTGCAGCGGGATGGTCAGCAGGATCGGGTCCAGCTCACGCTCGCTGCGCGGGACGTCGATCCGCTCGCAGCTCACCGCGCCGAGGTCGACGTCCGGGTGGGTGACCACCACCAGTGGTCCGCCGCGGGCGGCGATCTCGTGCAGCGCGCCGATGTTGCGGTCGAGCAGCTCGTCCTCGGGGACGATCGCGACAGTGGGCACCTCCGGTGAGATCAGCGCGAGCGGACCGTGCTTGAGCTCGGAGGTCTGGTAGGCCTCCGCGTGGCGGTAGCTGATCTCCTTGAACTTCTGGGCCCCCTCCCGCGCCACGGGGTAGCCCCGCACCCGGCCCACGAAGAAGAGGCTCTCGGCCTCGGCGAGCCCCTTCGCGACGGTGGCGATCGCCTCCTCCTGCGCCATGATCTCCCCGATCCGGGCGGGCAGCTGCTCGAGGGCGGCGATCAGCCGACGGCCGTCCGCGATGGACAGGTCCCGCACCCGGCCCAGCCGCACCGCCAGCATCGCGAAGGCGCAGAACATGTTGGTCAGCGCCTTGGTGGAGGCGACGGCGACCTCGGGGCCGGCGTGCAGGTAGATCCCGCCGTCGACCTCGCGGGCGATCGCCGATCCGACCACGTTGACCAGTCCGATCACCCGTCCGCCCTTGCGCCGGATCTCCTGCACGGCCAGCAGCGTGTCGACCGTCTCCCCCGACTGGCTCACCGCGACGTAGAGCGTGTCCGGCTCGATCAGCGGGTTGCGGTAGCGGAACTCCGAGGCCGCCTCGGCGTCGGCGGGGATCCGCGCCAGCTCCTCGATCAGCGCGGCGCCCATCTGGCCGACGTAGTAGGCCGAGCCGCAGCCGAGCATCTTGACGCGCCGGATCTCGCGCAGCTCGCGCGGGTCGAGGTTGAGCCCGCCGAGATGACCGGTGCCGAACCGCTCGTCCAGCCGGCCACGCAGCACCCGCTCCGCCGCATCGGCCTGCTCCCACATCTCCTTGTGCATGAACGACTCGTGGCTGCCGGCGTCGTACGCCGTGGGGTCGATGTCGAGCGGCGCCGCCGTGCGGGGGGCGACGGCCAGCCCGGTCGCCTCCAGGCGGTAGGTCGTGAAGCCGCCCGCGGTGACCGTGGCCATCTCGCCGTCGTCGAGGTGGGCGACCGTGGTGGTGTAGCGGACCAGCGCCGCGAGGTCGGAGGCGACGTGCATCTCCTTCTCCCCCACGCCGATGATCAGCGGGCTGCCGTTGCGGGCGACGACGATCCGGTCCGGGAAGTCGACGTGCATCACGGCGATGCCGTAGGTGCCCTCGATCCGGCCGAGCGCCTCGGCGACCTTCGCCTCGAGCGTGTCGGCCACGGAGCGAGCCACCAGGTGAGCGAGCACCTCGGTGTCGGTCTCGGAGACCAGCTCGACACCATCGTCGGCCAGCTCGGCGCGGAGCACGGCCGCGTTGTCGATGATCCCGTTGTGCACCACCGCGACCCGGGCCGCGGCGTCGGTGTGCGGGTGCGCGTTGGTGTCGTTGGCCGCACCGTGGGTGGCCCACCGGGTGTGGCCGATGCCGACCTTGCCGCCGAAGCGCTTCGGCAGCTCCTCGGCGAGCTCGCGCACCCGGCCGGCGCGCTTGGCGGTGCGCACTGCCGAGCCGCCCAGCACCGCGACGCCCGCGGAGTCGTAGCCGCGGTGCTCGAGCCGGGTCAGGCCCTCCAGCAGCACGGGGGCTGCCGCGTGGGGGCCCAGATAACCGACGATCCCGCACATGGGCGGTCCTCCTATCCGTAGATGATCCGGCGCAGCTGGCGCTCGGAGAGGTCGGGAGCGGCGACCACCCGGGTCGCCAGCTCCTGGCGGAGCCGGGTGAAGATCTCGGCGTTGCGGGTGCCGCGGAGCCGGAGCTCCCCGTGGCGGCGCCGTACGTAGACCTCGACCGGCTCGGCGTGGAACGCGATCACGTCGTCGATGACGCGGCCCGCCTCGGCCGCGTCGAGTCCGGTGCTGGCCATCACGTGCTGCACCAGGCGCTGATCGACGGTCACAGCGTCGATGATGGAGCCGATCGTGTCGGATCGCCAACTTCTTGCCCGATATCGGGTAGATATCGGCGATTGGTCATGGATCACCAGAGAGTCGCTGCGAGCTCTTCGAGGCCACATCCGGCCAGGTGGAGGGTGCTGGCCGGTTCCGCCCCGCCAGGGCCACCCGAGTGGAGGGGAGCCGCACGAATCGCCCGATGTTTGACCAGGCAGGTGGAGGTCGTGGTAGTTTGGTGAACAGAAGGTGAACAGGAGGTGTCCCATGACCTACACGGAGATGACCGCTCGACCCACGGCGCCCGCCGACGGGCAGCTCGAGACGCGCTGGGTGCCGGTCACCGACGAGCGGGGACACACCCGCATGGAGGCCCGCTGGATCACGGTCGGCCAGTCGGCGGCCACACAGCACGCAGCGTGAGTCGGGTCGGCCGGCGCGACCGGCGGCACTGACGACGTACGACGGGCCGCGCCCCACCCGGGGCGCGGCCCGTCGGCGCTTTCTCCCTCGGCTCCAGAAAATCTCGGGCTTCCCGGAATACGTCGGAGCGCCCTCCCGTTCAGTTGGTTGACACTTCAACCACTTTGAACGGAGACTGGGCGTCATGACCGACACCACCACCGCACTGACCGACCTCACCGGCACCTACACCCTCGACCCCTCGCACAGCCGGCTCGGCTTCCAGGCCCGCCACGCGATGGTGACCAAGGTGCGCGGCCACTTCGACGAGTGGGAGGGCACCGCCACCATCGACGCCGCCCAGCCGGCGAACTCCTCGGTGTCGCTCGCCATCAAGGCCGCCAGCATCAGCACCGGCTCGCCCGACCGCGACGGCCACCTCGCCTCGGCCGACTTCTTCGACGCCGAGCAGTTCCCCGAGCTGCGCTTCGTCTCCACCGAGGTCTCCCGCGACGGTGACACCTGGACCATCACCGGTGACTTCACCATCAAGGACGTGACCAAGCCGCTGACCATCGAGTTCGAGGAGACCGGCTCCGCCAAGGACCCGTTCGGCAACCTCCGCGCCGGCTTCGAGGGCCAGGCCACCATCAACCGCAAGGACTGGGACCTCAGCTGGAACGCCGCTCTCGAGACCGGCGGCGTGCTCGTCTCGGAGAAGATCAAGCTGGAGTTCGACATCTCGGCGATCCGCAACGCCTGACGATCTCCCGCCGAGTCGGCTGATCTCTACAGCCTGAGCACGCCGAGTCGTCCCGAAACGGGACGGCTCGGCGTGTCTTGTCGGCGAGAGACGAGCCGACTCGGCACCTGTCAGCCAGCGGGATGAGCCGACTCGGCGATCGGTAGGCTCACCGGCCATGGGTGAGGTCTTCGCAGGTCGCTACGAGCTGATCGACCCGATCGCGTCCGGCGGCATGGGCACGGTGTGGCGGGTCCACGACCGCGAGGACGGTCGGGTCAAGGCCGCGAAGATCCTGCGACAGTCCGACGCGGCCACCCTGCTGCGGTTCGTGCGCGAGCAATCGGTCCGCATCGACCACAGCCACATCGTCGCGCCCCAGTCGTGGGCGGGCATGGACGACCGGGTGCTCTTCACGATGCCGCTGGTGCGCGGCGGCTCCGTCGGCACGCTGCTGAAGCGGTACGGCGCCCTCCCGCCTCGATGGATCGGGCTGCTGGTCGACCAGACCCTGCAGGCCCTCGACGCGGTCCACGGCGCCGGCATCGTGCATCGCGACGTCAAGCCCGGCAACCTGCTGCTCGAGCCGACCGGCACCGGTCAGCCCCACGTGCGGCTGACGGACTTCGGCATCGCGGTGCCCGAGGACGAGCCGCGGCTCACCGCCACGGCGATGGCGATCGGCACGCCCGGCTACATGGCCCCCGAGCAGCGGATGGGCGCGGACCCCGCCCCGGGGGCCGACATCTACGCGCTCGGCATGGTCACCCTCCAGCTGCTCACCGGCGAGCGGCCGCCGACCGAGCCGGGACCGATCGAGCTCGGCGCCGCCCGGGCCCGTGGACCGCACCACGAGGCCGTCGCCCAGCTGGTCGAGGCGATGACCCAGGAGGCGGCGACGGACCGTCCGACGGCGGCCGCGCTGCGAGCCCACCCCGCGCTCCGGGCGCTGCTCGCGCTCCCCGCGGACCCGGCGGAGGGCATCGAGATCCCGGACGAGTTCGCCACCGCGATCGACGTACCGACCCGACCGGGACCGCCGCCGCCACCGCCGGCGGCGGCACCGACGATGGCGCTCGGCGCCACGTCGTACCCACCGCCGCCTCCGCCCGCGGCGCCGACCCGGGTCGACCACGCGCCGGCTGCGACCCCCACGCGCTCCGGCGCCGCGTCGTCCTACGTGCTGCTCGCCGTCGGCGCGATCGGCCTGCTCGCCTCGGCCTGGCTGTTCCTCGGAGGCTGAGCCGCTCAGGCGCGGCGGCCGAGCAGCCGCACCAGCCCGGTCCCCAGCAGCGCCAGGCTCAGCACACCGAGACCGATCCCGCTCCAGCGACGCAGGCTCCAGAAGCCGTTGTCGCCGCTCCCGGACGGCACCGCGGCGAACTCGCCGTCACCCACCAGGTAGGGCGTGTCGGCGTCGTACCCGCCCGGGCCGGACGCGCCGCCGGGCGCTGTCACCGTCTCCGGGTACGTCGGCACGCCCGACTCCTCACCGTCGACGACCAGCGTGAGCTCGATCGGCACGTCGAGCGGCTCGGCGTCGGCATCGGCGGGCGAGACCGCGACCGCGATCCAGTGATCGCCGGCGAGCGCGGCGGGGGTGCCGTCGAAGCGGTTGCGGTAGGTGACGCGCGGAGTGGCGTCCCACGCCTCGCCCGCCTCGTCGTAGTACTGCACCGTCGGCGAGGCGTCGGAGACCACGCTCTGGAAGGTACGCCGCATGGGGGTGACGAAGCTGAGATCCACCATGGCGGGCTGGTTGTACTCGCCCTCGGCGGGCTCGGCCTGCGCAGGGACCCGGGCCGTCGCCTCGAGGCGCTGCCCCCACGTGAGCGGCACCCGGAAGAGCCGCTCCTCGCCTTCGGTGACGACGGTGTCGACGACCACCCCGCCCTGCCCCGGGTCGAGCTCGGGCGCGGTGTCCGGCGCGGTGCCACCGTCGAGCCGCTCGGGATCGGCATCGGACGACACCGGCTCGGCCGTGGCGTCCTCCTCCGGCTCCGGCAGGTCGCCGACACCGGTCGCCGGCGCCTCCTCGACGATCGCGATCGCGACCGGGAGGGACGCACTGCTGGCGCTGCTGCGGGTCACCGCGAGATCGAGGGTGGCGGCGCTGAGGCAGACCGAGTCGCGGCTGCCCGCCTCGTCGGCACCGACATCGACACTCGCACCGAAGCTGGCCTGCGGATGCGGGTAGGCCGGCTTCGCCGACGCCCCGGCGCACTCCTCCCCGTCGGCCGCCACGCCGAGCTCCAGCCCGTCGGTGTCCTCGCGGTCCCGGGACGCGCCGAGCACCCCGACGTGGACCGTGCTGTCGGCGATCCGGCGCTCGTAGCGGAAGTAGTGCGTGCTCTGCGCCGAGCTCTCCGGGCCGAGCTCGTCGGCCCACAGCCCGGCGGTCAGCTCCACCGGGTCGGCCGGGTCCGTGCTCGCCTCACCCCCGGGCAGCTCGCGCCCACCCACGTCGATGGCGGGTTCGGCGGCGTGGGCACCGGCGGCGTACGTCGTGGACACCACCAGCCAAGCCAGGCAGCCGAGTACTGCGGTGAGGGAGCGAGCGGGCATCACGCGCGGCACTCTAGGGGATGTCCGACCGCGCGCGACGCCCGCTCCACGCGGGACTGCTCAGTCCTCGGTGTCCTGCTCCGGGCCGTCGGCGAGGATGCCGTAGAGACGGCGCCGGGCCTCGACCATCACCTCGACGGCGGCGGCGCGCTGCCGGTCCGAGCCGGTGGTGGCGATCTGCCAGATGGCGCTGAGCACCTGCGGGATCTCCGCCTTGATGTCGGCGGTCCTCTCCTCGCCGGTCCACGGGCTGGGCTCGGCCTTCTCGAACGGTGCCCAGACCTGGGCCAGCTCGTCGGCGTTGTCCTCGCAGTAGGTCTCGCCCGCCTGGGTGAGCCGGAGGGCGCGACGACCGCGCTCCTCGTCGGTCTCGACCAGACCCTCGTCTTCGAGCTGCTGGATGGTCGGGTAGACCGAACCCGGGCTGGGCTTCCACGCGCCGCCGCTGCGCTCGGTGATCGCCTGGATCACCTGGTAGCCGTTGGGCGACTCCTCAGCGGCCCGGATCACGTCCAGGATCGCGGCCCGGACGTCGCCACGCCGGGCGCGCGGCCCGCGACCGCGCTCGGGGCGGCCGAAGCCGAGCAGCTCGGCGACCCACGGCGGCGGACCGCCCGGGCCGCCACCGCGCCGGTGGCCGCCCTGGTCCCACTCGCCCCACTGTGCCCACGGCGGACCGCCGCGGTGCTGCCGGCGACGCCGCTCGAAGCCTTCGTAGACGTTGTCGTTCTCATCGCGGTCGTAGCGGCCGTCCCGGCCGCCACCGCTGCGGTGGTCGTGTCCCATGGTGGGACTCCTTTCACTCAGTGATGTGTCTCTGGGATATCGCGATCCTTTCGTTGTGTATCACGATATATCGCTATAGTACGCCGACCGCCGGGCCGGGGCAAGGCGAGAGGAGGCAGCACCGGACTGGCGTGCCATGCAGGAGACTGCTTCATGCGCATCGCCCCCACTCCCGGCCCGGCGCGCGACACCCCTCCTGTCCACAGGGCGGAGCGTCGAGGTGTCGACGTGAACGAACCCGGGGAGACCCGACCCATGCACCCGATCGAAGAGATCCTCTCCATGCAGGACGGTGTCATCGCGCGGCGCCACGCACTCACGTCCTCGCGTGATGGCCGGCCGCGCTCGACGGCCGCTCTGCGCTCCGCGCCCACGAGGGCACCGGTCGCCGCCACCTCGATGCCACCTCGATGCCACGACGATCGACGTGATGGTCGCGCACGAGAGGGGAAGACCCGAACGCCCGACGGTGTCTCCGTACGTCGTGCCCGGCGCTTCGACGACCAGGTCCAGTGGCATCTCTCGCCGCCGCGCGGATGGCGCGGGCTTCCCCGGCGCTGCTCCGACGGCACCGATCAGGAAGGAGTGCGGTGGATCCAGTGAAGCAGGCTCACCGGAGGCACCCCACTCCGCGCGTCAGCGGGCGAGCCAGGCGGCGTACGCGTCGAACGAGTAGGGCCGGCCGAGGAAGTCGGCGACCAGGTCCGCGGCGTCCCTGCTGCCACCAGGAGCGAGCACCCGGTCGCGGTAGCGGGTGGCGACCTCGGAGGCGAAGAGGTCGTCCTCGTCGAAGGCGCTGAAGAGGTCCTTCGCGATCACCAGCGACCACATGTAGGTGTAGTAGCCCGAGCTGTAGCCGCCGAGGTGGCCGAAGCTGGCGAACATGTGGGTGCCCTCGAGATAGGGCAGCGCGGCGTACTTCTGCTGCAGCTCGACCATCCTCGCGGTGAGATCCGGCGGCGGCGAGCCCGCCTGGTCCGCGTGGAACCAGTACGACATCGACGCGTAGAACATCTGGGTGCGGGCGTAGACGCCCTTGCCGAAGTCGTCGGCCGCGCGCATCGCGGCGACCAGCTCGGCGGGGATCGGCTCCCCGGACTCGTCGGTGGCGAACGTGCGCAGCACCTCGGGGTGCCACGCCCACTCCTCCAGCATCTGGCTCGGCGCCTCGACGA
>CAZJDU010000119.1:0-10985 GCA_964544855.1 uncultured Nocardioides sp.
CCCTGAGGGGTGCTATTACGAAACCGCTCGAGACTGGCCGGACCGCCTCCCCCACTCGGGGGCACTGGCCCTGTCGACCTACGTCGATCGTACACCTGTTCGAACACGGTGCGCAACCGCGGCGTAGGGAGATCGGGTGGTCTCGAGGCTCGCAAGCTCGCACCTCAACCACCGCAGCCGTCGGGATCCAGCGAGGAGAGTCACAAGGGCAGGACAGATTGTCTGACCGGCGTTTTGGGGAACGGTGGGGTCAGTGGGGGGCGCGGCGCGTGCCGACGCGGGATCCTGCGCCGGACGCCGAGCGCGGACGCTGGGACCCCAGTATGTGATCGCGCAGCAGATCGCTCGTGCCACTTCCGCCTCACGCCAGGGCGTCGACGAACCGCCGCAGGAGACTCACCACGCATCTCGGGCGGCTTCGAGCCAGTGGGTGAACTCGCTCGCCAGATGCCACCGGTGGGCGGCGGGCGCGTGCGGGCCGATGAGCCATGGGAGTTCGACGGTGAGCCGGGCTCGGACGCCGCCGTTCTCGTCGCGCAGCTGGTGTCGGACGCCGCCGATCAGGGTTCCGTCCGCCAGTCTCGCAGACCCGGCCATCTGTACCGGGAACGCCGGGTCGGCGGGCGTCTGCAGTCCGACCAGGTTTCCTTCAGCGAAGAAGAAGCGCGACGCGAGCGGGGAGCCGCCTGGGGTCTCCCAGACTTCCTGGCCCCGTGGATCCTCGATGGGGCGGAAGAGGTGGTGGTCCGGGGTTGCGATGAGAAAGGTGGCCTCGTCGTCGGCTTCGGCTCGTTCGAGGTACCAGGTGGGGAGCTGCTCCGCGCGAGCGCCTGGGACGAAGACGTCGGTCCGCGAGAACCGACGACGCGTCCCGGAGCCGCGAGCCAGCATTCGGGTGACGCGGTCTGAGATCCGGATCTCCCTGGCGAGGCACTGCGCGAGAGCCTCGCGGCCGAGCGCCACTTTGGCGCCAGCCACGGCTTGGCGCAGTGCGGCGGCATCGCCGGAGGGCACTGATCGTCCGAGCTTCTGGAGGTTCTTGGTGGCTCGCTTGGCCTCCCATTTCAGGACCTGGTCGCGGGTGACTTCGCGTGCGCCGAACCAGGCGCGGCTTGTGGTGCTCATGGTCGTCTCCTCGAAGATCACTTGATGGCGCTGGCGGCGACGGGGGACCCGACGGCACCAGTCAAGGGCAGGGGCGCGGCGCTGAGCAGAAACGTGTAGCGACCGTCCTGGGCGCAGTCCTTGGCCAGTGCGTCGAGGTCGAACATCTCGCCGAAGGCGAGGCCCAGATGAACGAGCGCGACCAAGTGCAGCGGCTGGAACTCGTCGATCTCGTTGGGGCGAACCTCCACCCCCCAGGTGTCGGTTGCGATAGCGACGACCTCGGTCTTGGCGAGCCAGGGGGCGGTGTGGAGAGACAGGCCGGGTGCGTCGCCGCCGGCGTAGTCACCCCATCGTCCGCGCCGCTCGCCGAGCTGGCCAGTGCGGACGAAGAGCGCGTCCCCGCGACGTATGGTCGACCCCTGCGCCGCAACCGCTCCGTCGAGGTCGTCGACCGTGATCGCGTAGCCGGGAGCCAGTGCCGGCACTCCTCTGAATCGCGCCACGTCGACGAGCACTCCGCGTAGGACCATGCGATCAGTCCATTGCTGGATGCCGTTGCGGCGGGAACCGAAGCTGGAATGCTCGCCAGCGCCGTAGCCGTTCCACATCTTTCCGTCGTAGAAGATGTGCGACAGGGCATCCCACTGTGTCCCGCATTGCGTGGGCATGATGACGGTGTCGTCGGCGAACCCGAACCTCGTAGTCGTCGGCGCGCCCGCCATCGCCAACAGCTCCAACTGCTTCCCACTGATGTGGTCCGTGCCCGTCGCCGTCGCCATCAGCGTCGGGTTCTGCCGGAGGCCGCCCGGCTGCGGGCCTGCCTGGTCGTAAGGCAACGTCAGGGAGATCACCTTGCCGGTCCGCACCTCCTGGGCTGCCGCCCGCACGATCTCGGCGGTAACCAAGTTCAGCGCGCCGAGTTCGTCGTCAGGCCCCCAACGGCCCCACCGGCTCAGTCGCTCGATGTAGTCGGCGAGGACGTCGGCACTCATGTCGGGCTCCTCTGCTGGGGATCTATCTAACGCAGTTGCAACTGCGTTAGCAGCGTAGATCCTTGGGAACTGTAATTGCAAGAAGGCCTGCGATAAGGTGGAGTATGTGACAGCCAACGAGGTGCAGCGCCGCCCTGGAGGGCGCAGCGCCCGGGTGCGCGCGGCAGTGATGGCGGCAACTCTGGACCTGCTGGCTGAGGCCGGCCCGTCCGGTTTCTCGATCGCCGACGTCGCCCGCCGCGCGGGTGTCCACGAGACCTCCATCTACCGCCGCTGGGGAACGCGCGAGCGGCTCACGCTCGACGCAATGGCTCAGCTGAGTTCCCGGCTGCTCCCGGTCCCCGATGCCGGATCGATCCGTGACGACCTGATCGCGCTCGGTCACTCGCTCCTCGGGTACGCCGAAACGCCCCTGGGGTGCGCGTTGATGAGGACCATGGCTTCGAGCACGGACGACGACGCGATGGCCGAGGTCCGCGCGCGGTTCTGGCAGCTCCGATACGACGAGTGCGCCGCCGTGGTCCACCGCGCGGTCGAGCGCGGCGAGATCCCGCGGGACGTTGACCCACGGCTGCTGCTCGAGGTCTTCACCGCCCCCCTGCACTTCCGTCTGCTGCTCACTCGAGAAGCGGTGGACGAAGGCGATCTTCGATTGTTGGCCGACGTCGCCGTCAAGGGGGTCGCGTCAGACTGAGTCCGGGCCGCCCGCGCCTCATCACGCAACCCTCGTCTCCGCACCCGACGCCGAGACGCTTCTCAGGCGCACGCTGCAGCGCAGGGGCATAGGACGGACGCCACCGACACCCTCGCGGGGCGCGGGCGAGCAGAGCTCCCTCGGGTCAGGCCACGATTCGCGAGTTCCCGAAAGCGGTTCGCTCAGCGGGACGGGCCAGGTCGCGGAATGGGGGCGGGGCCACCGGCACACTCACTGCCGTGCACTACGACGAGGCGTTCGCGGGCCTTGCTGGCGTCCGCCTCGAAGACTCCTGGGTCCTCCGAGTCGCGCCGAGCGACCACGGGCTGTCTCTCCGTCTGCAGGTCGTGCTTGCGCCAGAACACCAGTTCTACGCGCCGGAGCCGGGCGAGCAGCACTGCTATCGGCTGGGCAGGCTGAGCCTGCGAACGAAGACCCCGTTGGATCTCCGACTCGGCGGGAATCGTCCCGCCGCAGACGCCAGCGGCGAGTCGGACTGCGGTCACGTCGATGCCTTCGAGTTCAACTCGGCGGAAGACCGGTGGGAACTCGAAGGGGATTGGGGCCACGCGGCGGTCCGTGACCCCGAGTTGCACGTTCCGCAAGACCCGTCCGGCCAGCTGTCCCGGTGATCGTGCCTCGCGCGGGACTGGACGCCTACCCTTCCTTGCGTCCGTATCCGAGTCAGATGCGAGAAACCCTGGCGACGAGCCTCGAAACCCCGCGCCCACCGGGGTGGTTTCGAGGCTCGCAAGCTCGCACCTCAACCACCGTCAAGCCCACGCCCGCACCTCAACCACCGCGACCGGCTCCCACCTCGGCGGCCGCGGCGTGCTCCGGCTCGCGGGCCGGCCCGACGGCCTCCTCCCGGAAGCCGTACCGCTCCCACCACCGTGCCATCGGCGCCGGCGCCCACCAGTTCCACCGGCCCAGCAGCTTCATCGTGGCGGGGACCATGAGCGCCCGCACGATGGTGGCGTCGAGCAGCAGCGCGACCAGCATGCCGATGCCGAGCATCTTCATGAAGACCACACCACTCGTGGCGAAGGCGCCGATCACGATGCCGAGCAGCAGCGCGGCACTGGTGATGATCCGGCCGGTCTTCTGCACGCCGGTCTCGACCGCGAGGTCGTTGTCGTGGGTGGCGTCCCACTGCTCCCGGATCCGCGAGAGCAGGAAGACCTCGTAGTCCATCGACAGGCCGAAGAGGATCGCCAGCATCAGGATCGGGTTGGTGGCGTCGAGGAAGCCCTGGGACTCGAAACCGAGCAGCCCCTCGAGGTTGCCGTCGCTGAAGATCCAGGTGATCACGCCGAAGGCTGCGGTGATGGAGAAGACGTTCATCACGATGGCCTTGACCGGCAGCACCACCGACCCGAAGGCGATGAAGAGCAGCACGAACATCACGAGCACCACGATCACCCCCATCCACGGCAGGTGGGCGGACACGGAGTCGAGCAGGTCGACGGTGTCGGCCGTGAGCCCGCCCACGAGCGCGGAGCCTGCCGACGGGTCGATCTCGCGGAGGTCGCGCACCACGTCCTGCGACGCCGCGGACTGACTGTTGCCGGGCCAGGCGACCCGGACCAGCGCGTCGTCGCCCTGCTGGTCGACCACGGTCGCGATGGCGTCACCCTCGAGACCGTCCACGTCGGCGACGTACTGCTGGACCGCCGCGTCGTCAGCGCCCCGGAGGAGCACGTCGGCGGTCGAGGTCTCCGGGCCGAAGTCCTGCAGCCGCTCCGCGGCGACGTACGACGGCGTGTCGGCGGGCAGCACCCGGTGGTCGACGCTGCCCCACTTCACATCCAGGAACGGCGACGCGATCGCGAGCATCACCACCACGGTCAGGGCCAGTACGGCGACGGGCCGGCGCATCACGGCACGGGCCAGCGCCGCCCACCGGCCGCGGCTGTCACCCACGTCGACGGGTCGGCGACGCCGCCAGGGCAACCGGCCGGCGTCGACCCTCCGGCCCAGCAGCACGAGCGTCGCGGGCAGGAC
The DNA here is from genome assembly GCA_964544855.1 of uncultured Nocardioides sp. GTDB lineage: Bacteria > Actinomycetota > Actinomycetes > Propionibacteriales > Nocardioidaceae > Nocardioides. The sequence goes on from CAZJDU010000119.1 coordinate 4,798, forward strand.
CGTCAGGGCGGCCAGCATCGCGATCACGACCGCGGCCATGCCGCCGTACGCCATCGACTTCAGGAACATCTGCGGGAAGATCAGCAGGCTGGCCAGGGCGGCGGCCACCGTGAGCCCGGAGAACATCACGGTGCGGCCGGCCGTCGTCATGGTGCGTCGGATCGCCCGCCCCGGCGCGGCCGGGTCGTCGGGTGGCAGCTGGGCCAGCTCCTCCCGGAAGCGGCTGACCACGAAGAGCGCGTAGTCGATCGCGAGGCCGATGCCGAGCACCGAGACCACGTTGACGGCGAAGACGGACACGTCGGTGACCGTGGTGAGGAGCCGGACGACGGCGAGGCCCCCGATCAGCGCGACGACCCCGACCAGTGCGGGCATCGAGGCGGCGACGGCACTGCCGAAGATCAGCAGGGCGAGCAGGATGACCAGTGGCAGCGAGATCAGCTCCGCCTGCTCGAGGTCCTCGGACGTCTGCTCGTTGACATCGGTGTAGATCGCGTAGGTTCCGGCGACATCGGTCCGCAGTCCGTCGGCGTCGAGATCCGGCCGGATCTCCTCGTAGGCCGCGGACTTGTCGTCCTGGGTCTCGCCGGCGAGCGAGACGACCAGCTGCGCCTCGTGACCGTCCGGGCTCACCATCCCCTGCTCGGGCGGCGCCTCGAAGTACGGCACCACCCGGGCGACGGCGTCCTCCGGCAGCCCGGCGACGACATCGGCGACGGCGCCCCGGAACTCGGGGTCACCGGCCTGCAGGTCGTCGCTGGAGTAGATCGCGATCACGTCCGGTGCGGTGTCACCGAAGGTCTCCCGCTGCTCCGTGCGCTGCCGGTCGCCCTCGGACCCGGGGGTGTCGAAGCCTCCTTGGGAGAGGGAGTCGAAGACGCCCACGCCGTAGGCGCCGGCACCCGCGACCAGCAGGAGACCGACGATGAGGACGGTCCGGGCCTTGCGGGCGAGAACCGCCCCCCAGCGATCGAGCATGGCGTAGCCTTCCGAGTCAGTGAACCACCATCAGCGGTGTTTACGGCGTAAACCGTAAACGGCGTATACTTTGGTGTCAACCATTCACTCGGAAGGAGCAGTGTGGGTGAGCTCAGGGCCCCGACCCGCCGCGAGCGGCAGCGCGAGGCGACGTACGACGAGATCGTGGCGGTCTCCGCCGCTCTCCTCGCCGAGGGCGCGGAGCTCTCGCTGCGCGCAGTGGCCGCCCGGATGGGGATGACGGCGCCGGCGCTCTACCGCTACGTCGCCAGCTACCAGGAGCTCGTCGACCTGGTGGCCTACGAGCTGGACAAGGCGGCGACGCACGACTACATCGCGGCCGCCGCGGAGCGGTATCCCGAGGACGATCCGGCCGGTCGGCTCGCGGCTGCCTGCGTCGGGTTCCGGCGCTGGGCGCTGACCAAGCCGCGGGAGTTCTCGCTGGTCTTCGCCAACCCGATCGCGTCCGGGGAGACCGAGCGGCGCGAGCTGCTGACCGTGGCCACGTCGGGGCACTACATGACCGACCTGCTCTACCGGATCTGGGAGGTCTACCAGCACCCGATCCCGGCCGTCGAGGACCTGCCACCAGCGGTCCAGGAAGCCGTGCTCCACCCGCTCATCCCGGCCAAGACCGACCACATCGCCCGCGAGCACCGCGGCCTGCTGTGGCTCGACATGTGCTCCTGGTCGGCGTTGTACGGCGTCGTCACGCTCGAGTCGTCGAGCCACTGCGATCCGCGGGTGATCGCGAGCGGCGCGCTCTTCCGCGCCACCGTCGCTGCCCGGCTGCCCGCCCACGGGCTGGAGCACGACCGGGAGCGGCTGCTCGGCATCATCGACGCCGAGCTGGCGGCGGACTGACACCGATCGATGCACGCAGCGCGACGGCCCGGCGCCCCCTGGGCGCCGGGCCGTCGTGGTCCCCGCTCAGGACTGGAAGAGCACGAACTGGAAGCGCTCGTCGGACAGCGCCCCCGTGTCGGTGTCGAAGCAGTCGACGTCGAAGGTCCCGTCGGCGTTGACGTCCTCCATGATGCAGGACTCGCCGTAGATCGAGCCGCCGTTCACCGAGACCACGGCGCTCCCGTCGGTCGCCGACGTCCCGGGGATCGTGACCGTGTACTGCCCCACGCTCGTGCGAGCGACGGTGGGAGTCCCACCCATCCGGTTGTAAGAACGGTCCACCTGACCGGTGGACGCCACGTTGACCCAGGCCTCGGAGATGGCCGACAGGACCTCGGCGCTGAGGTCCTTGATGCGGAGCGACCCGTCCTTGATGTCCCTGCCCTTGAGGTTGTTGTCCCTGATGTCCTTGGACTTGAGGTTGTTGTTCTTGACGTGCTTGGTCTTCACGGCGTTCTTCTTGATGTCGGCCGAGCCGATCTTGCCGTGGGCGTAGGCCACACCACCGCCGGTGCCGGCCGTGGCCACGATGAGCGCCGTGACCGACATGACGTTGGCGAACGTGAACCGCTTCTTGATCTCCATGATGGTGTCCCCGATGTTCGACTGTGGCGCGGTGCGCCCGGATCGGCCGCCGTGAACCCGCGACCGCCCTTCACAGAGCGGCACGGCCGTGGGCTGATACACCCACGTCGTCGGCGAGCAGCCGGTGGAGCGGCTCGCACGCGGCGACGACCACGTCGATCCTCCTGCGGCGCGCGCCTCGCCGGATCCGTCGAATGACCGAGGTCCCGGTCCGGGAGGTTCAGGTCTCGGACGTCGGTGACGCAGCGACGGCGCCGTCGTGCTCACGCGCCCACGCCGCCGCCTCGCCCCGCGTCAGCACCCCGAGCTTGCGGATGATGCTCGACACGTGCGAGCCGACGGTGCGCGGACTGATCACCAGCACCTCGGCGATGTCCTTGTTGCGCCGTCCCGCCGCCACGAGGGCGAGGATCTCCTGCTCGCGCACCGTGAGGTTCTTGGGATGGGCACGCGTCGCCGGCTGCGCGTCGACCGGCACCGAGCGATGGCCGAGCTCGCGCATCCGGCGCCGGGCCAGCCTGGCCGGCACCACGGCGCCGAGGTCGTCGAACCGGGTGACCGCCTCCCGCAGCTCGGCCTCGTCCTCCGAGCCGAGCAGGGCGAGCGCAGCGTCGTACGGGCACGAGACGGCGTCCCAGGCCCGGGCCGCACGCCGGGTCGCACCCGCCACCTCGACCGCCGCCGGCCCGGGCAGTGAGGCCTCGGCGGCACCGAGGCCGGTGCGGTGGGCCCAGACCTCGACATCGCGGAGCAGGTCGCGCGACTGGAGCCCGAGGTCCCGGGCCAACCGCAGCTCCTTCCAGGTGGCATCGAGATCGCCGGCCAGCCACGCGACCTCGGCACGCGCCACCCGCACCGGCACCACCGACTGCGGTTGCGCGCAGGCCTCGGCCTGCTCGATCGCCTCGTCCAGCAGGTCCGGGTCCACGCGCTCGCCCCGCCGCGCGGCCACGGTGGCCGCGATGACCCGCGGCTCGATGAGATAGTGCGGCGACTCATCCGGCGTCGGTGCCGTGATCGGTGACAGCTCCAGCGCCGCCTGCCACGCGCCGCGACGCAGCAGCGTCAGCGAGTGCATCCGCCGGATGCCGAGCTGGTAGGTGCTGAGGTCGTACTCCTCGGCGCGCGCGACCGTCCGGTGGTACCACTCCTCCGCCTCGGCGAACCGCAGCTCGATCACGAGCATGCAGTAGTGGTTGAAGCACGCCCGCACCACCCGGGGCCCGTCGGCCATCCGCTCGGCCAGGGCCACGGCCTCGGACATCAGGTCCTGCCACGGACGGCCGAGCTCGGCGAGGCTGCACGCCCGGGTGTTCGCCAGATCCGCCTGGACGTCGAGCAGCCCGAGGTCGACCGCCATCGCCGCGGCCGGGTCCGCGATCGCGACGGCGTCGTCGTGCCGATCGTGCAGCATCAGGATCCGGGCGAAGGCGGCATGGGCCGCCGCGAGATCCGGCGAGGGGCCGCCGTCCTCGAGCAGGTCGATGGCGCGGCGTGCCGATGCGAAGGCGGCGTCCACGTGGCTGCCGGCGTTGAGCGACCAGACCGACCGCACCAGTGAGCGTGCCAGGTCGCGGGTCTCGCCGCGCTCGGCCCAGGCTGAGATCGCGCGCTCGCGCAGCTGGTTCGCCTCCGCGACGTGGCCGAGGTAGCCGACCGCATCGGCGAGGTCGTCGTACAACGCGGCGCGGCCGCCTGTGTCGTCGGCGTCCGTCGCGGCGAGCGCGCGCCGGTAGTGGGCGGCGGCGTCCCGGGTGGACCCGAGGCGCGCGGCGTGGTCGCCCGCCCGGCGCGCATGTCGCACGGTGAGGTCCTCGTCCCCGCAGCCCTCGGCGTGATGGGCGAGGCGAGCGTCATCGCCGCACCCCGCGGCCAGCAGAGCGTCGAGGATCTGCCGATGGAGCCCGGCGCGGCGCGACGGCGGCACCGTGTCCGCCACCGCGAGACGCGTGAGCTCGTGGCGGAACCACGGTCCGGCGTCCTGCTCGACGAGAAGGCCGCGGTCGACCAGCACGCCGAAGTGCTCGGAGCCACTCGGCACCAGCTCGTCGAGGAGGTCGGGCTGCAGCCTGCGCCCCATCAGCGAGGCGACGCGGATCGCCTCGGCTGCGGTCTCCGGGAGGCCGGCGAGACGGCCGGTGATCGCGTCGCGTACCGATCGCGGCGTCCCGGCGGTGTCGTCGCGGAGGAGCTCGGTGACGAAGAACGGATTGCCGTCGGTGAGGCGATGCACCTCGCGGACATCGTGCTCGGTCCCGTCGCACAGGCGCGCCACACCGCGGGGGCTCAGCGGCGAGAGCTCCATCCGGCGGGAGGGCGGGATCGACACCAGATCACCCAGGGCTCGGGTGAACGCCGTGGCCGTGCCGGCGCTGTCATCGCGGAAGGTCACCAGCAGCAGCACCGGAGCGTGCCGGATCCGACGGGCGAGGAAGCGCACCAGATCGAGCGTGGCCTCGTCAGCCCAGTGGAGGTCCTCGAGGACCACGACGCGGAGTCCGCTCGGCGCGGTGAGTCGGTCGAGGATCCGCAGGAAGAGCCCACTGCGCTCCGAGGCGGCGCAGAGCTCGGCGGCGAGGTCGGGGCCGAGCGCTGCCGCCATGTCCAGGAACGGGCCGAACGGGCGCGGCACCGAGAGCGGATCGCTGGCGCCCTCCAGCCACTCCGCATCGGGCACGAGGTCCCGGAGATGCTCGACCAGCGTGGTCTTGCCGATCCCCGCCTCGCCCGAGATCAGCGCCACGCGGCCGTCGCCCGCGGCAGCCTCGTTCGCCCAGCCGGTCAGCGCCGCGAGGTCGACATCACGGTCGACGAACGGTTGTCCTGTCACGCGGTGCCCCACTGGGAGTCCCGGCCGGATGCCCCACGCTGTCCGGCGTCCACGCTCCGAGTATCGCAAAACCCATCGGCGCGCGGGCCGAAGTCCGCGAACCGGGTGCCTGCCCTGCGTCGGTCAGCCGAGCTCGGCCACCCACGCCGGCACGATCTCGCCCGCCGGGCCGTGCCGCGCGTCGTCGAAGAGATGCGTCCCCCGGCTGGGCTCGAGGTTCAGCTCGAGGGTGCGGGCGCCGTACGCCCGGGCAGCAGTGACGAACCCCGCCGCCGGGTGGACGGCGCCGGAGGTCCCGATGGAGACGAAGAGGTCGGCCGCGGCGAGCGCGTCGTCGATCTCGGCCATGCGATAGGGCACCTCGCCGAACCACACCACGTCGGGCCGCAGGTCGGAGGCGCCGCAGCCGGGGCACGGATGGTCACCGGACAGGTCCTGCGCCCACGGCGTACGACGACCGCACCCCGCGCAGAGCGCCCGCAGCAGCTCACCGTGCATGTGGATCACCCGTGTGGAGCCGGCACGCTCGTGGAGATCATCGATGTTCTGGGTGACCAGCACGAGGTCCTCACCGAGCTGCCGCTCGAGGGCGGCGATCGCATGGTGCGCCGGGTTGGGCTCGACGGTCGCGAGGGCGGCCCGCCGAGCGTCGTAGAACCGGTGCACCACCTCGGGCTGCCACGCGAACGCCTCCGGCGTGGCGACCTCCTCGACCCGGTAGCCCTCCCAGAGCCCGTCGGCGTCCCGGAAGGTCGGCACCCCGCTCTCGGCCGAGATGCCGGCCCCGGTCAGTACGACGATCCTCACGGGGTCTGTCGTACCAGTCGGCGGCGACTCAGAAGTCGACCGGGTCGCGCACGATCGGGCAGGTCATGCAGTGCCCGCCGCC
>CAZJDU010000120.1:0-10595 GCA_964544855.1 uncultured Nocardioides sp.
CCGGCTTCTCCCGCGGCGTCACCTCGGTCTCCTCGTCGTAGGAGGAGTAGAGGTACGGCGTCTTCGCGGCGAACTCCGCCGCGCAGGTGTCGACGGTCTTGTAGACCGGCCGGATGCCGAGCGCGTGCCGGACCCCGCGCACCACCGCGTCGGGATAGCCGCGGATCTTGCCGATCTGGAGGTCGGAGAACCCGTGCCGTTTCGCCGTGCGCAGCAGCTCCGGCGTCAGCTCGGGAGCCTCGATCAGCTCCAGCGCGAGCTCGTTGATCAGCGAGAGCTGGTCGACGAACCACGGGTCGATCCCGGTCGCCTCGAAGACCTCGTCGGCGGTGGCGCCGGCGCGGAGGGCGTCCATGACCTTCTTGAGCCGGCCGTCGTGCGGCGTCCGGATCTCCTCCAGCAGCGCCGCCTTGTCGAGGTCGACCCAGTCCTTGTCCCAGTCGAACGGCGCGTGCTTGGCCTCGAGCGAGCGCAGCGCCTTCTGCAGCGCCTCGGTGAAGTTGCGGCCGATCGCCATCGCCTCGCCGACGGACTTCATGTGCGTCGTCAGCGCCGGGTCCGCCCCGGGGAACTTCTCGAACGCGAACCGCGGCGCCTTGACGACGACGTAGTCCAGCGTCGGCTCGAACGCCGCCGGCGTGCTCTGGCCGTCCGGCCGCTGGGTGATGTCGTTGGGGATCTCGTCGAGGGTGTAGCCGATCGCCACCTTGGCCGCGATCTTCGCGATCGGGAAGCCCGTGGCCTTCGACGCCAGCGCCGACGAGCGGGAGACCCGCGGGTTCATCTCGATCACGATCAGGCGGCCGTCCCGGGGGTTGACGGCGTACTGGATGTTGCAGCCGCCGGTGTCGACCCCGACGCTGCGGATGATGCCGATCGCCAGGTCGCGCATCTTCTGGTACTCACGGTCGGTGAGCGTCATGGCGGGCGCGACCGTGATCGAGTCGCCGGTGTGGACGCCCATCGGGTCGAGGTTCTCGATCGAGCAGACGATGACCACGTTGTCCGCCGGGTCGCGCATCACCTCCAGCTCGTACTCCTTCCACCCGAGGATGGACTCCTCCAGGAGCACCTCGGTGGTCGGGCTGGCGTCCAGACCGGCCCCGGCGATCCGGTGCAGGTCGGCCTCGTCGTGCGCCATGCCCGAGCCGGCCCCACCCATGGTGAAGCTGGGGCGCACGACGACCGGGTAGCCGAGCTCCCCGACCGCCTCCAGGCAGTCCTCCATCGAGTGACAGATGGCGGACTTCGCGACCTCGCCGCCGAGGTCCTCGACGATCTTCTTGAACGACTGCCGGTTCTCGCCGCGGTCGATCGCCTCGATGCTCGCGCCGATCAGCTCGACGCCGTACTTCTCCAGGACGCCGGCCTCGTCGAGTGCCATCGCGCAGTTGAGCGCGGTCTGTCCGCCCAGGGTCGCGAGCAGGGCGTCGGGCCGCTCCTTGGCGATGACCTTCTCCACGAACTCCGGGGTGATCGGCTCGACGTAGGTGGCGTCGGCGAACTCCGGGTCGGTCATGATCGTGGCCGGGTTGGAGTTGACCAGCACGACCCGCAGGCCCTCGGCCTTGAGCACCCGGCACGCCTGGGTGCCGGAGTAGTCGAACTCGCAGGCCTGGCCGATCACGATCGGCCCGGAGCCGATCACCAGCACGCTCTGGATGTCTGTCCGCTTCGGCATGTCAGGACTCCTCCCGGTCCGGCCTCGATAGGCCGCCTCGTCCCTCGGCGGCCACTCGATCACCGACGTCGCCACCCCCGGCGTCCTCGTCGGTCGCGTAGCCGGCGGCGAGGGACGAGCCGCGGGCGTATCGAGAACCCATGAGGTCGCAGAACCGGTCGAAGAGGTACGCCGCGTCGTGCGGACCGGCGGCCGCCTCCGGGTGGTACTGGACCGAGAACGCCGTCAGCGTGCCGTCGGCGTCCCGCAGCTCGAGCCCCTCGACGACGTCGTCGTTGAGGCAGACGTGGCTCACGGAGGCGACGCCGTACACCGTCTCCGTGGGCACGTCGAGCGGGGCGTCCACCGCGAAGCCGTGGTTGTGGGCCGTCACCTCGACCTTGCCGGTCGTGCGGTCCATGACCGGCTGGTTGATGCCGCGGTGGCCGTAGGCGAGCTTGTAGGTGCCGAAGCCGAGCGCCCGGCCGAAGAGCTGGTTGCCGAAGCAGATCCCGAAGTACGGCAGGCCCTGCTCGAGCGCGGCCCGCAGCATCGACACGTCCGCCGTGGCGGGATCGCCCGGACCGTTGGAGAAGAACAGCCCGTCCGGCTGCACAGCGATCACGTCGTCGATCGTGGCCGTCGCCGGCAGCACATGGACCTCGATGCCGCGCTCGGCCATCAGCGCCGGCGTCATCCCCTTGATGCCGAGGTCGACCGCCGCGACGGTGAAGCGCTTCTCCCCCACCGCCGGGACGACCTCGGTCGCGGCGAGGGTGACCTCACCCGCCAGGTCCGCCCCCTTCATCGGCGGCTGCTCGAGCACCCGACGCAGCAGTGCCTGCGGATCGGTCTCGGTGGTGGAGATGCCACACCGCATCGCGCCGCGCTCGCGCAGGTGACGGGTGAGCGCGCGCGTGTCGATCCCGCTGATCCCGACGACACCCTGGTCGCGGAGCTCCGCGTCGAGGCCACGCACGGACCGCCAGTTGCTGGCACGGCGGGCGGGGTCGCGCACGACGTAGCCGGCGACCCAGATCCGGCGGGACTCGGGATCCTCGTCGTTCACCCCGGTGTTGCCGATGTGTGGCGCGGTCATGACCACGACCTGCCGGTGGTACGACGGGTCGGTCAGGGTCTCCTGGTAGCCGGTCATGCCGGTGTTGAAGACCGCCTCGCCGAAGGTCTCGCCCGCGGCGCCGTAGGCGGCACCGTGGAAGGTGCGCCCGTCCTCGAGCACCAGGATCGCCATCAGAACCCCCCTCCCTGGAGCTTGCCGTCGAGCACGGTGGGGACGCCGCGGAGGAACGTCGCCTCCACGCGTCCGGGCAGCTCCATGCCCCGGTAGGGCGTGTTGCGCGACAGTGAGGCCGTCTCGGCCGGGTCGACGGTCCGGGTGGCCGCGGGGTCGTAGAGGACGACATGGGCCGGCTCACCGACCTCGAGCGGTCGTCCGTGGTCCTGCGAGACCCGCCCGATCCGCGCCGGGGCGGAGGACAGTCGCTCCGCGACGCCGGCCCAGTCGATCAGGCCGGTGTCGACCATCGTGTGCTGCACGATCGAGAGCGCGGTCTCCAACCCGAGCATCCCGAACGCGGCAGCCGCCCACTCGCAGTCCTTGTCCTCGTGCGGGTGGGGGGCGTGGTCGGTGGCGACGATGTCGATCGTGCCGTCGGCCAGCCCCGCCCGCAGCGCCTCCACGTCGGTCGACGAGCGCAGCGGCGGGTTGACCTTGTAGATCGGGTCGTAGGTCGCCGCCAGGTCGTCGGTCAGCAGCAGGTGGTGCGGGCACGCCTCGGCGGTGACGTTCCATCCCCTGGCCTTGGCGTCGCGGACGATCTCGACCGATCCGGCGGTGGAGACGTGGCAGACGTGCAGGCGGGAGTCGACGTGGGCGGCGAGCAGGCAGTCCCGCGCGATGATCGCCTCCTCCGCGACCGCCGGCCACCCCGCGAGCCCCAGGCGACCCGACAGCTCGCCCTCGTTCATCTGGGCTCCCTCGGTGAGCCGAGGGTCCTGCGCGTGCTGGGCGACGACGCCGTCGAAGGCCTTGACGTACTCCAGCGCGCGGCGCATGAGCTTGGAGTCGCTGACGCAGTGACCGTCGTCGGAGAAGACCCGGACGCGCGCGGCGGAGTCGGCCATCGCCCCGAGCTCGGCGAGCTGCTCCCCGGCGAGCCCGACGGTGACCGCGCCGACGGGGTAGACGTCGCAGTAGCCCCCTTCACGCCCGAGCCGCCACACCTGCTCGACGACGCCGGCGGTGTCGGCGACCGGGTCGGTGTTGGCCATCGCGTGCACCGCCGTGAAGCCACCCCGGGCGGCCGCCCGGGTGCCGGTCAGCACCGTCTCGGCGTCCTCGCGGCCGGGCTCGCGCAGATGGGTGTGCAGGTCGACCAGGCCCGGGAGCGCGATCAGCCCGTCGGCGTCGACGGTCTCGACGCCGGTGGCCGCGGCCGCGTCGTCGCCGATCGCGGCGATGACCCCGTCGGCGAGCAGGAGGTCGGTCGGGTCGCCGTCGAGGATCCGGGCGCCCTGGATGAGGTGGTTGGTCACTGGTTGCTCTCGCTTCCGCCCAGGAGGAGGTAGAGGACGGCCATCCGGACCGCCACGCCGTTGGTCACCTGCTCGACGATCACCGACCGGTCGGAGTCCGCGACGTCGGCGGTGATCTCCATGCCACGCACCATCGGCCCGGGGTGCATCACGACGGCATGGTCCTGTAGCGCCGCCATCCGGCGGCTGTCGAGGCCGTAGCGGCGGGAGTACTCCCGCGGCGTCGGGAAGAAGCCGCCGGCCATCCGCTCCTGCTGCACGCGCAGCATCATCACCGCGTCGGCCTTCGGCAGCACGCTGTCGAGGTCGTAGGTGGTCTCCACCCCCCAGGTCTCGACACCGACGGGAAGCAGGGTCGGTGGCCCGACCAGGGTGACCTCCGCGCCGAGCGTCTGCAGCAGCAGCGCGTTGGAGCGCGCCACGCGGCTGTGCAGCACGTCGCCGACCACGACCACCCGCCGTCCGTCGAGCCCGCCGCCGACACCGAGGTGGCGCCACAGGGTGAACGCGTCGAGCAGTGCCTGGGTGGGGTGCTCGTGGGTGCCGTCGCCGGCGTTGACCACGTGGGAGTCGACCCAGCCTGAGTGCGCGAGCCGGTGCGGAGCCCCGCTCGCCCCGTGGCGGACGACCACCGCGTCGGCGCCCATCGCCTCGAGGGTCAGCGCCGTGTCCTTCAGGCTCTCGCCCTTGGAGAGGCTCGACCCCTTCGCCTGGAAGTTGATCACGTCGGCGGAGAGCCGCTTCTCGGCCGCCTCGAACGAGATCCGGGTGCGCGTGGAGTCCTCGAAGAACAGGTTGACCACGGTGCGGCCCCGCAGGGCGGGCAGCTTCTTGATCGGCCGGTCCGCGAGCTCGCGCAGCTCGGCGGCGGTCGCGAGGATCGTCTCGGCCTCGTCGCGGGTCAGATCGCCGGCACTCAGCAGGTGCTGCATCAGCCGTCCCCCTCCTCGATCGCGACGAGGTCGCCCACGTCGTCGCCGTCGGTCTCCGCGACCCGGACGCTGACCCGCTCGGCCATCGAGGTCGGCAGGTTCTTGCCGACGAAGTCGGCCCGGATCGGCAGCTGTCGGTGACCGCGGTCGACCAGCACCGCCAGCTGCACCGCGCTCGGCCGGCCGACGTCGTTGAGCGCGTCGAGCGCGGCCCTGATGGTGCGACCGGAGAAGAGCACGTCGTCGACGAGCACGACGGTGCGATCGTCGATGCCGTCGGCGGGGATCTCGGTCGGCATGAGCGTGCGGGCCGGCTTCAGCCGGAGGTCGTCGCGGTACATCGTGACGTCCAGCGAGCCGACGGGGACCTCGGCGCCCTCGACGGCGGAGATCCGCTGCGCGATGCGATGCGCCAGGGGGACGCCGCGGCGAGGGATGCCGAGCAGCACGAGGGCGTCCGCGCCCTTGTTGCGTTCGATGATCTCGTGGGAGATCCGGGTGAGCGCCCGGCCGATGTCGCCGGAGTCGAGAACGGTCCGACCATCGGGGGTCGGTGGTGTGGCGGCAGGCATGAGCGCGGCCGGACCTCCTTCTCCGCCTCACAGGACGGTGAGTTAAAGGATGTCGAACGACGCTCAGCCTAGCGGGTCGTCAGCCGACTCCGCGAACCCGGCCCGCGCGCCGGACTCAGGGGATCCCGACGCGGCGTTCGCACGTACGGCGGCTCGCCGCGTCGACACCCCGACCACCGCGGCAGACGTCCCATCCGGCGTCACCCCGCAGCCGATCGGCACCGCGATGACCACGCAGCACGTCGCGACCACGACCGCCTCGGAGGGTGTCGTCGCCTCCCTGTCCGCGCAGGTCATCGCGGCCCGGCCCTCCCGCGAGCCGATCACGCTTGCCGCCTCCCCTCAGCAGGTCGGAACCGCCCTGTCCCAGGAGCACATCACGGCCCCGACCACCGATGAGGACGTCGTGACCGATCCGCTCCGGAGCGCCGCGGTGCCACAGACCGTCATCGCCAGCGATCTCGTCGTTGCCTGGCCCACCGTCCACCCGGTCCGGACCCGCACCACCGTCGAGGAGATCCCTGCCGCGCTCACCGAGCACGACGTCACGTCCGGCTCCCGCGCCGATCAGGTCCGCGCCGGGGCCGCCGCGGATCTCGTCGTGCCCGAGGCCGCCGGAGATCTCGTCGCTCCCGGAGCCGGCGAGGACGACATCGGGTCCGTCACCACCGTGGAGGATGTCCGCCTCGGCGCCGCCGTACAACGTGTCGGCTCCGGCCCCGCCCCTGAGGTCGTCGGCTCCCTCCCCGCCGCGCACGACGTCGGCACCCGCGCCGGCCCGCACGTGTCCGGCACCATCGATGCGGTCCTCACCGCGGCCTCCGCGGACCCTGTCGAACCGGTCTGCCGTGACGACGTCGTGTCCGTCGCCGGCCCACACGTCGTCGGTGGCCCACCAGTCGTGGTCGGACTCGTCGAGAAGAGCGAGGTCGGCGACGTCGATCTGATCGTTCCCCGGACCGGCGTCGATCGTGTCGACGTGCTCGCCGCCGTGGATGACGTCGTCGCCGGGACCGCCGTGGATCGTGTCCTCGTGGCCGACATCCGCCGGATCCCCGTAGAGCACGTCGTCGCCGGGACCGCCGTCGATGTGGTCCGGGTTCCATCCGCCACGGATGAGATCATCGCCGGAACCGCCGCGAAGCTCCACGGGCATCTCGTGTCGTCCGGCCCGGATGACATCGTCCCCGGGGCCGCCGTCGACCTTCATCCCGTCCCAGGCCGGGACGATGTCGTCACCGTCCCCACTGCAGATCACGTCATCCTCGCCGGCCTGTCGGACCTCATCCGGCCCCGGCGTGCCGAGGACGACGTCGCGTTCGCCGGTCAGCGTCTCCCCCAGGTTGAGATCGACGGTGACCGTCTCGCCGAAACAGAGCGCGGCAGCGTGGCCGGGGACCCCCGGCGCGGCCAGCGCGATGCCGACCACCACACCGGCCGTCGCCACGCCGCTGATCGTCCGTCGCCCGCTCCGCGAGCCCTGACCCTGGGCTCTCCTGTGCCACTCCACCCGGCGGAGTGTCACAGAGTCCCACAGGCACCGGAACCCCGTTGCCCATACCCGTTGGGCATGGGTCCGACCGGCACGTCACGAGGCGGCGGCCTCGCTGCGCTGCACGGCGCCGAGGACGCCGTTGACGAACTGTGGCGACTCGTCGGTGGAGAGGTCGCGCACCAGCGCCATCGACTCCGAGATCGCCACGCCGGGCGGCACGTCGTCGACGTAGAGCATCTCGAAGACGCCGAGCCGCAGCACGTTGCGATCCACCGCCGGCATCCGCTCCAGGGTCCAGCCCTTGGCGTGGGCCGTCACGATCTCGTCGATGCGCTCCCGGTGATCGGTCACCCCGCGCACCAGCACACCGGTGTAGTCGTTCGGCGGCGCGGAGCCGTCCGCCGAGACCCGATCGAGGGCCTCGGAGCCGGTCTCGCCGCGGACGTCGGCGGCGTAGAGGATGTCCAGCGCGCGCTTGCGGGCCTTGGAACGTGCACCCATCGAGCGCGTCAGCCCTTCACGCGACCGAGATAGCTCGCGTCCCGGGTGTCGACCTTGATCCGCTCGCCCTGCTCGATGAAGAGCGGCACCTGCACCTCGGCGCCGGTCTCCAGCGTGGCCGGCTTGGTGCGGCCGGTGGCGCTGTCGCCCATCACACCGGGCTCGGTGTAGGTGATCTCCAGCTCGACCGCCGCGGGCAGCTCGATGTAGAGCACCCGGCCGTCGTACGTCGCGACCACGACCTCCTGGTTCTCGAGCAGGAAGTCCTTGGCGCCACCGACGGTGTCAGGGTCGATCTCGAGCTGGTCGTAGGTCTCGGTGTCCATGAAGACGTAGGACGTGCCGTCGTTGTAGAGGTACTGCATGGTCCGCTTGTCGACGTGGGCCACGTCGACCTTGACGTCGGCGTTGAAGGTCTTGTCGACGACCTTGCCCGACTCCACGGCCTTCAGCTTGCTGCGGACGACCGCGCCGCCCTTGCCGGGCTTGTGGTGCTGGAACCACAGCACCTGCCAGAGCTGACCGTCGAGGTTCAGCACCATGCCGTTCTTGAGGTCGTTGGTCGTAGCCATGCGCGTGCGATCGCCTTCGTTCGTCTGGAGGTGTCAAGGAGCGCCGCCGGTGGCGGCAGCAACGGGGAAGTCTATCCCGGCGGTGGTGTCAGCGCCGAACCCGCGCCGCGAGCTGCTCGAGCGCGTGGTGGTAGCCCTGGATCCCCTCGCCCTCGATCACGTGCGCCGCGTGCGGGCTCACGACCGAGGTGTGCCGGAACTCCTCCGCGCGCTGCGAGGGTGCGGAGATGTGGATCTCGACGAGCGGCGCGGTCAGCTGCGCACAGGCGTCGAACAGGGCGTAGGAGTAGTGGGTCCAGGCGGCAGCGTTGAGCACCACCGGGGTCTCCTCGTCGGCAGCGGCGTTGAGCCAGTCGATGAGCTCACCCTCGTGGTTGGTCTGCCGCACCTCGACCTCGAGACCGAGTGCGGCACCCCACCGCACGCACAGGTCGGCCAGCTCGGCATACGTCGTGCTGCCGTAGATCTCCGGCTGCCGCCGTCCGAGCCGTCCCAGGTTGGGACCGTTCAGCACCAGCACCCTCATCGCGCACCTCCAGTGATCGCGTCGTACGCCGCCCGCAGGTCGGCCTCGTCCGGCCCCGCCAGCACTCGCGGCCGCGCCAGCTCGTCGAGCACCACGAAGCGCAGCGTGCTGCCGCGTGCCTTCTTGTCGACCCGCATCCCGGCGAGCAGGTCGTCGAAGCCCGCCCCGTCGTAGGTCGTCGGCAGCCCGACCGCGGCGAAGGCCCGGGCATGGCGGGCAGCGGTCTCCTCGTCGAGGTCACCGGCACGACGTGCGAGCTCGGCGACGAAGACGCACCCGATCGCGACGGCCTCGCCGTGACGGATCGTGTAGTCCTCGGCCCGCTCGATCGCGTGAGCGAGCGTGTGGCCGTAGTTGAGGACCTCTCGTCCCGGATGCCCGTTGTCTCCGCCGATCTCCTTCAGATCGGCGACGACGACGTCGATCTTGACCCGGATCGCCCGCTCGACGAGCTCGGGGAGCACGGTTCCCGCCGGGTCGGTGGCCACCGCGGGATCGTCCTCGACCAGCCGCAGGATCTCGGGGTCGGCGATGAAGCCGCACTTGACGACCTCGCCCATGCCGGCCACCAGCTCCTCGCGCGGCAGGGTGAGCAGCGTGTCGAGATCGACCAGGACGCCCGCGGGCTCGTGGAACGAGCCGACCAGGTTCTTGCCGGCGCCGGTGTTGATGCCGGTCTTGCCGCCCACGGCGGCGTCGACCATGCCGAGCAGCGTCGTCGGCACGTGCACCACCGGCACGCCGCGCAGCCAGGTGGCGGCGACGAAGCCGCCCACGTCGGTCGTGGCACCGCCACCGAAGGTCACCACGGCGTCGGACCGGGTGAAGCCGGCCTCGCCGAGCGCCTCCCAGCACTGGTGCACCACGTCGGAGCTCTTCGCCTGCTCGCCGTCCGGCAGCCCGAGCGCGAGGACGTCGTAGTGCGGCCGGATCGTGTCGAGCACCGGCTGGGCGAGCTCGGCCAGCTCGGCGGCGTAGAGGAACGCGACCCGCTGGACGCCGTCGCCGAGGATCCCCGGCAGCTGCCCGGCGAGCCCACGACCCACCACGACGTCGTACGGCGACGCACCCGCGACGGGCAGCACGGTCGCGCTCATCCGCTCTCCTCCTCCACCCGGCGGAGGATCTCCGCCGTCACGTCCTCCGCGGTGCGACCGTCGGTGTCGACCGTCATCGTCGCGACGGCCTCGTAGGCCGGGCCCCGCTCGTCGAGCAGCTGCTTGATCCGCGACCGCAGGCCGCCGACGGCCTGGCTCAGCAGCGGTCGGCTCTCGCCGATGCCGACCCGCTGGACCGCGTCGGTCAGCCCGACCTTCAGGTAGATCACGCGATGGCCGTCGAGGAGCTGCCGACTCTCAGGGGTGAGCACGGCTCCCCCGCCCAGTGCGAGGACGCCGGTGTGCTGGGTGAGGGCGGCAGCGACCGCCCGCCGCTCCAGCTCGCGGAAGTGCGGTTCCCCGTCGTCGACGAAGATCTCGCTGACCGGCTTGCCGGCCTCCTTCTCGACGTCGTCGTCGGTGTCACGGACCGGGACCCGCCACTGCTCGGCGAGGAGCGAGGCGACCGTGGTCTTGCCGGCGCCCATCGGCCCGATCAGCACGACCCGCGGTCGGGTGGCGGCGCCGGTCATCGGTATCGCAGCGTGTCGAGGTAGGACTCCGCGTTGCGCCGCACCTCGGGCAGGCCGTCGCCACCGAACTTCTCGGTCACCGCATCGGCCAGGACCAGCGCCACCATCGCCTCAGCGACGATGCCGGCGGCAGGGACGGCGCACACGTCGG
>CAZJDU010000121.1:0-10590 GCA_964544855.1 uncultured Nocardioides sp.
CAGTACGCCCTCAACGGCGGCGCCAACCCGGTCTGCGTGGTCTCCAACGAGGAGAAGGCGGAGATCTGCCGCTCGATGGGCGCTGAGATGATCATCAACCGCTCCGAGGAGAAGTGGCAGTTCTGGAACGAGGACGGCACCGAGCAGAACCCCAAGGAGTGGCGGCGCCTCGGCAAGCGGATCCGCGAGCTCAACGGCGGCGAGGACATCGACATCGTCTTCGAGCACCCGGGCCGCGAGACCTTCGGTGCCTCGGTCTTCGTCACCCGCAAGGGCGGCACCATCACCACGTGCGCCTCGACCTCGGGCTACATGCACGAGTACGACAACCGCTACCTGTGGATGAACCTCAAGCGGATCATCTCCAGCCATTTCGCCAACTACCGCGAGTCCTGGGAGGCCAACCGCCTCATCGCCAAGGCCAAGATCCACCCGACCCTGTCGCGGACCTACACCCTCGACGAGGTGGGCCAGGCCGCGCTCGACGTCCACCACAACAAGCACCAGGGCAAGGTCGGTGTGCTCGCTCTCGCGCCGGAGGAGGGGCTCGGCGTGCTCGACCACGAGCTCCGCGGTCAGCACCTGGACCAGATCAACCGGTTCCGCGGCGTGTGATCTGAGAAGTTTTTCCGCGAAACCCCTGATCGGGGTGGGTTTGGCCACCCCGATCAGGGATCATGGACCGGTTCCGCGAGACTGAGACAGTGAGGAGGAGTCCCCATGGCCGATCGAGGTCTGTCCATCTTCGATGATCCCGAGGACTCCACTGCGCAGAACCCGTCCCATCCAGACAACGAGAAGACCCAGGTGATCCCTGCAGTGGCCCCCAACACGCAGACAGACGAGACGCCCACGCTCGCCGCCATGCCCGCCCAGCCCGGCCCGGCCCCCGCGCCGGCCACGAACGCGTTCCCGGTCGTCCGCAAGGGCGGCTACGACCGCGCGGCCGTCGACGCCCACCTCCAGAAGCTGACCGACGAGAAGGCACAGGCCGCCGACAAGGTCGCCGACGCCGATCGTCGTGTCGAGGCCCTCGAGCAACAGGTCGCCGACCTCAAGAAGGAGGTCGAGGAGGCCGAGACACCGTCCTACGCCGGGCTCGGCAACCGGGCCAGCGCGATGCTGTCGATGGCCGAGCAGGAGGCCGACGACCTCCGCGTCGCCGCCGAGCAGGACGCGGCCGAGGTGCGCGCGCAGGCCACCAGGGACGCCAACGCGATCCGCGCCGAGGCAGCCCGCGAGGCCGACGACATGCGCGCGGTCCAGATGCGCGAGCTCGACGAGACCCGCGGTCGGCTCCTCGCGGACGCCGAGCAGGAGCGCGAGCTCGCCCGCACCGAGGCATCCGACCTCCGGTCCTCCGCCAAGCGCGAGGCCGACCAGCTCAAGCTGGCCGCCGAGCAGGAGACCACCGAGCTCCGGCAGGGCGCCACGCGTGAGGCCGAGCAGCTCCGCGCCACCGCGGATCGCGAGGTCCAGGAGGCGCGGCGCGCGCTCGCGATGGAGAAGGAACGGCTCGCCAAGGAGGCCTCCGACCACCACGAGACCGCGGTCTCCGAGACCAGCCGGCTCGTCGAGGAGGCCGAGGGTCGCGCCGCGGCCGCCGAGCAGCGCGCCTCCGAGGCGACCAAGCAGGCCACCGAGACCCGGACGTCGGCGCAACAGGAGGCCGACGCCCTGCTCACCCGGGCTCGTCGCGAGGCCGAGCAGATCGTCGCCTCGGCTCGCACCCAGGCCGAGGCGATCACGACGAACAGCGACGCCGAGACCGAGCGCAAGATCGCGGCGACCCGCTCCGAGATCGAGCAGCTCACCAAGCGCCGGGCCGCCATCATCACCCAGCTCAGCTCGCTGGCCGAGCTGGTCTCCGGCATCGGCCAGGACGCCGGCGGCGACGACTGATCCGACCCGCTCTGAGGAGAGGCCCGCTGCCCGGACCATGACATCCGGGCAGCGGGCCTCTCCTCAGAGGTTCCACCGGTAGCCGGGATCTCAGGGCGCCGCCGCGGCCACCGTCACCTGACGCTCGCCGAGCTTCACCCCGACCACGCCCAGCAACACCAGGGCACCGCCGAGCAGCTGCACCGGGCCCGGCAGCTCACCGAGGAACAGCCACGCGAAGAGGACCGCGGCGAGCACCTCGCTCAGTCCGACGAAGGACGCGAGGCGTGAGCCCAGCCGACGCCCGGCCTCGATCCCGGTGACATAGGCGACAGCGGCCGCCACCAGGCCGAGCAGCAGCACCGGGAGCCACCACGGCACGCTGCGCTCATCGAGTGTGACCGTGCCGGTGGTCGCGCGCATCGGCAGCGCGCCGAGCAGCCCGAGCAGCCCGATGCTCACCGTGCCGACGACCAACCCGCCGGCAGCCAGCGTGAGCGGCGGCAGACCGGTCTCGCTGTCGGCGGAGATCACGAAGTAGGCCGCGAGCCCGACCATCGCCCCCAGCGCCCAGGCCGTGCCGACGACGTGGAAGCCGGCCCCGGAGAAGAGGTCGAGCACCAGTAGCAGCCCGAGCGCCGCGACGGCCGCGCCTGCAAGCGTCAGCGGTCCCGGCCGCTGCCCGTGCCGCAGCCACATCCAGCAGACCACGGCTGCCGGCGCGGTGTACTCGATCAGCAGCGCTGGCCCGACCTGGAGGTACTCCACCGCGGAGAAGTAGCAGAACTGGGCACCGGCGACGGCGAGCAGCCCGTAGAGCCCGATGCTCACCGCTCGTCGCCGCAGGAGGCCCCACCTGCCCCGGAGCGCGGCCAGGCCGAACGGTGCGACGAGCAGTGCCCCGAGGCCGATCCGGGCGAGCGCGACGGCTCCGGCGCTCCACCCGGCGTCCAGCAGCGGCCGGGCGAGCGTGCCGGCGGTGCCGAAGGCCACGGCCGAGAGCAACGCGATCCCGAGACCGGCCGTGCTCCGCGGCGGCGCCGGCGCCACGACGGCGTCATGGGCGACTGTCGTCATGGGACATGACACTAGGGTGGGTTTGGTAATATGTCAAAGTGGTTTTTGCTCATGACGTGGAGATCGCGCTGCAATCGGCGGCTGCGCTGGTGAACTCGGCGCTCGCCCCCGACTCGCTGATGTCGGTGGCGGACCTGGTCGAGTTCTACGAGGACCACGCCTACAGCGGCCGCATCGACCGCGACCGAGCCGAGCTGGACGACGTACGGCGCCTCCGCCCGCGGCTGCGCGAGCTGCTCACCGCCGACGAGGACCGCGCCGTGCCCCTCGTCAACCAGATGCTGCAGGAGACCGGCGCCCTGCCGCAACTGGTGCGCCACGACGGCTACGACTGGCACATCCATGCCGTGGGGTCGGACCGACCGCTCGCCGAGCGGATCCTCGTCGAGACCGCGATGGCGATGACCGACGTGATCCGGCTCGACGAGATGTCACGGCTCGACGTGTGCGCCGACGAGCAGTGCGACGGCGTCGTCCTCGACCTGTCCCGCAACCGGTCGCGACGCTTCTGCTCGACCGCCTGCGGCAACCGCAACGCCGTCGCCGCCTACCGCGCCCGGCAGGCCGGCACCGGCTGAGGCCGCCGCGCCCGTCAGTCGACGAAGCGTCGCAGCACCTCGATGAACACCTCCGGCTGCTCGGAGTGCACCCAGTGACCGGCCCCCTTGACGGTGACCCTGCGGTTACGGGGGAAGTACCCGTCCATGACTGCGGCGTACTCGTCTCGGACGTACGGCGAGTCCGCGCCGCCCACCCACAGCGTGGGTCCCTCATAGGGCGCGACACCATCGAGCGCCTCAGCGGGCCAGCCGCCGATCTCCGCGAGATGGTCGCGGATCATCCGGAGGTTCGGCTGCCAGTGCCAGCCGCCCCCCTCGCGCCGCAGGTTCTGCAGCAGGAACCCCCGGACGGTGTCGTTCGGCACTGCCTCGGTGAGGGCGGCGTCAGCGTCCTGCCGGCCGTCCAGCGCCTCCAGGTCGATCGCGAGCATCGCGTCGATGTAGCCGGCGAACTCCGCTGCGCTGCCGTAGGCGACCGGCGCGACGTCGACGACGCAGAGACGCTCGACCAGCGCCGGATGACGCAGCGCGAGCACCATCGCGATCTTGCCGCCCATCGAGTGCCCCACCAGCGCGACCGGGTCGTCGGCCGACAGCTGCTCGGCCACCCGGTCGGCGGCGTCGACGTAGTCGAAACGCTCGCTCCACCCGGAGCGGCCGTGGTCCGGCATGTCGAGCAGCAGCACCCGGTGCTCGTCGGCGAGCTCCTTCGCGTGCTGGGTCCAGTTCCTTCCCTGACCGAAGAGTCCGTGACAGAAGACGATGGGGCTGCCGTGGTCGCCGTACCGGGTCGCGTGGAGTGACACGGGCACAGTCTGGCAAAGTCCTCACGCGCACTGTCGTCAGCAGTGTTGACCGCGCTCTTCTCGTCGGCCCCGGTTTACCGGGTGCGGAGGCCGGGTAGGGACGCGGTCACCAACCGCAGAACTCGGGAGGAACCCACATGTCCAGTACCAGTCCGTTCTCCGTGCACCGCGCGGTGGTCGCCCTCGTCGCCCTGGTGGCGCTGGTCGGCACCGCACTGCTCGTGCCGACCAGCTCGAGCGCCGCACCGAGCGCACCGACCGTCGAGGCACCGACCCGCTCCGCCGCGCCGATCGCGGTCACCTCCGACGGCCGCGCCACGGCACCGCGGACCCAGCGCGCCGGGTGCCGGATGCCGCGCTGCTTCGGCTCGATCGCGGTCAACACCAAGACCGGCTTCTGGGCCAAGACCAAGAACTACGGCTCCAAGAAGCGCGCCAAGCGCAAGGCGATGCGGCTGTGCAAGTCCGCGAACAACCGGGATCGCTACTGCACCAAGATGGGCTGGGTGCGCGGCCGCGCCTGCCTCGGAGCGGCGAAGAAGGTCAAGAAGGGGACGATCCGCAAGGTCGCGTCCGCGGTGAAGCCGCGCCCCCGTCGAGCGGTTCGCGCCGCGAAGCGGAAGCTGGGCGGCAAGCCGAAGTACCGCAAGAAGATCACCGTGACCTGCAACGGCTGATCCGCCCGAAGACGACGGCCCCGCACCCGAGCCGGGTGCGGGGCCGTCGTCATGGTGCGGCGTCGATCAGGGCGTCGGCGGGATCACCCGGATCTTGCCGACCATGTTGCGCCGCTGCGCCCGCTCGACCCGGATCGTCGTGCCGTAGCCGACCCCGGAGTCCGCCGGGTTGCCGGTGCCGAGCTCATGGCCGGCCACGACCTCGCCGAACATGTCCTCCAGCAGCTGCCCGGCGGGGTCGACCACCCGCGTCGTGTAGGGCTGGTTGTCGACCGACGGCACCACCGTCGAGGCGTCCCGGTGCCGGAAGTACAACCCGTCCTCACGCACCTCCAGACCGGGGTACCAGGTCCGGTCGTCGGAGAAGGTGCGGACCGGAGCCTGAGGCCCGTAGTCGGCGCAGTACTCGCTGTACGGCTCGTCAGGCGCCTCGACGCACTCGGTGAACCGCTTGGTCGGCGCCAGCCCGAACGCCGCGTTGGACGACTGCGGGCGGGAGTCGAGGTTCTTCAACGTGGTCGGGTCGGCATCGGCCGCCTCGCCGGACCGACGCAGCGGCTCGTAGTGGCTGTCCACCACGAGCAGACCGCCCTTCGCCCCGATGCTCGGCATCGCGAAGCTGTTGCTGGCCACGTGGTTGGCGTCTCCCCACGTCGAGTCGCGGTACCAGACCAACGCGCCCGGCGCGTTGTAGGGGATCTTCTCGACCTTCCAGGCCTCACGGCTGTAGCTGGTGTCGTAGGCGTACTTCAGGCCCTTGTCGAAGCCGTCGTAGTTGCGCCACTCCACCAGGTAGTAGTGCTCCTTCACCGAGGTGCCGGAGTGGCGGTGCCAACCCTGTCCGCTGGTGTCGGTGAACGTGGCGGCCTCGAGGACCCAGTCGCCGTCGGTCTCCGCGTCGTCGCTCCACGTCTCGGCACCGTCGGCGGTGACCGACAGGTCGTCGACGAACCAGCCGCGCTCGAGGAACGCGGCGTCGGTCGCCTGCCGCAGCCGCACCTGCACCTGCTGCCCGGCGTACGGCGTGAGGTCGACGTAGTCGTGCCGCCACCCGCCGGAGCTGCCGGTGAGGCCGTACTGCTTCTCACCGAAGTCGTGCAGCCGGCCGTTCGGGTCGCCGTAGCCGTCCGGGGTCGAGACCTCCGCGCCGGTCTCGTCGTGGACCTTCAGCTCGGACCAGGAGGCGCCACCGTCGGCCGAGACCTCGACGAACCCGTAGTCCCAGTCGGACTCGATGACGTAGTTGTTCCACATCCAGAACCGCACGTCGGCGCCGTCGGGCACCTCGACCGTCCGTGTCATCCGCGCGTCGGCCCAGTTCTGGTCGGCGCCGGAGTACCACATGCTCTCGCCGCTGTGCGGCTCCGCCAGCGTGATCACCTTGTCCGGCAGGTTGACCTTGATGCCGTCCGCGGTGCCCTTGGGCGTGCGGGACGTCTGGCCGACGCGCACCTTGCGCTGCCGGTCGCCCGGGTCGATCTCGACCGGGTCCGCCCATCCGAGCACCCACTTGTCCCAGAGGCCCATGTGGGTCGGCATCGACTGGAAGATGGGGCCGGCGTGCGAGCCCGAGCTCATCAGGTCCCAGAAGTCGACGTCGGAGTCCCCGCCGCCCGAGGTGTCGTAGAGGTCCGGCAGGCCCAGGTCATGGCCGTACTCATGGGCGAACACGCCGACCCCCGAGTCCTCGGGCTGCACGATGTAGTTGGCGAGCTTCAGGTCGCTGCCGGGGATGTCGGCGCCACCCGGCACGTCCGAGGAGTGCGCCCAGATCGAGTACACGCCCTCGGCGCCACCGCCGCCGGACTTGTCCTCTCCGGCGTGGACGAGGACGACGTGGTCGATGACCCCGTTGGGCTCGTGGAGGTTGCCGTCACCGTCCAGGTCGCCCTGGTCCTCGACGTCGTACTCCTCGAAGGGGAAGTCGGGGTTCTGCTCGACCAACGCCGACACGGCGTCGATCGGCAGCTGGCCGGGCCCGGCCGGGTTGTCCGGGTGGCCGTTCATCGCCTGCGGGATCGGCGCGACCCACTCGCCCTCCTCGTTCTGGCTGCAGCGGCTCGCGCCGTACCAGGCCTCGGAGTGCGGCACCGTCACCCACGGCGTGGCCGCACCGGTGACGGTGTAGGCCCCCTTGGACATCTCCTCGTACATCCGCTTCATGGTGTAGCCGGAGATGTCGACCCCGGGCCTTCCGTCCGGCCCGGTCAGGTCGGTGCGGACCCGCTCGGTGATGCCGCGGTCGGTGTAGAGCATCTCGTTGTAGTGCTCGGAGGAGAAGTCGGGCACCCACATCGAGTTGTTGTCCTCGGCCGGCGCAGCGGCCGGGTCGGGGATGTTGTTGTGCAACGGGCCGTTCTGCACCGTGCCGGGCACGCAGGTCCGGTCGCCGAAGACCGTCCGCGGCACCATGGTGTCGCTGAAGTCGTCGTTCGCCGCGTCGTCGAACTCGACGAGGATGGTCAGGAGCTTCGCCTCCTGGGTCTGGTCGGCGTCCTTGAACCACCGTCCCCGGATCTCCCGGGGGCTCTTGCCGGTGCGGTGGGCACGCGCCTCGATCTTCGCCAGCTGACGCTCCGCGACCGGGTTGCCGCGCGCGTGTTTGGCATCGACCGCGTGGGCCTGCGCGAGGGCCCCGCCCTCACGCTCGACCACCTTGCCGGTCTGCGGGTCGATCTTCGCGTCATCACCGAACGGCTGCTCGGCGCGGGGCGCGACGTAGTTGATGTAGTGCTCGTCGGTCACGGTGAGGCCGGCGGAGGTCCCACCGCCACCGGTCTCGTTCGGCGCCGCGGCGGCGACTCCGCTCGCACCCGGCGCCGCCAACGCGGCGGCGACGAGTGCGAACGAAGGCACGACGGCAGCGGCCCATGCACGATGTTGGGTCCAGCTCATGGTTCTGTCTCTCCTGTGCTGAGCCCCGGGGTCCCCGAGGACGTGGAGCATCGCTGGGTGGCGACGCCGGGAGAGATCCTGCCAGGATCCTCAGGCGCAATGGAACATCCTTGCGGAGGATCTTCCGGCCGATGTATCTGCGGCCGCCGGCCCGCTCAGGAGTAGTCGTGGAAGCCGTGGCCGGTCTTGCGCCCGAGCGCCCCGTCAGCGACCTTCTGCTGCAACAGCGGGGCGGGGGCGAACCCCGGCTCGTCGAACTCGGCGTACAGCTCCTGCTGGATCGCGAGCGACACGTCATTGCCCACGACGTCGAGCAGCTGGAACGGTCCCATCGGGAAGCCCGCCCCCTCCTTGATGGCCGTGTCGATCGCCTCGAGGCTCTCGCCGGACTCGTGCAGCCTGACCGCGTCGTTGAGGTAGGGGAACAGCAGACAGTTGACGATGAAGCCCGCGCGGTCACCGCACGAGACCGCGACCTTGCCGACCGAGGCGCAGAGCGCCTTCACGGTCTCGTCGACCTCGGCGGACGTGGCGTCGGTGGTGACGACCTCGACCAGCTTCATCACCGGCGCCGGGTTGAAGAAGTGCATGCCGATGACGTCGGCGGGACGCGACGTCGCCTTGCCGAGGTCGGTGATCGACAGGGACGAGGTCGTGGTCGCCAGGATCGCGCCGGGCTTGCAGATCCGGTCCAGGTCGGCGAAGAGCCGGGTCTTGATGTCGAGATCCTCAGCGATCGCCTCCACCACGATGTCGACGTCGCCCAGCGCCTCCCGCTCGGTCGCACCGGTCAGCCGACCGAGCACCGCGTCCTTGCCGCCCTCGTCGAGCTTGCCCTTGGCGATCGCCTTGTCCAGCGCCTTGGTGATCCCGGCGACGACCGCGTCGAGCTTCTCCTGGCTGCGCCCGACGTAGACCACGTCGTAGCCGCGCTGGGCGAAGACCTGCACGATGCCGGCGGCCATCGTGCCGGTGCCGACCACGCCGACCCGGCCGATCTCGTGGCGCAGCTCCGGGGCGGGCCCCGGGTCCGTCGCGCCCTGCTCCGCGAAGGTGCGCCCCTCGGCCGCCAGCTTCTCGAGCAGCTCGGCGGGGCGGTGCAGGGCATCGCCTGACGAAGCATGGCGCGCCGCGAGCCCGTCGCGGACCGCGACCGCGCCGAGCTCGTCGATCGCGGCCAGCGGACCCTGGGGGTAGCCGCAGCCGAAGCGCATCGCGGCATCGATGTCGGCAGCCGTGGCGTACGACGCCTCGTACATCCGCACCGCGTGGTTCAGGTAGGGCAGCACCAGGGTGCTGAAGATCTGCTCGTTGCTCAGCGTCATGGCGGCAGTGTGACACCCCGCGCGGGCCTTGTGTACCCGTTGGTAACAATGCGAGACGGAGGTCACGTGCTGGCAGCGATGCGCACGACCTTGCTGCGCGATCCGCCACCTCGCACCAGCGTCACGGCCGAGCGTGGCACCCCCAGCTCCCCGGCGAGGAAGGCGACCAGCGCGGTGTTCGCCCGGCCGTCGACCGGCGGTGCCGCGAGCCGCACCCGCAGCTGCTCACCGTACTCCCCTGCCACCTCGGTGCGCTTCGCGCCGGGCTGGACGCGAACCGCGAGCAGCCAGTCGTCGCCATCTCGCCGCCACCACGGCCGGTCGGGGTCGATCCGCACGCCCTCCACTGTAGGGTCGGCGCCCGTGAGGATCGTCGTCGCGCGCTGCCAGGTCGACTACGCCGGCCGGCTCACCGCTCACCTGCCGATGGCCACCCGGCTGCTGATGATCAAGGCCGACGGCTCGGTGCTGGTCCATTCCGACGGCGGCTCCTACAAGCCGCTCAACTGGATGTCACCGCCGTGCACCCTCCGTGAGGGAACGTCCGACGACGGGCACGCCGAGTGGACCGTGACCGCCGACAAGTCCGAGGACACCCTGCGGATCCTGATCGAGGAGCTGCACCACGACACCCAGCACGACCTCGGCATCGACCCGGGGCTGCAGAAGGACGGGGTCGAGCGGCACCTCCAGGAGCTGCTCGCCGACCACCCCGACACGCTGGGCGACGGCCTGACCCTCGTCCGTCGCGAGTACCCGACCGCCATCGGTCCGGTCGACCTGATGTGCCGTGACCCCGAGGGGGTGAGCGTCGCCGTCGAGGTCAAGCGACGCGGCGAGATCGACGGCGTCGAGCAGCTGACGCGCTACCTGGAGCTGCTCAACCGCGACCCGCTGCTGGCTCCGGTGCGCGGGATCTTCGCAGCCCAGGAGATCAAGCCGCAGGCACGCGTGCTGGCCGGCGACCGCGGCATCGCCTGCTCCGTCGTCGACTACGACGCGCTCCGGGGGCTGGACGACCCCACGGAGCGGCTCTTCTGACCGGCCACCGCATGACCACGATCTATCACCTCGCGCTGGCCTCGGACTGGGAGGCGGCGGTGGCGGACGGCACCTATCGCACCTCCACCCGCGGACGGACGCTCGCGGAGGAGGGGTTCATCCACGCCAGCCGGGGCGAGCAGTGGCCGAGGATCCGCGCGCGGTTCTATGCCGACGTCGACGAGCCGCTGCTGCTCCTCGAGATCGACACCGACCGGCTCGACGTGCCCGTCGTGGAGGAACCGGGTGACCCGGGGAGCGCCGAGACCTTCCCCCACGTCTACGGGCCGCTGCCCGTGGCAGCAGTGTTGCGCGCCGTCCCTGTCGC
>CAZJDU010000122.1:0-10431 GCA_964544855.1 uncultured Nocardioides sp.
CAGCGCACTCGCCTCGCGACGCTCGCGACGGCGCCATTGATCAGTGCTTCCCTAGCCGCTCGGGTCAGCCGGAGCCCTCGATGGCGGCCACCAGGTTGTCACCGATGTCGCTCCACGAGCTGCCGTCGGTGAACGGCTGACCGTCCAGCAGGATCGTCGGCGTACCGGTCACACCGGACTCCTGGGCCGCCGTGGTGGCCTCCTCGACCCACGACCGCTGCGCCAGCTCCTCGACGCCCGGCCGGATGTCGGCCTCGTCGGCGCCCGCGTCGACGGCCATCGCGATCAGGTCGTCGTCGCTGGGCGGTTCGCCGCCCCCGGCGGGCTGGTTGTCGAAGAGCTCGTCGTGGAACTCCTTGGCGACCTCGGCGCCCGACTCGTCGAGCACCACCTTGAAGGCGTTGGTGGCGCGCAGCGAGTAGTCACCGAGGAACGCGACCGGGCGGTAGTCGACGACGACGTCGCCCTCGCCCGCGAGCCGATCGAGGTCCGCGCTCGTGGCGTCCTCCATCGTCTTGCAGTGTGGGCAGAGGAAGTCCTCGTAGATGACGACCTCGTGCGGCGCGTCGGTCTCGCCGTAGGTGAGGCCGTACTCGCTCGACCCGGCCGGCGCCGCCGTGATCTCCTCCTGGCTGAACATGGTGTAGGCCACGGCCCCACCGATGATGGCGACCATCGCCGCCACGACGGCGCCGATGGCGAGGAACCGCCGGTTGCGCTCCTTCTTCGCCTGCTCGGCACGGAGCGCGGCGGCCTTGTCGGCCCGCGACTGGGCGTTGGACTTCTTCGACATCAGCTTCCTCGTGGTGTTGCGCCGACGGACCGGTCGGGGTCGGTGGCGTCGTCGGGCGGAGCGGCAGGGCGGGTGGGGAAGATCAGGTTGTCCAGCGCGAGGCGGGTACGACGCAGCACGACGATGTAGACCGACGCTGCGAACAGGGCGGCGTCGCGAGCGATCTCCCACGGGTAGGCGGAGCTCGCCCCGGGCTCGGCACCGCCACCGCCGAAGCAGCCGCAGTCGATCTCGATGCCGCGTATCCAGACCGACGCGATGCCGACGATGAACGCGACGAACAGCAGCGCCGAGACCACGGCCGCGGCACGGGTGAACACACCGAGCACGAGCGCGAGGCCGACGACCAGCTCGACCGCGGGCAGGGCGAGCCCCACCGGGTCGACCAGGCCAGCGGGCAACAGCTCGTAGGCGCGCACCGCCTCGATGCTTCCCTGGGCGTCACCGACCTTGAGCGCGCCCGCGACGATCCAGACGCCCCCGGTCACGAGTCGGGCGACCAGCCCGAGCCATCCGTGCACCCCCGTGTTCATGATGGGACGAAGCCTAGGCGAGACGTCTGAACGCATCCTGAACGCGGTCGTGGACGAGGACCGGGCGTCCCGGCACGAGAATGTGACCGAGCGCATAAGGTGGGGTCCCGTGGCTGAGCGACTGGTCTGGATCGACTGCGAGATGACGGGACTCGACCTCGGCGCGGATGCGCTGATCGAGATCGCCGCACTCGTGACCGACTACGACCTCAACGTGGTCGGCGGCGGCGTCGACATCATCGTCAAACCACCGCCCGAGGCGCTGGACCAGATGATCGACCTGGTGCGGAAGATGCACGTGACGTCGGGCCTGCTCGACGAGCTCTCCGGTGGCGTCACGCTGGAGGAGGCCGAGGAGCAGGTGCTGGCCTACCTGCGGGAGGAGTGCGGCACCAACGCCCGACCTCCGCTGGCCGGCAACTCGGTCGGCACCGACCGCGCCTTCCTGGCCCGGGACATGCCACGCCTCGACGAGTACCTCCACTACCGCATCGTCGACGTGTCCTCGATCAAGGAGCTCGCCCGGCGGTGGTACCCCCGCACCTACTACGCCTCCCCCACCAAGCGCGGCAACCATCGTGCGCTCGCCGACATCCAGGAGAGCATCGAGGAGCTGCGCTACTACCGCGAGGCCGTCTTCGTCCCTCCGCCCGGCGCGGACTCGGCCACCGCCAAGGGGATCGCGGCCCGTCACGGAGGGTCGATCACGGGCCTCGGTGAGACGCCAGGCGATACCGATTCCACGAACTCGGGGTGATCGGTCTACACTCGTCCCCGCCCTGATGAGGGCCCTGGTGGGTGTAGCTCAGCTGGTAGAGCATCGCGTTGTGGTCGCGAGGGTCGCGGGTTCAAGTCCCGTCACTCACCCCAGTCACCGACAGCCGGTCTCCTTCGCGGAGGCCGGCTGTTGTCGTTCGTGGGTCTCCGGGTCGGTCCGGTCGGGGGCGATGAACACCCGGGCGTCGGCAGTTGGCTCACGAGAAGTTTCTGACTAGAGTCAGAGAAATGACCGCGACCACCGCCACCCTGCGGCGCTTCAACCGCACCTACACCCAGCGCATCGGCGTGCTCGAGGAGTCCTTCCTCGGCACCGGCCGCCCGCTGGCGGTCAACCGGCTGCTCTTCGAGATCGGCGCCGACGAGGGCACCACCGTCCGACGCCTCAGGGAGCGGCTCGACCTCGACTCCGGTCACCTGTCGCGGCTGCTGCGCCGCCTGGAGCACGACGGGCTCGTCGCCACCCTCCCCGACCCGGCCGACCGGCGCCGGCGCGTCGTACGGCTCACCGAGCAGGGACGTACGGCGCTGCGCGACCTCGACGACCGGTCCGAGCAGCTCGCCAGCCGACTGGTCGCGCCACTCACCCCGCGCCAGCAGGCGCGGCTGGCCGATGCGCTCGGGACCGCCGACCTCCTGGTGCGCGCCGCCACGATCCGGCTCCGCGAGGTCTCCCCCGACGACCCGGCGGCCCGCGAGGCGACGGATCGCTACATCGCCGAGCTGGACCGCCGCTTCCCCGACGGTTTCGACCCCGGACCGGCGACTCCCGAGCCCGGGGCGACCTACGTCGTGGCCATCAGCGACGGCGAGCCGGTCGCCTACGGCGGCATCCGGCCACTGCCGGAGCTCGACGGCGAGACCTGCGAGATCAAGCGGATGTGGGTGCATCCCGGCTGGCGCGGCGCCGGACTGGGCTCGCGGATGCTGCGCCACCTCGAGCAGCTCGCGCGCGACCACCGGCACGACCGGGTGGTCCTCGACACCAACGGCACGCTCACCGACGCGATCGCGATGTATGACCGGGCCGGCTACCACCGGATCGGGCGCTACAACGACAACCCGTACGCCGAGCTCTTCTTCGAGAAGCATCTCGACCGGGATTGACCCCGGGCGTCGCGCTGGCCCCCCGCAGCCGAGTCGTGTGCCCCACAACCCGCCCACCGATGGGCTCAGGCACACGACCCGCTGGCGCCGCGACCATCGGCTACGACGGCTGGCCCCGCAGCAGCTGCTCGAGCGCGGCGGGCAGGCCGCCGATGTCGGCGATCGGCACCACCCGCGCGCCGGTCGACCGGGCCAGGTCGTCCGCCTCCTCACGATCCTCGGCAGGCGCCAGGATGCACAGCTCCTCCAGAGCCCGAGCCGCCGGCACCGGGTCGACGTCGTCGGTCGCACGGCAGTCCGACAGCAGCAGCGTGATCCGCCGGCGTGCCCGCGCGCGGTGCAGCTGCGACCCGGCGGCCCGCAGCGCTCCGCTCAGCGAGGTGGTGCCGTGGCCCGTCAGCCCGAGCACCTGCTCCACCACGGTCTCGGGCCGCAGGTCCTCCCCGAGCGGCGCGACCACCTCCACCGAGCTGCCGAACGCCACCACCGACAGCTCGCCCCGCGCGCGCAGCGCACACGCGGCCGCCGCCATGCTGGCCGTCGCCAGCTGATGCCCGTCCATCGACCCGGAGCGGTCCACCAGCAGGCAGAGCGCGGTCTCCGGACGCGACCACATCCGGCTCGCGAGCTCCTCCGGCCGGGTCAGCCGTCGCTCCGCCCTCGCCTGGACGAGCTCCTCGAGCGACGCGTCGAGGTCGACGTCACCGCCGCGGTCGGCGGTCGACGGCCGCAGCACACCGGTCCCGCGCGCCGCGTCCACCCCGCGCCGCGCGTGATCCAGCACCAGCCGCGGGGCGATCGCCTGGGCCTGAGCCCGGAGCGCCGGGTCGGTCGCCCGTCGCAGCTTCATCAGCAGCGTCAGCACATCGTCGGGGTCCTCGGCCATCGCGCTCTCCACGGCGTCGACGTCGAGCTCTCCGACCTCCGGGGAGATCTCCTCGAAGCGGTCGTGGCGCGCCAGCTCGTCGCGGCCGAACGTCCGCCGCCCCGGCTCCCTCCGCGCACCACCGCGATCGGTTCGCTGTGCTCCACCGCCCGCCGCCTCGGGAGGCGGCGGGCTCGTCATTCCCCCGCGTCGCCCGCCTCCTCGGGGTCCGGCGAGCGCCCGAAGACCTCGGTGTAGAGGTCGGTGACGACCTCCTCCGGTGTCCGCGTGCTCGCCTCGTGCATCCGGACCCGCCCGCTGAGGGCGAGCAGCGCGGCGTCCAGGCCGGCGCCCCAGTCGTCGACCGGCACGCCCCGGACCTTCGCCAGCTCGCGCGTGATGCGCGCGAGGTCGATCGCGCCGCGCACCGAGGAGCCGATCCGCAGGTCGGGATGGTCACGGGTGCGTCGTACGAGGTCCACGACGGCGCCGCACCAGTCGTCGTCGGTGATCCCGGCCTGGGTGGCCACGATCCGCCGCTCGGCACCGACCGACTGGTAGCCCATCGCGATCCGGCAGGTGCGGTCGTGCACGGCACTCGACACCCGCGCGGTGCCGACGGCGTCGTACGGGTTCATCGCCGCGACCACCGCGAAGCCGTCGGCGGCGGCGATGCTGCCGAGCCGGGGTACGGCGACCTCGCGCTCGGACATCGCGGTGATGAGCACGTTGAGGGTCTCCTCGGGCACCCGGTTGAGCTCCTCGAGGTAGAGCAGGCCACCGGCGCGCATCGCGGTCAGCAACGGACCGTCGACGTACACGTCCGGGCGGTAGCCGTGGGCGAGCGCCAGCGCCGGGTCGAAGTGGCCGAGCAGCCGCGCCGGGGTCAGCTCCGCGTTGCCCTCGACGAGCACGAACGAGGTGTGCCGGTGGGAGGCGACCTCGCGGAGCAGCGTGGACTTGCCCGTGCCCGGTGGTCCCTCGAGGACGACGTGCGCGCCCGAGGCGAGGGCCGCTTCGAGGAGCTGCTCCTCACGGGACCGGTCGATGACCTCGGTCATGCCTGCTCCTCCGTCCGGGGGTCGTGGCGCACGATCGTCCCGCGGCGCGGTTGGTCAGGGGTTGGCGACGACGACGCCGCGCACCTCACCGCAGCCCACCGTGCTCCCACCGGGGCCGGGCGCGGTGGCCGCGATCAGCACCTCGTCACCGTCCTCGAGGAAGAGCCGCTCCCCGCCGTCGTCCAGCCGGACCGGCTCCGCGCCGCCCAGGGTGAGCTCGACCAGCGAGCCGCGCTCCTCCCAGCCGGGGCCGCTCACGGTGCCGGAGCAGAGCAGGTCACCGGTGCGCAGGGACGCCCCGTTGGCGGTCAGGTGGGCCACGAACTGCGCGACCGTCCAGTACATCGTCTCCGCACGGGGCCGGGTGACCACGGTGCCGTTGATCGACACCTCCAGCCGCAGGTCCAGGCCCCAGGGCTCGGTGCCGGCGTCGTCGAGGTAGGGCAGCAGCGCGACATCCCGCGCCGGCGGCGCGACCCGCGCATGGTCGAGCGCGGCCAGCGGCACCACCCAGGGAGAGAGCGACGTCGCGAACGACTTGCCGCCGAACGGGCCGAGCGGACGGTACTCCCAGGCCTGGATGTCCCGGGCGGACCAGTCGTTGACCAGGCACACGCCGAAGACGTGGTGGGCGGCCTCCTCGAGCCGGACCGGCCGGCCCAGCGGGCTCGGTGTGCCGACGACGTACCCGACCTCGGCCTCGAGATCGAGCCGCTCGGTCGGGCCGAAGCCGACCTCGTGCTCCGGGGTGAGCCGTTGCCCGTGCGGGCGGCGGACCGGGGTGCCCGAGGGGACGACCGTGCCCGCCCGGCCGTGGTAGCCGATCGGCAGGTGCTTCCAGTTGGGGGGCAGCGGCGGCTCGCCGGGTCGCAGGATGCGACCGAGGTTGGTCGCGTGGTGCTCGGAGGCGTAGAAGTCGACGTAGTCGGCGACGGTGAAGGGCAGCGCCATGCTGACGTCGGCGACCGGCACCAGCAGGGGCTCCACCTCACGGCGCCGTGCGGGGTCGGTCAGCCAGTCGGTCACGGCGGAACGGACGTCGTGCCAGGTGCCGCGGCCCGCCGCCAGGAACGAGTCGAGCGTGCCCCCGGCGAAGAGCCCGGCCCGGTCCGGGTCGAGCCGCTCGGTCGCCGCGGTGAGGTCGAGGACGTCCTCGCCCACCCGCACGCCGACCCGGTGGCCGCGCAGCGACGGGGTGGTGAAGGCGCCGTACGGCAGCGTCTGCAGGCCGTAGGGATGGTCGTCGGGCAGGTCGAGCCAGCCGGACACCGCGGGCGAGAAGCCGGTGGTCACGACCGACCCTCCGTCCACGACCAGGCGTAGACGCCGTCATCGGTCGCCCGTCCGGCCTCGCCCAGCTCGAGGGGACGGAACGTGTCGACCATGACGGCCAGCTCGTCGAACCGCTCCGCTCCGAGGCTCGCCTCGATCGCGCTGGGCTGCGGGCCGTGGGCATGGCCGCCGGGGTGCAACGTGATCGAGCCCTTGTCGATGCCCGAGCCCTTGCGCGCCTCGTAGTCGCCGGCGACGTAGAACATCACCTCGTCGCTGTCGACGTTGGAGTGGTAGTAGGGCACCGGCACCGACAGCGGGTGGTAGTCGACCTTGCGCGGCACGAAGTTGCACACCACGAAGTTCTGCCCCTCGAAGACCTGGTGCACCGGCGGCGGCTGGTGCACCCGGCCGGTGATCGGCTCGAAGTCGTCGACGTTGAAGGCGTAGGGGTAGAGGCAGCCGTCCCACCCGACCACGTCGAACGGGTGGTGCGGGGTCACGTGCACCGAGCCGGTCAGCGAGCCGCCGGCGCCGCGGTGCTTGACGTGGACCTCCACGTCGGTGTCCTCGACGACCCGCGGGGGCGTGGGCAGCCACAGGTCCCGCTCGCAGTACGGCGCGTGCTCGAGGAACTGCCCGTAGCGGGAGAGGTAGCGCTTCGGCGGGCTGATGTGGCTGCTCGCCTCGATCGCGTAGAGCCGCAGCGGCCCCTCACCCTCGGGCACCCAGCGGTGGGTCGTGGAGCGCGGCAGGATCACGTAGTCGCCGGGGCCGACGGTGAGGTCACCGAAGACCGTCTCGACGACCGCCCGGCCGGCCTCGACGAAGACGCACTCGTCGCCGACCGCGTTGCGATACAGCGGCGAGGTCTCCCCGACCGCGACGTAGCTGATCCGGACGTCGGCGTTGCCGAGCAGGAGCCGCCGTCCGGTCACCGCGTCGAGCGACTTCCACTCGTGGTCGTCGAAGAGGTCGTGCAGCGTCAGGTGCCGCGGCTTCAACGGCGCGTTGGGCGTGGTGCTCTGGTCGGGCAGGTCCCAGGTGCGCGCGTCGACCATCGCCGACGGCACGTGCCGGTGGTAGAGCAGCGAGGAGTCGGAGGAGAAGCCCTCCTCCCCCATCAGCTCCTCGTAGTAGAGCGCGCCGGCCTCGTCGCGGAACTGGGTGTGCCGCTTGGGCGGGACCTTGCCGGCTCGGTGGTAGTGGGCCATGTCGCCTCCTGGTTTCGATACACCCGGTCGCGGGTTCGCAAGCTCACCCGCGCGGGCACTCAACCTGCTTCGCCACGCGCCGGTCCTCGTCCCTCGGACCGCCGCTGCTCAGACATTGCCGCGGCGCTCCTGCTCGCGCTCGATGGCCTCGAAGAGCGCCTTGAAGTTGCCCTTCCCGAAACCGAGCGAGCCGTGGCGTTCGATCAGCTCGATGAACACCGTCGGCCGGTCGCCCAGGGGCTTGGTGAAGATCTGCAGGAGGTAGCCGTCCTCGTCGCGGTCCACCAGGATCCCGCGACGCTGCAGCTCCTCGATGGGGGCCCGCACCTCACCGATGCGGGCCCGCAGCTCGGGGTCCTCGTAGTAGGAGTCCGGCGTGGCGAGGAACGCGATGCCCTCCGCGCGCATCGCGTCGACGGTGCGGAGGATGTCGTTGGTCGCCAGCGCGAGGTGCTGCACGCCCGGGCCGCCGTAGAAGTCGAGGTACTCGTCGATCTGCGACTTCCGCTTGCCCTGGGCCGGCTCGTTGAGCGGGAACTTCACCCGGTGGTTGCCGTTGGCGACGACCTTCGACATCAGGGCGGAGTAGTCGGTGGCGATGTCGTCACCGATGAACTCCGCGAGGTTCGTGAACCCCATGACCCGATGGTAGAACCCCACCCACTCGTCCATCCGGCCCAGCTCGACGTTGCCGACGACGTGGTCGAGCGCCTGGAAGAGCCGCTTCGGCGCGCCGGGACGCTTCGTGTACGACGAGGTCCGGTCGACATAGCCGGGGAGGTAGCGGCCGTCGTAGGACGACCGGTCGACGAGGGTGTGCCGGGTCTCGCCGTACGTCGCGATCGCGGCCATCCGCACCGTGCCGTGCTCGTCGGAGACGTCGTAGGGCTCCTCGAGCACCTCGGCACCGGCCGTGCGGGCGTGCTCGATGCAGCGGTCGACGTCGGGCACCTCGAGCGCCACGTCGACGACGCCGTCGCCGTGCTGCGCGTGATGGGCCGCGACGGGGCTGGCCGGGTCGACGCCGCCCTTGACGACGAACCGCACCGCGCCGCTGGTCAGCACGTAGGCGGCGTGGTCGCGGTTGCCGGTCTCGGGACCGGAGTAGGCGACCAGCTCCATGCCGAAGGCGGACTGGAAGAAGTGCGCCGACTGCGCCGCGTTGCCGACCGCCCAGACCACCGAGTCCCAGCCGGTGACCGGGAACGGGTCCTGGGCGTCGTCGTACTCGACGAGGCCGACGAGCTGGCGCAGCGTGGCGTGGTCGAGGTCGGCGAGCCGCTCCTCGGGGGTCAGGGTCTCGTGCAGCGACATGCAGGGCCTTTCGACGACGGTGGCGTGCGTCACCATCGAAGCCGCTCGATGCGGAAGTCTCAATCTGCACACTTGGGACTCAGCAAAGTGATCAGTATGACGTGGCGTCAGGCGAGACAACTGGTCGGTTCGTCTAGTTTGGAAGGCATGGACCACGACCCGCACCACTTGGACGATCTCGACCTGGCGCTGCTCACGGCCCTGACCGAGCGGCCGCGGGTCGGCGACATGGAGCTCTCGCGGATCACCGCGGTGGCGCGCGCCACCGTGCAGAGCCGGCTGCGACGGCTCCAGGAGGCCGGCGTGATCGCGGGCTGGGGACCTGAGATCGACCCCGAGGCGGCCGGGTTCCCGGTCCAGGCGTTCGTCACGCTGCACATCTCCCAGGGGGCGCTCGACGAGGTCGCCCGCGACCTCGCGGCGATCCCCCACGTGCTGGAGGCCTACGTCACGACCGGAGAGTTCGACGTGCTGTGCCGGGTCGCGACCCCCTCGCACCAGGAGCTGCAGGCCACGCTGGTGCGGATCGACCAGGCGTCGGCGGTCGTCCGCTCGGTGAGCGTGATGGCGCTCTCGACGCTGATCGCGCCACGCGTGCTGCCGCTGCTGCGCACGGCTCCCCGGGAGCGGGCCGGGCGGGCGCCGGCGTGGCGGCGGTAGGCGCGCGTGGGGGGGGTGGAGGGGATCCCCGGTCGACCGGGGATCGCTGACGTTGTCCGGCGTTGCACTGCCCGACAAGTTCAGCGAACACCGGACAACCCCCGACCTCGAGCATCCATCGGCCGGTCGGGCTAGCGTGACCGAGTGACCACCCGCGACCACTACGACGTCATCATCGTCGGCGCCGGCCACAACGGCCTCACTGCCGCCGCCTACCTCGCCCGCGCCGGGCTCTCGGTGCTCGTCCTCGAGCGGCTCGACCACGTCGGAGGCGCCGCGATCTCGGCCCCGGCGTTCACGGGGGTCCCGACCCGCCTCTCGCGGTACTCCTACCTGGTCTCGGTCATGCCCGAGCAGATCGTCACCGACCTCGGTCTCGACGTCGCGCTGGTCTCGCGGCCGACGGCGTCGTACACCCCGGTGGTGCGCGGTGGACACGCGTCGGGTCTCCTCGTCGAGCGGGTCGAGGGTGAGGTGACGCGGGCGTCGTTCCGGGACCTCACCGGCGCCGACGAGGAGTACGACGCGTGGCAGGCCTTCTACGCCGAGGTCGGCGGGCTGGCCGAGGTGGTCGCCCCGACCCTGCTCGATCCGCTCCCCGCGGAGGCCACGCTGCGCAGCCGGGTGGACCCCACGATCTGGAGCGACGTCGTCGAGCGACCGCTCGGCGAGGCGATCGAGCGGCGGTTCACCGACGACACCGTGCGGGGGGTGGTGGCGACCGACGCGCTGATCGGCACCTTCGCCTCGCTGCACGACCCGTCCCTGGCTCAGAACCGGTGCTTCCTCTACCACCTCATCGGCAACGGCACCGGCGAGTGGCGGGTGCCGGTCG
>CAZJDU010000123.1:0-10307 GCA_964544855.1 uncultured Nocardioides sp.
CGGGCCGCGCGCAGCCGTCGTACGACAAGCAGATCGTGCGCAACTGGGCGCTCTCACCGGACTCCGGATGGGACCGCGCCTCGGGTGCGCCTCCGCCGCCGCTGCCGCCCGAGGTCGTCGAGCGCACCCGCAGCCGCTACGTCGAGGCCTACGAGCTGTTGACCGGCGAGCAGTTCTGACCGGATGTCGAGGCACCGGGGCGGAATCCTCACGCGGAGGGTGTCCACCAACCGATCGGATGAGTCGAGATCCGGTGCGCTTCGCCAGATGGGA
The DNA here is from genome assembly GCA_964544855.1 of uncultured Nocardioides sp. GTDB lineage: Bacteria > Actinomycetota > Actinomycetes > Propionibacteriales > Nocardioidaceae > Nocardioides. The sequence continues at coordinate 274 of CAZJDU010000123.1, forward strand.
CGGGCTCGTCGCCGACACGGTGGCTGACCCGGTGGTGGGGAGCCATCCAGGGACAACGCGCGTCGCTCTCGCGACGACGTCACACAGCCAGTCGAGCGTGCGGTTCGGACGACGAACCCGAACATCGAGCTCTCACATCGATCGTTGACATCGACGGCGACGTGCCGATGTTTCGCTGCACCTCGGCATCGGAGCCACTGGGTGACCGCCCGCACAACCGGCGAGTAGGTTGTGCCCCATGACGAACCTCGCTGCCCTGCTGGAAGACAGCACCCAGAAGTTTCCCGACCGTGAGGCCATCGTGTTCGGCGACACCCGGTTGACCTACGCGCAGGTCGACGCGGTGGCCAACCAGGTGGCGAACCTGCTGGCCTCGCGCGGCATCGGGTCCGGCGACAAGGTGGCGCTGAGCTGCCCCAACCTGCCCTACTTCACCCTGGTCTACTACGGCATCCTCAAGGCCGGCGCCGCCGTCGTACCGCTCAACGTGCTGCTCAAGGCGCGCGAGGTGACCTACCACCTCGACGACTCCGACGCGAAGGCGTACTTCTGCTTCCAGGGCACCCCGGACCTCGCCATCGGCGAGGAGGGCTACGCCGGCTTCCAGGGCGCCGACGGGTGCGAGCACTTCTTCATGATCACCGCCGACCCCGCCGCGCCGTCGCCGATCGAGGGCACCGAGACGCTCGGCCGGGGCATCGCCCAGCAGCCGCCGACGTTCGACACCGTCGACACCGATGACGACGACACCGCCGTCATCCTCTACACCTCCGGCACCACCGGCCAGCCCAATGGCGCCGAGCTGCGTCACCGCAACATGCGCGACAACGCGACGCTCGGCGAGCAGCTCTTCGGCGCCTCGGCCGACACCCCGGATACCGCGTTGTGCGTGCTGCCGCTCTTCCACTCGTTCGGCCAGAGCGTGGTGCAGAACGGCACCTTCGCCTACGGCGGCACCGTGGTGCTCCAGCCGCGCTTCGAGCCGGCGGGTGCGATCGAGCTGATGCTGACGGAGGAGGTCACGTTCTTCGCCGGGGTCCCCACGATGTACTGGGGGCTGCTCGGCGCCCTCGACGAGACCGTCGACGTGCAGACCCTCGCCGACAACATGCGGGTGGCCGTCGCGGGCGGATCCGCGCTCCCGGTCGAGGTGCACAAGGAGTTCCAGAAGCGCTTCGGCGTCACCATCCTCGAGGGCTACGGGCTGTCCGAGACCTCGCCGGTGGCGAGCTTCTCGCGACTCGGTGAGGAACCGCGGGTCGGCTCGATCGGCACGCCGATCCCGGGCGTCGAGATGAAGCTGCTCCAGCCCGAGAGCTGGGAGGAGGTCCCCGGCGATCTCCAGGAGGACGGCAAGACCGCCGTCGGCGAGATCGCCATCAAGGGCCACAACATCATGAAGGGCTACTACAACCGCCCCGAGGCCACCGCCGAGGTGCTCCAGGACGGCTGGTTCCGCTCCGGCGACGTCGGCCGCCGCGACGCCGACGGCTGGTACTACATCGTCGACCGCTCCAAGGACATGATCATCCGCGGTGGGTTCAACGTGTACCCCCGCGAGATCGAGGAGGTGCTGATGTCGCACCCCGACGTCTCGCTGGCCGCCGTCATCGGGGTGCCCCACGAGAGCCACGGCGAGGAGATCAAGGCGTTCGTGATCCTCAACGAGGGCGCGACCACCACCGGCGAGGACCTCGTCGCCTGGGGCAAGGAGCAGATGGCGGCCTACAAGTACCCGCGCATGGTCGAGGTCGTCGACGACCTGCCGATGACCGCCACCGGCAAGATCCTCAAGCGCGAGCTCAGCTGACATCACACTCACGTCGGCTCACGGGCCACGTGTCGTAGGTCCTAGACTGCGGCGCGTGGCCCGAGTCGTCGTAGCCGTCATGCCGAAGCCCGAGATCCTCGACCCGCAGGGGAAGGCGGTGCTCGGGGCGCTGCCCCGGCTCGGCTTCGCCGGAGTGACCGATGTCCGTCAGGGCAAGCGGTTCGAGCTCGAGTTCGAGGGAGAGATCACCGACGAGATCCTCGCCGAGGTCGACCAGATGGCCGAGAAGCTGCTGTCCAACCCGGTGATCGAGGACTACCGGGTCACGGTCGAGGAGACCGCCCGGTGAGACTCGGGGTCGTCACCTTCCCGGGCTCCCTGGACGACGCCGACGCGCGCCGCGCCGTGCGCATCGGCGGCCATGAGGCGGTCGCACTGTGGCACGGCGACGCCGACCTCCACGGCGTCGACGCCGTCGTCCTCCCCGGCGGCTTCTCGTACGGCGACTACCTGCGCTGCGGCGCGATCTCCCGGTTCGCCCCGGTGATGTCCGAGGTGATCGCGGGCGCCCAGCGGGGACTGCCGGTGCTCGGCATCTGCAACGGCTTCCAGATCCTCTGCGAGTCCCACCTGCTGCCGGGTGCGCTGATCCGCAACGACCACCGCAGGTTCATCTGCCGTGACCAGCGGCTGCGGGTCGAGAACAACCGCACCGCGTGGACCAACGCCTACGACGAGGGCGCGGAGATCACCGTCGTGCTCAAGAACGGCGAGGGCGGCTTCGTCGCCGACGCGCCGACGCTGGAGCGGATCGAGGGCGAGGGGCAGGTCGTGGTGCGCTACCTCGACGACAACCCCAACGGCTCGGTCCACGACATCGCCGGCGTCGCCAACGAGCGCGGCAACGTCGTCGGCCTGATGCCGCACCCGGAGCACTCGGTCGAGACGCTCACCGGGTCGGGCACCGACGGGCTGGGGTTCTTCGCCTCGGTCGCCGAGGGGGTCCTCGCATGACCTCGCGGCAGCTGTTCCGTGGCGTCGCGATCGCCGAGGCCTGCACCTGGGCCGGCCTGCTGGTCGGCATGTTCGTGAAGTACGTGCCCGGGACCACCGAGCTCGGCGTCCAGGTCTTCGGCCCGCTGCACGGCATCGCATTCATCGCCTACTGCCTCGCGACCGTGGTGGTCGCGATCGACCGCCGCTGGAGCGCCCGGCGTACGATCGTCGGCCTGCTGTGCGCCATCCCGCCGTTCGCGACGCTCGCCTTCGAGTGGTACGTCGAGCGGCGCGGCGGCCTCGCCGACGGCTGGCGGCTGTCGGCCGACCAGCCGACCGGTGCGCTGGAAGGGCTGGTCGTGTGGCTGATCCGCAAGCCCGGTCAGGGGCTCGCAGCGGGGATCGCCGCCGTCGCCGTCCTCACCGCGGTGGCGCTGGTGGCGGGTCCGCCCGTCGGCTGACGTCCAGCACCGTGACCCGTCCTACTTCCTCACCCCGGCCTGCAGCTGACGCCAGGTCCGCTTGTTGACGATGCCGGTGACCGGCAGCCCCACGCGGCGCTGGTAGGCCTTCACCGATCGGCGGACCGACCAGGTGAACCTGCCGTGCGTCCGCTGTCGGAGCTGTGGGTCGGCGGCGTTGAGCGCCCGCTGCACGCGGCGGGTGTAGGGCCCGGCCGAGCCGTACTTCTGCGCGGGCTTCCTGCCGGCGGACAGGATCGAGGTCCAGTGCCCGCGGTACCAAATCGCCGACCGGCCGAAGCCGTGGTCCCGCTTCCAGGCGACCGCGGCCGCGCGAGCGCGCTGGCCGTAGACGCGGTTCATCCTGCCCGTGGTGAAGTAGCCCTTCTCGCGCAGCAGGCACTTGAGGGCCTTGACCTGCCCGGCCGGTGGGACGCTGGTCCGGGTCGGGGGCCGGATCGTCTGGTAGCGGGGGAAGCTGATCCGGACGCCGCGGCAGTGGGTCTCGCGAGGAGCGTGCATCCCCTTGCCGAGGTTGGCGAAGTTGCTGTCGATGTTGATCGTGACGCCGCCGTGGGTCTCGCGGTGCCCGCCTCGGTACTGCTTCATCCGGCCGCCCGGGCGCCAGCCGTCGGAGCGGAGGTAGGAGGTGGAGGTGTTGGCCTTCCCGTCCCATCGGGCGATCCAGATCCGCTGCGGGAACGTGAAGCGCCCGGGCCGGTGCACGCGCGCGTTGTCCAGCGCCTTGAGGCCGGAGCCGGCGCTGGAGTAGACCCCGGAGACGTAGCCGAGCTTGCGGATCTTGTAGCTCCAGCCACTGAGGAAGGCGAGGGCGGACTCGCGGCACTTGGTGCGCGTGATGTCGAAACCCTCGAGGTCGTACCACAGCGTGCTGCGGGGCCGGATGCCCAGCGCCTGCGCCGCGTCGACCGAGGTGACCGCCTCGCGATGGCCCTGGCGTCGAGCGTTGCGATACCAGTTGTCGGCGCCGGCTCGCTTGCGGATGACCTCGTCGTCGCCGTACCGCGGGAAGCCGGGGTGGCAGAAGGCCTGCGGGCCGAGGGTGATCGGCAGCAGCTTCCAGCCGCGGCGCAGCTGTTGGCGCACCCACGCGGGCGTCAGGTTGGGCTGGTTGCGGCAGCCGCGGGAGTCGCCGGCGATGTAGATGCCGACGGCGAGGAAGGGCGAGTGGTACATCCACCGCTTCATCGCGCGCGAGCTCGGAGCGACGCACTGGTCGAAGCCGAACCCCTTGAAGTGGCCGGGCGTCACCGGGTTGCCGTTGCCGGCGAGTCGCAGCTCGGCGGCGGTCTCGGGCGTGGTCGCGCTGTCCTCGGAAGCGGGGACGACCGTCACCACCATCGCCGCGACCGCGACGAGGGCGGCACTGAGCGCAACACGGGGGAGCAGACGGGGAAGCATCGCGAGACTCCAGTCAGGTCGGACAACATCCTCAGCAGCGTCACGATAACCACAGAAATCACATGAGTAACAGTCTCGCGCAGTAATCACAGTGCTGTGATTCGCGAGCGAGCCGGATGATCTCCGCTCGGCGGTCGGACCGGGCGCGCTGCAGGCCGCGCTACGGGGCGTCGTGCGGCGGTTGCGGTGGCGGTGGGGGTGGCTGCTGCGGCGGGGGCACCGGCGGCTGCTGCTGCGGCTGCGGCCCGGTCGGGCGGTAGCCCGGGGTGCCCTGGATCAGGGGGCCGTACGCCGCCCGCACGGCCGGCGGGACGGTCAGGGCGCCGCCGGCGAGGGCGGGCAGGCTGACCCACGCGGCGACGAGCCAGCCGGTCACGGGAAGCGCCGGGCCGTGGTAGAGGCCCTCGACGTTCATGCCCTGGCCGTTCGCCACGCCCATCGCGATGATGCCGGTCAGCATCGTGGTGCCGAGCAGGATCAGCACCGGGACCCGGGTGCGCCGCAGCTGCCCCATCATCGCCGCGGCGACCACGGCGGCGAGCCCTGCCAGCGCGGCGATCACGGTGATGACGATCGCGGCGGCGATCTCGTCGGTGTCCTGGACGGTTCCGATGATCAGCGCCGCGACCGTGACGGCGCTCGCCGCCGCGGCCACCTGGGCGGCGGCGCTCGCAGTGCGGCGCCACTCGGCGACGGGCTCCACCTGCTCGCTGGGCCGGCGCCCGAGCGATCGGCACACGCTCAGTCCGGCGGCGGCGCCGAGGAGGAACGTGCCGGCGTAGCCGGTGAGGAAGACGTCGCCGTACCACTTCTCGGCCTGCGGCCAGTAGAAGAGCGCCGTGCCCTCGTCGGCCATCGACAGCAGACTGACGGCCAGGAGCGTGAAGGTGGAGGTGGCGAAGACCCGGCGCCACGCCGCCGAGCCACCGACGTAGCCCGCCAGGGGCAGCGCGGCGACGGCCACCAGCATCACCGGTGCGACCAGGAGCGTCTTGAAGAAGACGAGCACGTCGTCGAAGAGGTGGTCGGAGGCGTGGAGGAGCAGGCCGGCGTACATCACCAGGCCGGCCACGACCGCGGCTCCGCCGAAGCCGTAGGCCAGCCTGTTCCACATCCGGTCGTCGGTCGGGGAGGGCAGCTCCTCGGCCTGACGGGGCTGGAGCACGAGGGCGACGCCGGCCGTGCCCAGGCCGAGCGCGATGCCGAGGCCGCCGTCGCGGTCGTGGTCGACGTTGACCAGCTCGGTGACCAGGACCGCGATCACGCTCGCGAGGTACGGCGCCGTCGCGCCGAGCTTCGCGAGCTTGCTGTGCGCCGGGGTCCACCCGGGGATGAGGTTGGCCTTGAGCAGGTAGGGCAGCACGAGCGCGGCGACGGCGAGCAGCACGGAGAGGACGACCCACCACTTGTCGCCGCCCCGGTCGCCGCTGAGGTCCCAGGTCATGCCGAGCGAGGCGAACAGGCAGAACGCGGCGGCCGCGTCGCGGAGGTAGTCGCTGACCGGCCAGCCGAGGAACGGGTTGTACGTCGGCCGCGGCGGGGCCGGGCTGCCGGCCGGAGGCGGCGGGGTGTCCGGCGCCGGGGGTGGGGTGTCCGGCGGCGGGGGCGGTAGCGCCTGGCCGCACTGCCGGCACGTCGCGGTGTCCTCGTTGGGTGCGCCACAGCTGGGGCAGGTGGTGGTCATGGTGCGCCTCTCTCCAGATCGAGCCGGCCGAATCCCAACCGCACCACTCACCCTAGAAGGCGACGCGGATGCGTGTGGCGAGGCATCCCCGGATCGCCGGGCGTCGGCTTGTCAGGGCGTTATACGTGCGTATAGCATGTTGTACATGCGTACAGTGCCGGAGGATCTGGCCGCCAGGGCGCGGATCCGCAACGCCGCGATCGACCTCTTCGGTCGCGAGGGCTTCGGTGTCGGCCTGCGGGCGATCGCCGAGGAGGCAGGGGTCTCGCTCGGGCTGATCCGGCACCACTTCGGCTCCAAGGACGGGCTGCGCGAGGCGTGCGACGAGCAGATCCTGCACGAGATCAAGGCCGCCAAGGAGGAGCAGTTCCTGGAGGGCGATCCCGCCGCGAACATGCTGGGCAACCTGGCCACCATCGAGCAGTACGGGCCGCTGATGCGCTACCTGATCCAGTCGTTCCGCGCAGGCGGCGCGCTGGCGCGCCAGTTCTTCGATCGGATGGTCGCCGACGCCGTCGACTACACGGAGAAGGCGGTCGCCGAGGGCGTCATGCTCCCGAGCCGCGATCCCGCGGCGCGAGCACGGTTCATCGCCGCAGCCGTGCTCGGCGGTGCCCTGCTGACGTTCGGTCTCGACGAGGACCCGGACCCGCAGCGGTCGATGAAGCGCTGGCTGGACCAGATGTCGCTGCCGGCGCTCGAGCTCTACACGCAGGGGCTGCTGACCGACAGCTCCCTGCTCGACACCTACCTGGCCTACATGAAGGACCCGCCCGAGGAGGCGGACGGCGCCTGACCGCCGTACCGACGTCCACCCGGTGGTCGAGGGGCGAAGGCCGCCAAGGCCTGAGCCTCGAAGCCCCGCAACCCACGAAAGGACTCCTCATGTCCGCTGTCCTCGAGATCGAGAAGCTCACCAAGACCTTCGGGCCCGTCCGCGCGCTGGACGAGTTCGACATGACCGTCCAGCCCGGCGAGATCGCGGCCTTCCTCGGCCCCAACGGTGCCGGCAAGTCCACCACCATCCGGGTGCTGCTCGGGCTGCTGAAGGCCGACTCCGGGTCGGTCACCCTCCTCGGCGGCGATCCGTGGCACGACGCCGTCGGCCTGCATCAGCGGCTCGTCTACGTGCCCGGCGACGTCAACCTCTGGCCGCAGCTCACCGGGGGCGAGGCCATCGACGTCCTCCACCGGCTGCGCAGCGAGGTGAACGTCCAGCGTCGCGACGAGCTGATCGAGCGGTTCGAGCTGGATCCGTCGAAGAAGGGCCGCACCTATTCCAAGGGCAACCGGCAGAAGGTGGCGCTGGTCGCGGCGCTCTCCTCCGACGTCGAGCTCTACGTGCTCGACGAGCCGACGTCCGGGCTCGACCCGTTGATGGAGCTCGCGTTCCAGGACTGCGTGCGCGAGCTGCGCGACCAGGGCAGGACGGTGCTGCTCTCGAGCCACATCCTGGCGGAGGTGGAGAAGCTCTGCGACACCGTCACCATCATCCGCAACGGACAGAACGTGCAGTCCGGACGACTCGACGACCTGCGGCATCTCACCCGCAGCCGGGTGGTCGCGACCACGCGGCAGGACGCGTCCGGGCTCCAGCACCTGGGCGGGGTGCACGGCCTGGAGATCCACGACGGCCAGGTGTCGTTCCATCTCGACGGTGAGCACACCGGCACCGTGATGAAGGCGCTCGCCGACCTCGACGTGGTCAGCGTGACGAGCAACCCCCCGTCGCTGGAGGAGCTCTTCCTGCGGCAGTACGCCGATGACGGGGAGGCCGGCCGATGAGGGCCTACACCGGCTTCTGGCCGTTGCTCCGGCTCGCGCTGCGCCGCGACCGGATCAAGCTGCCGGTCTGGCTGCTCAGCATCGGCATCGCGGCGTTCTACTTCGCCAACGCCATCCAGATCGCCTACCCCGAGGAGAGCGACCTCGTGGCGATCGCGGGGTTCATGGACTCACCGGCGGGCACGGTGATGAGCGGGCCCGGCTACGGCTGGGACCAGCCGACGCACGCGACGGCCTTCGCCGGGGCCTATGCGCTCTACCTCTACATCGCCGCGGCGTTCATGGCCGTGCTGCTGGTGTCCCGGCACAGCCGTTCCGAGGAGGAGGCGGGCCGGCTCGAGCTCATTCGCGCCGCCGAGGTCGGTCGCCACGCGCCGCTGGCGGTGACAGCGGTGCTGACCGCAGGCGCGAGTCTCACCCTCGGCATCGTGAGCGCGCTCTTCGTGCTGCCCGCCGACTACGGCGTCTCCGGCACCTGGCTCTTCGGCGCGAGCATGGCCATGATCTCCCTGGTCTTCGGCGGCATCGCGCTCGTCACCGCCCAGGTCGTCGAGCACTCCCGATCCGCCACCGGGCTCGCTGCGCTGTCGATCGGTGCCGCCGTCGTGATCCGGGGAGCGGGGGACGTGCTGCAGGAGGGCGGCAGCTGGTTGTCGTGGCTCTCGCCGATCGGCTGGGCGCAGCAGACCCGGGTCTTCTACGACGACCGATGGTGGCCCATGCTGCTCGGCGTCGCGCTCGCGGGCGTGGTCTTCGCGATCGCCTCGTGGTTGCAGGCCCGCCGCGACCTCGGTGCCGGACTCGTCCAGCCGCGGCCGGGCAACGCCCGGGCGGCGGCCCGCCTTCGTGGTCCGTTCGCGCTCGCGCTGCGCCTCGAGCGCGGTCCGATGATCGCGTGGGCCGTGGTGCTGCTCGTCCTCGGTGCCCTCTACGGAGGCCTCACCGACTCGGTGCAGGAGTCGATGGCCGGAGTCGACAACGAGATCCTCATCGACGCGATGGGGGGCGACCCGTCGCGCATGGTCGACGGCTACCTGGCGACCTGTGCGCTCTTCAACGCCTATGTCGCCCTGTGCTACGGCATCGTCGCGGTCCACCGGCTGACCACCGAGGAGCGCGACGGTCGTGCCGGCATCGCCCTCGCAGCGGCCGTCGGCCGATCGTCGTGGCTGCTCGCGGGCTTCGGCACGGCACTGGTCGGCACCGTGGTCGTGCTGCTCGCCTCCGGCGTCGGCATGGGCGCGACGGCGGCACTGGTGAGCGGTGAGGGCGCCTACCTCGGCGAGGTCGTGTGGGGCACCGTGGTCTATCTCCCGGCGATCGCCCTCCTGCTCGGCATCGCCGTGCTCGCCTTCGGGTTCAGCTCCGGGTGGCTCAATCTCGCCTGGGTCGCGGCGGTCTACGCGATGGTGGTGGGCTACCTCGGCTTCGCGCTCGACTTCCCTGACGCAGTGGTCGACCTCTCGCCGCTCAGCCACATCGCCCAGGTGCCGCTGGAGACGCAGGAGGCACTGCCGCTGCTGGTGCTCACGCTGATCGCCGTCGTCCTCGTCGCGGCCGGGGCGATCCGGTTCCGGACCCGTGATCTGACGACGGGCTGAACCGCCCGGGACCCGGTGCTCGGTCAGCGGGTCCGGCCGAGGGGGCGTCGCCGACTCGGAGCGAGGCCGGTCGGCCGGATAGATTGAGGCCGTGGTCGACACCTCCGCTGCCAGCACCGACGTCCCCCGCACCGGCCTCGACACCGTGACCGTCGCCGCCACCGACCCGGACCGTGAGCAGCCCTGGGCGGAGCTCGGTCTGAAGGCGGACGAGTACGACCGGATCCGCGAGATCCTCGGCCGCCGACCGACCAGCTCCGAGCTGGCGATGTACTCGGTGATGTGGAGCGAGCACTGCTCCTACAAGTCCTCCA
>CAZJDU010000124.1:0-10283 GCA_964544855.1 uncultured Nocardioides sp.
GCAAGGAGTACGAGAACGGCGGCATCGCCCGGGACGGCGCCAAGCTCGTGACCGCGGTCGCCTGCAGCGTCGTACCCAAGTTCACCGTGGTCATCGGCGGCTCCCACGGCGCCGGCAACTACGGCATGTGCGGCCGCGCCTACGACCCGCGGTTCCTGTGGATGTGGCCCAACTCCCGGATCTCGGTGATGGGCGGAGAGCAGGCCGCCTCGGTGCTGGCCACGGTGGCCGGGCGCGAGGACGACGAGGACTTCAAGGAGCCGATCCGCGCGCAGTACGAGGAGCAGGGCTCGCCCTACTATGCCTCCGCCCGGCTCTGGGACGACGGCATCATCGACCCCGCCGACACCCGACGCGTGCTCGGCATGGCGCTCGCCGCCACCTCCCACGCGCCCGTCCCCGAGCCGTCCTACGGCATCTTCCGAATGTGACCGACGGTGGTTGAGGTGCGAAGGCCGCCTGGCGGCCCGAGCCTCGAAGCCACCGGAGAGGCAGCCATGACCTTCCACTCCGTGCTCGTCGCCAACCGGGGCGAGATCGCGCTCCGGGTCTTCCGGACCTGCCGTGATCTCGGCATCCGCACCATCGCCCTCTACTCCGAGGCGGACAGCGACGCGCCTCACGTGCGGGAGGCCGACGTCGCCGTCCCCGTCAGCTCCTACCTGGACGTCGACGCGGTCGTCGCCGCGGCGAAGGAGGCGGGCGCCGAGGCGGTCCATCCCGGCTACGGCTTCCTCTCCGAGCGCTCGGCCTTCGCGCAGGCGGTCCGCGACGCCGGGCTGGCCTGGATCGGCCCGGACCCCGACGTGATCGAGCGGATGGGCCGCAAGGACGCCGCGCGGGACATCGCGATCGCGGCGGGGGTCCCGGTGGTGCCGTCGTACCAGACCAATTCGCCCGTTTCGGCGGCAGAACCGGGCGAAAACACCTGGTACGACAAGCCCGCCGACCCCGCCGACTTCGCCTACCCGGTCCTGGTCAAGGCGGCGGCGGGCGGTGGCGGCAAGGGCATGCGGATCGTCCGCTCCGTCGAGGAGTACGACGACGCGGTGGCCGCGGCGAAGCGGGAGGCGACGGGGGCCTTCGGCGACGACACCATGCTGGTCGAGAAGTACGTCGAGCGCGGCCGGCACATCGAGGTGCAGGTGCTGGCCGACACGCACGGCACGGTGCTGCACCTCTTCGAGCGCGACTGCTCCACCCAGCGCCGCCACCAGAAGGTGCTCGAGGAGGCGCCGGCCCCGACGCTGACCGACGCCCAGCGCGAGCTGGTCACCTCGAGCGCGGTGGCGCTGGCCCGGGAGGTCGGCTACACCAACGCCGGCACGGTGGAGTTCCTGCTCGACGACGCCACGGGGGAGGCCTACTTCCTGGAGATGAACACCCGGCTCCAGGTGGAGCACCCGGTGACCGAGGCGATCACCGGTCTGGACCTGGTGGCGCTCCAGCTGCGGGTCGCCGCGGGAGACCCGATCGGGCTGACCCAGGACGACGTCACGGCGACCGGCCACGCCATCGAGGCACGGGTCTACGCCGAGGACCCCTACGCCGGGTTCCTGCCCCAGGCCGGCACGGCCCGGCGCGTCCACTGGCCCGCCGCGGCGCGGGTCGACCACGCGCTGGAGGACGGCCAGGTGGTGAGCACGTCCTACGACCCGATGCTCGGCAAGGTGATCGTGCACGGTCCCGACCGGGAGTCCGCGCGGATCGCGCTGGTCCGCGCGCTCGACGACACCGCGGTGCTCGGCCTCACCACCAACACCGGGTTCCTGCGCGAGCTGGCGGCCGGCGCGGCGTTCCGCGAGGCCGAGATCGACACCGCCTGGCTGGACCGCACCGAGCTGGCCGCGCCCGACCCGGCGCCCGCCCGCGAGCTGGCCGCCTGGGCGTGGCACCGGCGTCACGGCGAGCACGACGGCCCGTTCCGCTCCGACGGGTTCCGGATGGGCGCCGGTCCGGCCGCGATCGTGGTCGAGCTCGACGAGCGGGTCACGCTGGCCCGCCCGCCGGCCGCCCGTCCGGTGGCGATCGTCGACGAGCACGGCGTCGAGCTGGCCCATCACGGCCAGCGTCATGTCTTCGCCCGTCCCGACGTCGCCGCCGACCACGGCCCGCCCGCCGGCGAGGCCGAGGTCACCGCGCCGATGCCCGGCACGGTGCTGGCGATCGACGTGGCGGTCGACGACGCCGTCGCCGCCGGCCAGCGCCTCGGCGTGATGGAGGCGATGAAGATGGAGCTCACCCTGGAGGCGCCGTACGACGGCACCGTCGCCGCGGTCACCGCGACCGTGGGCCAGCAGGTCGCCCTCGGTGCCACCCTGTTCGAGGTGGAGGAGAGTTGAATCGGGGTTTGTGGGAGGTCGAATCGGGGGCTTCGGGCGTCACGCGGGTGTCGGCCCGGGACTCGACACCCGAAACCCCCGATTCGACCTCCCACAAACCCCGATTCAACTGGAGGAGCGCGAGATGACCGACCTGCCGATGGTGGTGCCCGAGCCGGGGCTACCGGAGAAGGTGACGATCTACGAGGTCGGCCCGCGTGACGGGCTGCAGAACGAGCAGGAGGCGGTCCCGACCGACGTCAAGGCGGAGTTCGTACGACGCCTCCTCGCCGCCGGCCTGCCGGTCGTGGAGGCGACCAGCTTCGTGCACCCGCGGTGGGTGCCGCAGCTGGCCGACGCGGCGGAGCTGATGACCGGGCTCCTCGACGACCTCGGCGACCGCGCGCGGGAGCTGCCGGTGCTGGTGCCCAACGACCGCGGCCTGGACCGGGCCCTCGACCTGGGGCTGCGCCACGTCGCGGTCTTCGCGTCGGCGACCGAGACCTTCGCGAGCAAGAACCTCAACCGCACCCTCGACACCCAGTTCGAGATGTTCGAGCCCGTGATGGCCCGGGCCCTCGACGCCGGGCTCGACGTGCGCGGCTACGTGTCGATGTGCTTCGGCGACCCCTGGGAGGGGTCGGTGCCGGTCGACCAGGTCGTCACCGTGGGCAAGCGGCTGCTCGACCTCGGCGCCGGCCAGCTCAGCCTCGGCGACACGATCGGTGTCGCGACCGCGGGCCACGTCCGCACGCTGGTCCACGCGTTCGCCGACGCCGGTGTGACGCCCGAGCGGCTCGCGCTGCACTTCCACGACACCTACGGCCAGGCCCTCACCAACGTGCACGCGGGGCTCCAGGCCGGCATCACGACGTACGACGCGAGCGCGGGCGGGCTCGGCGGCTGCCCCTACGCCCGGAGCGCCACCGGCAACCTCGCCACCGAGGACCTGGTCTGGTTCCTCACCGGGCTGGGCATCGAGCACGGCGTCGACCTGGACGGCCTGGTCGCGACCAGCCGTTGGGTGGCCGACCACCTCGGGCGGCCGAGCCCGAGCGCCGTGGTGCGCGCGCTGACCGGCTGACCACCGCGAGCCCGGCCAGGCGCGCCCTGCGGAGGGCGCCACCTATCACGCCGCCGTCCGGCGCGACCGCGCGGGACGGCGTCTTGGTGCCGTCGGCCGACGGCACTGTGATCAGCCGTCGGTCTGCTCGGTCTGCTCGCCCTGCTCGGTCCTCCCGGACTGGCCGGACTTCCCGGCCCGTCGGGCCTGACGGCGCTCGCGGCGCTGCTGCCGTCGCTCCACCAGCAGCCGCTCGACGCCGATCACCGACCGGGCGAGCACGGCGATGTCGGCGACGGCGAGCGCGACCGGGTCGCCGCCGGAGGTCGTCCAGCCCTCGGGCCGCACGAGTCGGCGCCGGACCCGTCGCCGCCACCGCTTGCGCTTGCGGGGCGCCAGGTGCTGCTGCGTGGCGCGCAGGTGGCGCCGCCAGATGGTGTAGTAGCCCTTCTCGGCGGCGTGGAGCAGCTCCTCCTCGGTGGGCTCGGCGAGCTCCCCGGTGACGCCGTACGACGCGGGGTCGGCCTCGGTGGGCAGGTCGGCGAGGTCGCCGTGCACCGTCACACCGGCGCGCTCGATCTCCTCGCGGATCACGCCGTTCCACTGCAGCGCCGCGCGGAGCGTCGCCGGGCTGAGCACGGCCTTGCGCTCCTCGTGGCGCAGCGCGGAGAGCCCGTTGCGGGCGAGGTCGACCTTGACGATCCGCTGGTCGGTGGGGCGGTGGAGCGCGAGCTCCTCGTTGACGCGCCGCACCAGCTCGGCGGAGGGATAGCCCAGTGACTCGTTGACCTGGTCCGGAGGCTCCGGCGCGGCGGACGGGTCGACGCCGATCAGGTCGGCGAGCAGCTCCCAGAGCCGGTCGCGCGGCGCGTCGGCGCCGGGGACGACGATGACGTGCACCCGCTCCGGCGGCAGTACGCCGGTCCAGACCTTGATCATCCGGGGGATGTCGATGGTCTCGCGGAACCGCCGGGCCGAGGGGAGCCGGGCTCGCGCCAGCAGCGCGCCCATCCGGCCCTGCACGCGGGTGGAGGCGCGCACGATCTTCTCGAATCGGCTCCAGGTGGTCAGCCCGCCGCTCGTGATCGAGGTCTGCCACAGCGCCGGGATCACCGCCGCGGTGTCCCGCACGGTCAGCACCAGGTGCACCTCGCGGTGGGCCACCAGCTCGAGGGTCTCGACCGCACGCTGGGCGGCGAGCGGGTCGGCGAAGCTGAGGAACTCCATCGACAGCAGCGACACCGGTGCCTCGCTGTCGCGCGCCTCCTCGACGTACCGCATCCAGCCGCCCTCGGCGCGGTTGGCGACCACGGGGTCGTGCTGGGCCAGCCCGAGCAGGTCCTGCACCGCCTGCACCTGCTGCCGCCAGATCCGGCCGCCGAAATCGACGCCGTGCTCCTCGAGGTGGTCGCGGTTGGCGATCAGCTTGCTCTGCAGGTACGTCGTGCCGGTCTTCATGGCACCGGCATGCAGCACCGCCACCGGCTTCTCTGCGCTCACCAGCAGGCCCTGAACCCTTCCCCTGACACCGACATGGCCGCCCTGAGAGTAGCAACCGGAGCACGCGCGCCGTGGTGCGGCAGACTGGTGAGCATGACGCCGTCGGACGTGGGTGCCGAGACCGCCGGCGTACGGCGGGCCTGGGGCTGGACCGCCGCGCTGCGCGCCGGCGAGGTGACCCCGTGGTCGCGGTGGCGCGCACACGACGACGGGGACGGTGAACCGAGCGGTCCGGTGCTGCCGGGAGCCCAGCAGCTGGAGCTGCTGCGCCGGCTCAACCGGGTCGCCGATGCCGTGCCGCCCGCGCTCGCCGACCGGGTGCTCGCCGCGGACGCTCCCGGCCGGGGACGCACCGACCTGCCGCTGCTGGGTGCCGGCGCGCCGCCTCGCTTCGGGCCGCCGGCGGTGGATCCCGGCGAGCTGCGTGACGACGAGCTGACGCGGCTCGCGGCCGGGCTGCTCGCCGAGGACCTGGCGGCGACTGCGCCTCCGGAGCGGGCCACGTCACGTCGTCGTCCCTGGGCGCCGTCCTACCGGCTCGACGGGGACGACTGGCTGGCCCAGCCGCTCCGCGCCGACCTGCGGCGCCGCGGCCGCCCGGAGCGCGAGCACCCCGACCTCGCCTACGTGCTCGCGACCGACCTGGCCACCATGCTCGGCCACGCCTGGACCAGCCGGGCCTTCGCCGAGAGCGGCAGCGGGTGGACGAGCTGGCTCGCCGGCTTCGTCGAGCACGACCGCCTGCCGCACCGTGCCGACCCGCTCGGGCCGCTGCGTGCCTGGGCGGGACGGCTCGGCGTCGACCGGACCGTGCTGGTGCTCGATCCCGCGCTGCTGCCCGTGCGCCTGCGCGGCCGGCGCCGCCCGGCGCGGCCCCCCGCGGTCACCGCCGCCGGCGTCGACCTGGCGCGACGGGTGAGCACCACCCTCGGGATCCTGGTGCCGGCCGAGCGTCGTACGGCGCTGCTGCGGGAGGTGCTGCTGCCCCGGCTGCCGGTCGACCCGGCCGCCACCGTCGCGCTGCCGGCCCGCTGGCACGGCTGGGTGCACGACCACGCCGACCGGCTGCGCCGGGCCGTGGCGGCGGATGGATACCCTGTGCTCGGCGATCCGGCACGGCTGCTCCCGGGGGACAGCGGTGACGGCCGTGATCCCGACCCGACCGAGGTGCTCGGGCTGGCGCTCCGGCTGCTGCTCGACCCTGTCACGCCGAGAGCGGAGGAGGACCGGTGAGCCGACGGGTCCTGCTGCACGTGGGGACGCCCAAGACCGGTACGTCGTACCTCCAGGACGTTCTCTTCCACAACCCGCAGGCCCTGCGCGCCGCCGGCATCGTCTATCCGGCCGACCGGTTCGACGCGCAGTTCCTCGCCGCGCTCGACCTGATGCGGCTGCCCTGGGGTGGCCTGGAGACCGAGGCCGTCGGCGCCTGGGACCGGCTGGCGGCGGCGGTGCGCGAGCACGACGGGACGGCGATCGTCAGCCACGAGATCCTCGCCTCCGCGAGCCGCGCCGAGGTGGAGCGTGCCCTCACCTCGCTCGGCCACGACGGGTCGGCCGGTGGCACCGAGGTGCACCTGATCCTCTCCGTGCGCGACCTGACCCGGCAGATCCCGGCGGAGTGGCAGGAGAACGTCAAGCACCGCGCGACCCTCGGCTACCGGGCGTTCCTCGACCAGATCCGCGAACCGGAGCGCACCGGACGCATCGGCTCGTGGTTCTGGGACGTGCAGGAGGTGCCCGCCATCCTCGACCGGTGGGGCGCCGCGCTGCCGCCGGAGCGGGTGCACATCGTGACCGTGCCGCCGCCGGGAGGCGCGCCGGACGAGCTGTGGCAGCGGTTCTGCCGGGCGTTCGGTCTCGGCGACGTCGATCTCGATCTCGGCACCGACCGCAGCAACCCCTCGCTCGGTGTGCCCGCGGCCGCACTCGTCCGGCGGATCAACCGGGCAGCCAACCGCGAGCTGCCGCCGGCGCACTACCGGCCGCTGGTGCGGGAGCTGCTCGCCCACCAGACCCTGTCGCAGCGCACCGACACGCCGCGGCTGCGACTGCCACCTGACCTGGGCCCGTGGGTGAAGGAGCTCGAGGAGGCGTGGATCGAGGAGCTCGCGGGCCGCGGGTACGACGTCGTCGGCGACCTCGCCGACCTCCGGGGCGCCCAGGAGCCGGCCGACGCCGCGTGGGTCGACCCGGACCAGCCGGACGAGGCGCAGGTGGCCGACGTCGCGGTGGACGCGCTCACGGCGGTGCTGCTGGAGGCGGCCTCGATGCGGGAGGACCGCGAGCGGCTCGAGCACGAGCTGGGCGAGGTACGGGCCGAGCTGGAGCGGGCCCACGCACGCCCCTACCACCGGATCAAGGTCCGGCTCCACCGCCTGCTGGACGGTACGGCGCCCGGTCGGCAGCTGCTGCGCGGCTACCGCTTCGTGCGCGGCAGGAACTCGCGGTCGGCGTAGCGGCCGATCTGCCAGGTCGAGACCCCGTCGGCCCCGGCACCCACGACGCCGCCCACCAGCGGCACCCGGCGGCCGACCGCCACGGCGACCCGCTTGCCGACGACCCGGCCGACCAGGTCGGTGCCGACGGCCTGCGCGACCACCTCGTCCAGCGCGGGGTCGGACACCGGCGCGGTGGCGACCGCCATCGGCGGCGCCGGCAGCTGCTCGCGCTCGACCATCGACCGGACGTTGGACTCGCCCAGCAGGGTGACCAGGATGCCGCTGCGCACCCGGGCGTCATCGAGGTCGTAGCCGCGCAGGTGGGCGATGCCCGCGACCATCCGCGACTGCAGCAGCGCCAGACCGGTGATGTTGGCCGGCGCCAGCACCGTCGTGGTCACGACGCCGCCGATGTTGGTGGCGAACCCCTCGACGAGCGAGTAGCGCACGTGGTTCTCGATCACCTCGTGGATGCCGCGGTCGACGTCGCCCTGCTGTTCCCGCAGCTGCTCCTCGGCCGCCTCCGCCGCCGGCGGCAGCGGCCCGACACCGGTCAGCGCCCGGTGCAGCGCCTGCCGCACGAACGACGACGTCAGCTCGGGCGCGAAGGTCGTCACGCGCGGTGCGAGCTGGCGCGCCGCGTCCATGGCCATCCCGCGCTTGAGGCCCTTCGGCATGTCGTCGATGGTAGACGGTGGTGCGTGGGTCGAGATGGGCGTGGTGCTCGCTCGCCGAGTCGCGCCGTCGGTCGCTGCGCTCCCTCGGACGCTCTGCTCGCGCTGGTCATTAGGGTCGGGGCTGTGCCGATCGAGCCGCCGCCGACGTCGTGGGACCTGCCCGGGCCTGAGCAGCTCGCGACGCTGCCGGCGGGGGACGACCTGGTCGCCGTGGGGGCCGACCTGGCGCCCGGGACGCTGCTGGCGGCGTACCGCCGTGGCATGTTCCCGATGCCCGAGCGGCCGGGCCGCGGGACGATCGGCTGGTGGAGCCCGGCGCGACGGGGCGTGCTCGCGCTGGACGGCCTGCGGGTGACGCGGTCACTGCGCCGCTCGGCGCGTGACTTCGAGATCCGGGTGGACACCGCCTTCGACGAGGTGATCGCCGCGTGCGCGGACCCGGGGCGGCCGCACGGCTGGATCGACGACCGGATCACCGGCGCCTACCGTGCACTGCACGAGCTCGGGTGGGTGCACTCGGTCGAGGCATGGCGTGACGGCAGGCTCGCCGGCGGGTTGTACGGCGTCGCGATCGGCGGGCTGTTCGCGGGGGAGTCGATGTTCCACCGCGAGCGGGACGCCTCGAAGGTCGCGCTGCTCGGCCTCGTCGAGGCGCTGCGCGACGCGGACGCCGACCGGCGGCTCGTCGACGTGCAGTGGCAGACGCCGCACCTGGCGAGCCTGGGGGTGGCCGAGCTCGACCGGCGCGACTACCTCGGCCGGCTGCCGGAGCTGCTCAGGGTGCCGCTGCCCGGCGTCTTCGAGCAGGCGACCGAAGATCCGACCTCCTGAGAGCTTCGGCCGGTTCGCTGAGGCATAGTTCGCCGCGCCGGTGGGTAGGGGCTCACCGTCCGCGGCTCCGTGCGTCCGCACGGGGCACCATCCGAAAGGAACCTTCATGAACCGCTGCACGCGTCCTGCTCTCGCCGCCGGGGCGGCCGCCCTGCTCGCCGCCTCGCTCACCGCCTGCGGCGGCGGTGCGTCCGGCGCTCCCGAGGACGCCTCGGCCGACGACTTCTGTGGGGCGTTCGAGGCCTACGGCACGGCGTTCACCTCGATCGAGGGCGACGAGCCGACCGAGGAGGAGTTCGACGCGATCCTCGACGAGGTCGACGCGATCGCCGAGGTCGGGACGCCCGAGGACATCTCCGAGGACGCACGAGAGGGCTTCGAGATCTTCGTCGACGAGCTGTCGGCGCTCGATTACGGCGACGTCGAGGACGCCGGCGACGGCAACCTGGTCGAGGTCTCCGACGAGGACAACGCTGCCGTGGACGACTTCGTCACCTACGCCAGCGAGACCTGCGCGGAGACCGGCTCCACGGAGGAGTGAGCGCCGCGTCACCGTTGCGCTGAGGTGCGGCCGGTTCCGTCGTACGGCGGGACCGGCCGCGGCCGTTCCTGGTCCCCGCCTCAGGCTCAGCCTCGATTCACCGTTCCAGGCTCAGGCGACGTACGGCGGCTGGCTGGTCTCGCTGACCATCGGCCGGCCGGCGGCGTGCCAGTCGAGCATGCCGCCGTCCAGGTTGACCACCTCGTGCCCGATCTGGGCGAGGTAGGCGACGGCCTGTGCGGAGCGGCCGCCGACCTTGCACACCACCAGGGTCTGCCCCGCGGGCAGCTCGCCGAGCCGCTCGGGCACCTCGCGCAGCGGGATGTGCTGCGCGCCCTCGATGTGGCCGGCGACCCACTCCTCGGGCTCGCGCACGTCGAGCACGTTGAGCTCGTCGGGCAGCGGGTGGGGGACGCCGTCGATCGCGACGGTCGGGACGTTCATGGCGCTCCTCGAGGGGTCGGCTGCCCCCATCGTGGCTCACCCGGCCGCCGGGATCGAATCGGGTGCTACTTCAGCAGCTTGCTCATCCGCCGGTCGGCGAGCGGCTTGCCGCCGGTCTGGCAGGTGGCGCAGTACTGCAGGCTGGAGTCGGCGAAGGACACCTCGCGCACGGTGTCGCCGCACACCGGGCAGGCCTCCCCGGTGCGGCCGTGGACCGCGAGATGGGTCTTCTTCTCCGCCTTCAGCTCACTCGCGGCGAGCCCACGGGAGCGGTCGACGGCGTCGCCGAGGGTGTCGCGCAGCGCGGCGTAGAGGGTGGTCAGCTCGTCGTCGGTGAGCGAGTCGGCCGCCTTGAAGGGGCTCATCCGGGCGGCGTGGAGGATCTCGTCGGAGTAGGCGTTGCCGATGCCGGCGATGGTGCCCTGGTGGCGCAGCACGCCCTTGAGCTGCTTGCGGCCCTCGGCG
>CAZJDU010000125.1:0-10133 GCA_964544855.1 uncultured Nocardioides sp.
AGACCAGCATCCAGCTCGGTGTCGCGGACGCCATCGCCGACGTCGTCGAGACCGGCAGCACGCTGCGACAGGCCGGGCTCGAGGTCTTCGGCGACCCGATCCTGGAGTCCGAGGCCGTGCTGATCGCCAGCAACGGCGACGACCCGCCGGCCTTCGAGGTCTTCCAGCATCGCCTCCGGAGCGTGCTGGTGGCGCGCAGCTACGTGATGATGGACTACGACATCGAGGAGTCCCGCGTGGCGGCCGCGGTGGAGCTCACCCCCGGCATGGAAGGACCGACGATCTCCCCTCTCCAGAAGCCGGGCTGGGTCGCGGTGCGGGCCATGGTGCGGCGTGAGGGCTCCCAGCGACTGATGGACGAGCTCTGGGAGGTCGGCGCGCGCGCGATCCTGCTGACGGACATCCATGCCTGCCGCATCTGAGGAGGCTGCCGCGCCACCGTTGCCGCACACCTGGCGACCCTTCGGCCCGCGGATCGCGGCGGCGGTCTTCGGTGTGGTGCTGGTCGGGGCGTTCGCCTATCTCTGGTTGAGCTTCGACCAGCAGACCAAGGAGTCGGTCAACCCGCTGCAGCGGGGCACGGTGATCGCCCTCATCCTGGTCGGCCTGGCCCTGATGTATGCGATGGCCCGCTCCAAGGTGGTCGCGAGCGATGACGGGCTGGTCGTGGTCAACGGCTACCGCCGGCGCGCGTACGAGTGGGCCGAGGTCGTCGCGGTGCGGATGCCGCCGGGAGCCCCGTGGCCGACGCTGGACCTGGCCGACGGCAACACCGTCTCCGCGATGGGCATCCACGGCTCGGACGGTGCGCGAGCCCGCCGGGCGGTCCACGAGCTGAAGGCGGTCCTCGCCGACGAGTCGGCGGACTGACCCTCCCGGCGACCTGCCCCGGGCCGGCCTCAGTCCGTGACGGCGAGCTCGACGACGAGGTCGCTGCGGGCGTCCGGGCGCTGGGTCGTCACGTACGTCGCCTCCTGGCCGGCCCAGGAGCTCCAGTGCGGCTCGAAGATCTCACCGTCGCGTCGGAGCGCGCGCCGCTTGCGGACCGGCTCCGAGGCGGTCAGCCACACCAGCAGCGTGCACAGCGCGGCGTGGTCGCGATGCCCGGCGCCCACCCCCTCCAGGACCAGGAGCTCGACCGGGTCGACCCGCACCAGCTCGGCGAACCGCCCGGCGTGCCAGTCGTAGCGTCGGTAGTGGCCCGGCTGCCCCGATGCGAGCGGGCGCAGCAGGGAGTCGAGCTGGGTCTCGACGCCGTCGAGCCCGTCCCAGCCGTCGTAGAGGTCGTCCAGGTGCACCGTGCGGGTGCCCGCCGCCCTGCCGGCGACAGCGGCGGCGAGGGTGGTCTTGCCGGAGCCGGCACGCCCGTCGAGGCAGATCAGGCGACCGCGCCCGAGGGTGGCCGGCCGGGCGGCGGCGAGCGCCAGGATCGTCGCCGCCGCCTCCGGGAGCGGGAGGTGCGACGGCTCAGAAGGCGAGTCCATGGCCGCGGTAGGTCGGCACCGAGTCCGCGATGCGGTCGCCCGCGACCAGATGCACCTCGGTGGTGTGCTCGAACGGCTCGCCGGACTTGGCGTGGCGGAACCAGACGCGATCACCGATCCGCAGCAGCCGGACCTGACCCGCGAGGGGCGTCTGCACCTCACCGGCACCCTCGAGGCCGGTGAGCTGCAGCCCGGCGGGAGCCCACGGCGTCGGCGACCGGTCGGTGCCGGCAGGTCCCGAGGCGATGTATCCGCCCCCGTGGACCGTGGCGACGTCGGGGGAGGGACGCCGCGTCACGGGCAGGCCGAAGAACGACGCCGGTCGGGGCCGGAAGGCCTGGTAGTGGTCGAACAGCGTCGGCACCAGCAGGCCGGAGCCGGCGGTGACCTCGGTGACCGCGGGGTCGGCGGCCGAGGACTCCAGCGACCCGGAGCCACCAGCGTTCCAGAACTCCAGCTTCGTCAGGGCGTCGAGCTCGCCGACGATCTGCTCCCGGCGGGCGCGCAGCTGGGTGATGGACGCGGTCTTGATCCGTCGGACGACCAGTGACCTCGCCCGTTGGGTGGGCACGTCGTCGGGCACGCCCGCGACCTGGCCCTCGTAGGTCATCACACCGACCAGCCGGAAGCCGGGGCGGTCGAGCACGGCGCGGGCGAAGCGGAGCACCTGCGCCGTCTCGTGCAACGGGGAGCGTTTCGGGCCGATCTGCTGACTGCCCCAGCGCAGACCGGCGTCGATGTCGATCGCGACCCGGATCGGGACGGCGGTCGAGGCTCGGAGGCCGGCGACCAGCTCCAGGTGCGCGGGGTCGTCGATCATCAGTGTGATGCGCGAGGCGGCCCGCGGCGAGGCGATCAGGCTGCGCAGTGCGGCCCGGTCGACCGTGGGATAGGCGACGAGGATGTCGTCGCTGACGTCGTGCTCCTCGAGCCACAGCGCCTCGGCGAGCGTGTAGGCCAGCACGCCGTGGAAGCCGTCGTGGCTCAGTGCGCGCCGGATCAGCGCGGGCACGCGCAGCGACTTGGACGCGACCCGGATCGGCTTCCCACCGGCTCGGCGCACGAGGTCGTCGGCGTTGGCGTCGAACGCGTCGAGATCGACGACGAAGACCGGGTCGGCGAGCGGCTCGGCGTGCCCGTCGACGGCGGCGTCGAGCCGGCGGGCGAGCCGGTTGCGGGCGACGGAGTCGGGTGCTGCGGATGACACCTGCACATCCTGGCACGCGCAGCCGCGGCGAGCGCGGTGCCGGGCCGGACCCGGTGCCGGTGCGGGCGGTCGCGGCGGATGAGACGATGCCGGCGTGAGCGATCCCGACCCGGACCGACGGCTCCAGGGCTCGGTCTACACCGATGACGACGGCTCGGCGGACCCGGCCCTCACGGCCGCGCTCGCGTCGTACGACGCCGGCACCGCGCCGTACGCCGCCGTGCTGGCCGCGCTCGTGGCGACGCGGGTCCTGGTTCCGGTGGTGGCGATGCTCGGTGAGGTCGAGCGTGGGGCCGATGGTCTGGCGCGGGACAAGTCCAGTGACATGGCGACGGTGCTGATGACGGGAGCCGACGGTCGGCGCGCGCTGCTCGCCTTCACCGACCTGGAGGCGCTGGCGCGGTGGGACCCGCAGGCGCGTCCCGTCCCGGTGGCCGCGACGCTCGCCGCGCAGACCGCGGTCCAGGAGGGCGCCGCCGCGGTCGTCGTGGACCTGGCCGGGCCACGGCGGTTCGTCGTCAGCGGGGACGATCTGCACCGGATCGCCACCGGCTGGCGTCCGGTGCGGCTCGATGACGGACAGTGGGCGTGGCTCGGCGGCCGCGACGGCGTCGGCGGAGATTCGCCGTCGGCGGGATGATTCCGATACGATCAGGCGTTGACCGATCAGTGGCCCCGGTTCGCAGTCAGGGCAGGGACCGCTGATCCACAAGCGGAGACCAGGCAGCATCGTCTCCCACCCGCATCGACCGCCCACCCCGGTGGGTCGGCCCAGCAGCACCGGGCACCAGGTCGTCGGGTCCGGTCCGCACCGGCCGTGTGCCCTGGCACACGGGGTAGAGGGTGTCCCGACTGGCTTCCGCTTCAGCAGAGCGGAAGCCGTTCTTCGTTTTCAGCCACGCCCGGCGTGGCCGGCGGGCGAGCGGAGTCCCGCAACCGAACGAAATGGGAGGACACATCAGCACCGAGCTGCGCATCAACGAGCGGATCCGGGTACCCGAGGTCCGGCTCGTGGGACCGAACGGCGAGACCGTCGGCATCGTCTCGACCGACCAGGCGCTCAAGCTGGCCCAGGAGGCCGACTTGGACCTGGTCGAGGTCGCTCCGATGGCCCGTCCCCCCGTCTGCAAGCTCATGGACTACGGGAAGTTCAAGTACGAGAACGCCCAGAAGGCCCGTGAGGCACGACGGAACCAGACCAACGTGGTCATCAAGGAGATGAAGCTCCGGCCCAAGATCGACCAGCACGACTACGAGACCAAGAAGGGTCACGTCGTGCGGTTCCTCAAGGCCGGCGACAAGGTGAAGATCACGATCATGTTCCGTGGTCGTGAGCAGCACCGGCCCGAGCTCGGGTTCCGGCTGCTGCAGAAGCTCGCCGAGGACGTCGACGAGCTCGGCTTCGTCGAGTCCCAGCCCAAGCAGGACGGTCGCAACATGACGATGGTCCTGGGTCCCCACAAGAAGAAGTCCGAGGCCAAGGCCGAGGTGAAGGCCGCCAAGGCCGCCGCGCGTGCCCAGCACGAGGCCGATGTGGCCGAGGAGCACGCGGAGCGCAAGAAGCCGGCCGCCCAGAAGAAGACGCGGAAGCGGTCGGAGAACCTCGATCCCGAGATCGACCTCTGACCGACGGTGGTCGCGGCGCGAGGGCGCGCCGGCGACGAGCCGCGCGACCACCCGAGTACCCCTGAGAAAGAGAGCAGAACATGCCGAAGCACAAGCCGCACTCCGGCGCCAAGAAGCGGTTCAAGGTGACCGGTTCCGGCAAGATCACGCGTGAGAAGACCGGTCTGCGCCACAACCTGGAGCACAAGTCCTCCAAGACCAAGCGCCGGATGTCCGGCACCACCGACGTCGCCAAGAACGACGTCGCACGCGCGAAGAAGATGCTCGGCCGCTGAGGCGCTCGGCATTCAGCACACCGACCTCAGCACGTCAGAAGGAGCAAGAAGATGGCACGCGTCAAGCGCGCAGTGAACGCCCACAAGAAGCGCCGGACCACGCTCGACCGCGCGAGCGGCTACCGCGGTCAGCGGTCGCGGCTCTACCGCAAGGCCAAGGAGCAGGTCACCCACTCGCTGGTCTACTCCTACAACGACCGGCGCAAGAAGAAGGGCAACTTCCGCAAGCTGTGGATCCAGCGGATCAACGCTGCCGCGCGCGCCGAGGGGATGACCTACAACCGCTTCATCCAGGGGCTCAACCTGGCGGGCGTCGAGGTGGACCGCAAGGTGCTGGCCGACCTCGCCGTCAACGACCCGGCTGCGTTCAAGGCGCTGGTCGCGCAGGCGAAGGCCGCCCTGCCGGCGGACGTCAACGCTCCGGCCGAGGCCTCGGCCTGAACCACTCCGCACCTCTGAGCGCGAGCAACACTCGCGTCAAGGAGGCTCGGAAGCTGAGCCGTCGCTCGGTGCGCACCGAGCGACGGCTCTTCCTCGCCGACGGCCCGAAGGCCGTCGAGGGCGCCCTCGAAGTGCCCGAGCGCGTGGTCGAGGTCTTCGCCACGCCGGCCGCCGCCGAGCAGTACGCCGACGTTCTCGGCTCGGGCCCGGTGACCCTGGTCGACGACCGGGCACTCGCCTCCCTCAGCGAGGCGAAGAGTCCCGCCGGCGTCGTCGCCGTCTGCCGGCACGTCGACGTCGGATGGGACACGCTGGTCGCGAGCCTCGCTGCGCTGGCACCTCGACCCTCGTCCGACACGGCGGGCGAGAGGCGAGGAGCACCGGTGACGACGCCCGAGACCGCACTGCTCGCGATCTGCGCCGACATCCGCGACCCCGGCAACGCCGGCACCGTGATCCGGACCGCTGACGCGGCGGGGGCCGACGGGGTGGTGCTGGCGGGCGACGCGGTGGACCCCTACAACCCCAAGACGGTCCGGGCGAGCGTGGGCAGCCTGTTCCACGTGCCGTGCGTGCTCGAGCGGGACCCGGCGGCCGCCGTACGCTCGGCTCAGGACGCCGGCCTGAGCGTCCTCGCCGCCGACGGCGGGGGAGAGGTCGACCTGTTCGAGGCCGACGATCTGCTGGCCGGGCCGACGGCCTGGCTGTTCGGCAACGAGGCGTGGGGGCTCCCGGCCGAGCTCGCCGAGCTCGCCGACCACCGGGTCGGCATCCCGATCCACGGCCGCGCCGAGAGCCTCAACCTCTCGACCGCAGCGGCGCTGTGCCTCTACGCCTCGGCACGCGCGCACCGCTCCTGACGGCGGCCCGTCGGGGTCAGTGACGGTGGGCCGGACGGCGACCGCGGATCCCGAACACGGTGAAGAGCATCGCGCCGGCGGCGACCACGCTGAGCAGCAGCAGCCCGACGGTGTAGGTGTGGTCGGCCTCGTCGTAGGTCGCGCCCATCACGAGCGGCGGGAAGTAGCCGCCCAGCCCGCCGGCCGCCCCGACGACCCCGGTGACCGCTCCGACGCGAGCAGGTGGCGCGACCAGCGCGACCCAGGTGAAGACGCTGCCGCAGCCGATGCCGAGGAACCCGGCCATCAGCACCGAGGTGAGACCGGCGAGCAGCTCGGGCGGGGGCTGGGTGATCATCACCAGCGCCATCACCGCGGCGCCCGTGAACGCGACAGCGGACACCAGCCGTGGACCGAACCGGTCGGCCAGGGTCCCCCCGACGGGCCGAGCGAGCACGCCCGCGATCGCGAAGCCGGCGGTGCGGCTGCCGGCACCGGTGAGGTCGAAGTCGTAGACGTCGATGAAGTAGGTCGGCAGGTAGGTCGTGAACGCGACGAAGCCTCCGAACGCCACGGCGTAGAGGAACGCCATCTGCCAGGTGATCGGCAGCTTCGCGGCCGCGACGAGCTTCGGGACGACAGCGTCGGTGTTGGGCTCCCAGGCGGGCGAGTCCTGCAGACCGGTCCACACCAGGCCGGCGGTGACGACGAGTGCGGCGGCGATGATCACATGCGTCGTCGTGTAGCCGAACCACTCGACGAACCGCGGCGTGAAGAACGACGACAACGCGGTGCCACCCATCCCGGCTCCGAAGATGCCGGTCGCGAAGCCGCGTCGCGGCTTCTCGAACCAGGCGTTGGCGAACGGGATGCCGACCGCGAAGGTGGTTCCCCCGATCCCGAGGAAGAAGCCGAAGACCAGCAGCAGGGTGTAGGAGTCGAGGGTGCCGGCCAGAGCGACGAGGAGCACGAAGGGTGCCTCGAGGAGCAGCAGGATCGTGAACATGATCCGGCCGCCGTACCGGTCCGTGAGTGGGCCGGCCACGATGCGGCCCAGCGAACCGACGATGACCGGGGTCGCGATGATCGTCGACTTCTCCGTCGCGGACAGCTCGATCGCGTCGGCGTAGCGAGCGGCCAGCGGGCCGATCAGGTTCCATGCCCAGAAGCTGATCGTGAAGGCCCACGTCGCAAGCACGAGGTTCTTCGTCTGCCCCGCACGGAGTGCTGCGGAGACGTCGGTGGCGGTCACGTGCTTCTCCTGTCGCGACGATCCTCGGTGCCGACCGGTGCCCACCCGGGACGTGAGGCCCGCGAGCCGGTGCGCCCGGCGACGTCCCGGCTGCGGTAGACGATGTAGGGGCGGAAGAGATAGTGGACCGGCGCGGTGAACGCATGCACCAGCCGGGTGAACGGCCAGATCGTGAAGAGCAGCAGGCCGACGAGTGCGTGGATGTGGAACTGCACCGGTGCGGCGGCCATCGCGTCGACGTCCGGCTGCAGCATGAACAGCGATCGGAACCACGGCGACACGGTCTCGCGGTAGTTGTGCGCGTCATGACCGGCGCCGACGCTCACGAGCGTCGTCCAGAGGCCGAGGACGATCGCGCCGACGAGCACGACGTACATCGCCTTGTCGTTGGTCGTCGTCGCCATGAAGACCGGACCCGTGGTGCGGCGGCGGTAGATCAGCAGCGCGATGCCCGCGAGCGTGGCGACGCCGGCGATCATGCCGAAGAAGAGCGCGTTGAAGTGGTAGAGGTCCTCCGACACACCGAGTGCCTCGGTCCAGGACTCCGGGACCAGCAGGCCGACGACGTGGCCGACGACCACGAGCACCAGGCCGTAGTGGAACAGCGGCGAGCCGACCCGGAGCAGGCGCGACTCGTAGAGCTGCGAGGACCGGGTGGTCCACCCGAACTTGTCGTAGCGGTAGCGCCAGATGGTGCCGGTGACCAGGACCGCCAGGGCGAGGTAGGGCAGCACGCCCCAGAGCAGGACATCCATCAGCGCACCTCGGTCCCGGGAGCCGCGTCGGCGAGCGGCAGCAGGCGTGGGTCGTACGGCTCCAGGCCGACGGACTCCGTCGGCGGCCCGGCCCCGGCCATGCGCATCACGGCGGCCCGGTCGGCAGGGGAGGCTCCGGGGAGCGTCGCGCACACGGCCACGAGGACCTCGGCGTACGGCGTGTCGGCCTCCGCCAGGGCGAGTCGCAGCAGCTCCAGGCTGGGGCGATAGGCCTGCAGGAGCTCGCGCCCGCGTTCGGGATCGGCGAGCGCGGCGTACTCGAGCACCATCGGGAGGTGGTCGGGCAGCTCGCCGGAGGTGTCCACCCGGAATCCGCTGTCACGGTAGTGCTGCTTGAAGTGGGCGAGGACCTCGCCACGCCGTCGCGTGTCGCCGTCGGTCCAGTAGGAGAGGTAGAGCGCATGCTTGCGACTGAGGTCGAAGAGCCGGACGTAGTCGTGCTCGCGCTGACGCGGCGTCAGACCGGCGAGGTGCTCGAGGAAGCGGCGAAGCGGGTCGGTCGACGGCCCCGAAGGCTGCTCGTCGACCGCGGCGGTCAGCAGCGGGAGACGCTGCGCCAGGGTGGGGTCGGGGTAGGACAGGCACCAGGAGGCCACCTGGTGCACCACCCGCGGGTCGGGCCTCACGAGTCCGCTCCTGCATCGCTCCGCGGCGGGAAGAGACCTTCCGGCCTGCCGTTGCCGTCCCAGTTGAGCAGGTTGACCCTGCCCCGCAGGTGCTCCTCGCCGGTCGCGGCATCGGCCTCCTGACGCTGCTTGAGCGCGTGGAAGGTCTCCACCGCCACGGGCGCCGGCCGGCCACTGGCCTCACCGAACGGACCCGAGTCGTACATGCCCGGACCCTCCTCGAAGTCGAGCGAGCAGCCCATCTCCTCCAGGTCGTGGGCCTGCTCGACGTGTGCGGTCGGGATGACGTAGCGCTCGTCGTACTTCGCGATCGCCATCAGCCGGTACATCTCGTACAACGACTCCTCGGTCATGCCCACCGAGGCGGGGATGGAGGCGTCGGGGTCGCGGCCGAGCGTGACGTCGCGCATGTAGGCGCGCATCGCGGCGAGCTTGCGCAGCACGTCGGAGACCCTGGCGGTGTCGCCGGCGGTGAAGAGCTCGGCGAGGTACTCGACCGGGATCCGCAGTGCCTCGATCGCCCCGAACAGGGTGCCGGCCGCCTCGGCGTCGTGCCCCTGCTCGTTGAGCAGGTCGACGATCGGGGAGAGCGGTGGCACGTACCAGACCATCGGCATCGTGCGGTACTCGGGATGCAGCGGCAGCGCCACCCGGTACTTCTTGGCGAGGGCGTAGACGGGGGAGCGGCGGGCCGCGTCCATCCAGTCCTCGGGGATCCCCTGGTCGCGGGCGGCGGCCACCACCTCGGGGTCCTCGGGGTCCAGGATCACGTCCAGCTGCGCCTGGTAGAGGTCCTGCTCGTCGGTCACCGACGCGGCGTCGGTCACCGCGTCCGCGTCGTACAGGAAGAGACCGAGGTAGCGCAGCCGGCCGACGCAGGTCTCGGAGCAGACCGTCGGCAGCCCCACCTCGATCCGCGGGTAGCAGAACGTGCACTTCTCCGCCTTGCCCGACTTGTGGTTGAAGTAGATCTTCTTGTAGGGGCAGCCCGTGATGCACTGGCGCCAGCCGCGGCACCGGTCCTGGTCCACCAGCACGATGCCGTCCTCGGAGCGCTTGTAGATCGCCCCGGAGGGGCACGAAGCCATGCAGGACGGGTTGAGGCAGTGCTCGCAGATGCGGGGCAGGTAGAACATGAACGTCTGCTCGAACTCGAACTTGATCCTGTCCTCGGACTCGCGGCGGACCTTCGCCACCATCGGGTCGAGGTCGCCGTGCTCGGGGGCCCCACCGAGGTCGTCGTCCCAGTTCGCGGACCACGTGATCTTCGTGTCCTCGCCGGTGAGCAGTGACTTCGGCCGCGCCACCGGGAAGTCGTCGCCCAGCGGTGCGTCGACCAACGTCTGGTAGTCGTAGGTCCACGGCTCGTAGTAGTCGTCGATGCTGGGTTGCACCGGGCTGGCGAAGATCGTGAGCAGCTTCTTGAGCCGCCCGCCGGCCTTCAGCGTGAGCCGGCCCCGGCGGTCGAGCTCCCAGCCGCCGCGCCAGCGGTCCTGGTCCTCGTACTGTCGCGGGTAGCCCTGGCCGGGCCGGGTCTCGACGTTGTTGAACCAGACGTACTCGGTGCCGGCCCGGTTGGTCCAGGCCTGCTTGCAGGTGACCGAGCA
>CAZJDU010000126.1:0-10106 GCA_964544855.1 uncultured Nocardioides sp.
CTCGCAACCTCGCACCTCAACCACCGCCTGGCGCGCGCCCACCTCGACCACCGTGTGCGTCGCGCCGTCAGGAGTCGAAGCCGAGGCCGAGCCGGTCGAGCGTGCGCAGCCAGAGGTTGCGGCGGCCGCCGTTGCGGTCGGCCGCCGCGAGCGACCAGCGGGTGGCCTGGATGCCGGCGTAGGCGAACGGCTCCGGCGGGAACGGCAGCGGTGCACTGCGCACCATCTCCAGCCGGGTCCGCTCGGTGTCCTCGCCCGCGAGCAGGTCGAGCATCACCTGGGCGCCGAACCGGGTGGCGCCGACGCCGAGCCCGGTGTAGCCGAGCGCGTAGGCGACCCGCCCGGCGTACGCCGTTCCGTAGAACGCGCAGAACCGGGTGCTGGTGTCGATGATGCCGCCCCACCGGTGGCTGAACCGGACGCCGGCCAGCTGGGGGAACGTGGTGAAGAAGTGCTCGGCGAGCACGCGGAACGTCGCGGGCCGCTGGTGGAGGTCGGGCCGGATGGCACGGCCGTAGTGGTAGATGGCGTCATAGCCACCCCACAGGATCCGGTTGTCGGCGGTGAGCCGGTAGTAGTGGAACTGGTTGCCGGCGTCGGCGAGGCCCTGACGGCCCTGCCAGCCGATCGAGGCGAGCTGGTCATGGGTGAGGGGCTCGGTCGTCAGCACGTAGTCGTAGACCGGGACCGTGGCCAGCCGGAGCCGGCGCAGCAACGGGCGGAACGCGTTGGTGCCGAGCGCGACCCGGTCCGAGCGGATCGTGCCGCGCTCGGTCTCGAGCGCCATCACGCCGCCCTCGTCGCGCAGCCGCCGGACGGGCGTCGCCTCGACGATGCGGACGCCGAGCGACTCGGCGGCCGCGGCCAGTCCCCAGGCGAGCCGGGCGGGGTCCACCGTGGCGCAGCCCCGGGTGTCCCAGAGCCCCGCGAGGTAGGTGGGGGAGTCGACCTCCCGTCGGACGGCCTCCTGGTCGAGGAAGACCTCGCCGTCGGAACCGTCAGGGCTGTGGGACACCGCCTCTCGGAGCTCCGCGACCTGGTGCGGCTGCGTCGCGACGGTGAGCTGGCCGGTCCGCCGGAAGTCGCAGTCGATCCCGTGCCGCTCCAGTGTGGCCTCGATGGCGTCGAGGTTGGCGAGCCCGAGACGGGCGAGCTCGTCGTACTCCTCGGGCCACCGCTCCCGGCCGTTGCTCTCGCCGTGCGTGAGGCTCGCCTCGCAGAAGCCGCCGTTGCGTCCGGACGCCGCCCATCCGATGCGTCCACCCTCGACCAGCACCACGTCACGCGAGGGGTCGGCCTCCTTGGCCAGGAGCGCGGTCCACAGCCCGGAGTAGCCGCCGCCGACCACCGCGAGGTCGCAGCGGAGGTCGCCGGTCAGCGCCGCCCGTGGCTCCGGGCGGTCCGGACGGTCGAGCCAGTACGGCGTCGGCCGCGCCTCGGCCAGGGAGGCCTCGATCACGCCTCAGCTCCGACGTAGTGGGCGTCGGCCACGTCGAGGGCGCGGTCCAGCACCGCGATGCCCTCCCGGACCTCAGCCTCGGTGATCGTGCACGGCGGCACGACGTGCGTCCGGTTGAAGTGGACGAACGGCCAGACACCGCCGCGCCTGCACGCCGCCGCGAACTCGGCCATCGGCGCCGCGTCGGCGCCGGAGGCGTTGTAGGGCACGAGCGGCTCGCGGCTGGCCCGGTCGCGCACCAGCTCCAGCGCCCAGAACACGCCCAGCCCGCGGACGTCGCCCACGGAGGGGTGGCGCCCGGCGAGCTCGCGCAGCGCCGGGCCGATCACCTCGACGCCGAGGCGGCGGGCGTGGTCGACCACGCCCTCGTCGCGCATCGCGTGGATCGACGCCACCGCGGACGCGCACGCGAGCGGGTGGCCGGAGTAGGTCAGCCCGCCCGGGTACGGGCGGTCGTCGAAGGTGGCGGCGATCGCGTCGGAGATGAGCACGCCGCCCAACGGGACGTAGCCGGAGTTGACGCCCTTGGCGAACGTGATGAGGTCCGGCGTGATGCCCCAGTGGTCGACCGCGAACCACTCGCCGCAGCGGGCGAAGCCGGCCATCACCTCGTCGGCGACGAGCACGATGCCGTGCTCGTCGCACAGCCGGCGGACGCCGGCGAGGTAGCCGGGCGGCGGCACCAGGACGCCGTTGGTGCCGACCACCGTCTCCAGGACGATCGCGGCGATCGTGCCAGGCCCCTCGACCATGATCGTGTCGTGAAGGTGCTGCAGCGCACGCTCGGACTCCTGCTGCTCGTCCGCCGCGTGGAAGGCCGAGCGGTAGGGGTAGGGGCCCCAGAAGTGCACGAAGCCGGGGGTGCCGGGCTCGGACGGCCACCGGCGCGGGTCGCCGGTCATCATGATCGCGGCCGCGGTCGCGCCGTGATAGCTCCGGTACGTCGAGAGCACCTTGGGCCGGCCGGTGTGCAGCCGGGCCATCCGGACGGCGTTCTCGTTGGCCTCGGCGCCACCGTTGGTGAAGAACACCCGGTCGAGGTCGCCCGGCGCGAGCTCGGCGATGAGGCGCGCGGCCTCTGACCGCGCGTCGTTGGCGAAGCCGGGCGCGACCGTCGCCAGACGCTCGGCCTGCTCCTGGATCGCCCGCACCACCGCCGGGTGGCCGTGGCCGATGTTGGCGTTGACCAGCTGGGAGGAGAAGTCGAGGTACTCGGTGCCCGCGTGGTCCCAGAAGCGGCTGCCCCGGGCGCCGGCGACCGCCAGCGGGTCGAGGGCACCCTGGGCCGACCACGAGTGGAAGACGTGGGCGCGATCGAGGCGGCGGACGGTGTCCGCGTCGTACCGCGTGAAGTCGTCGTGCTCGATGTCGACGGTCATCTGGTCACCGGGTCCGGGGGAAGCCGAGGTCGACCGACGACGTCGCCGGGTCCGGCCACCGAGAGGTGACGACCTTGCCGCGGGTGTAGAAGTTGATCCCCTCGGGGCCGTACATGTGGTTGTCGCCGAACAGCGAGGCCTTCCAGCCGCCGAAGGAGTAGTAGGCGACCGGCACCGGGATCGGCACGTTGATGCCGACCATGCCGACCTCGACGTCGAACTGGAACCGTCGCGCCGCACCGCCGTCGCGGGTGAAGATCGCCGTGCCGTTGGCGTACTCGTTGCTGTTGATCAGTGCGAGCCCCTCGTCGTACGTCGCCACCCGCACGACACCGAGCACCGGGCCGAAGATCTCGTCGGTGTAGACCGTCATCTCGGGCGTGACGCCGTCGAGGAGGGTGACCCCGAGGAAGAAGCCGTCCTGCGGCACGTCCGACGTACGACCGTCGACGACGACCTGCGCGCCCGCGGCCTCGCCGGCGTCGACGTAGGACGCCACACGGTCGCGGTGCTCGCGGGTGATGAGCGGGCCCATGTCCGTGGCCGGGTCGGATCCGTCGCCGATCACGAGCTTGGGCAGCCGCAGTGCGAGAGCCTCCACCAGGGAGTCGGCGACATCGCCGACGGCGACCGCCACCGAGAGCGCCATGCAGCGCTCGCCGGCGGCGCCGTAGGCCGCGGAGACGATCGCGTCGGCGGCGACGTCGACGTCGGCGTCGGGGAGCACCAGCGCATGGTTCTTCGCGCCGCCGAGTGCCTGCACCCGCTTGCCGTGCGCCGTGCCGGTCTCGTAGATGTGCTGGGCGATCGGGGTCGAGCCGACGAAGCTCACGGCGGCGACGTCGGGATGCTCGAGCAGGGCGTCGACCGCCTCCTTGTCGCCGTGCAGCACCGTGAAGACCCCGTCGGGGAGTCCGGCCTGCTGCCACAGCTCGGCGAGGAACAGCGCGGCGGAGGGATCCTTCTCGCTGGGCTTGAGCACGAACGCGTTGCCACAGGCGATGGCGTTGGCGCACATCCACAGCGGCACCATCGCCGGGAAGTTGAACGGGGTGATGCCGGCGACCACGCCCAGCGGTTGCCGGATGCTGAAGACGTCGACGTCGGTGCCGGCCTGCTCGGAGAACCCTCCCTTGAGCAGGTGGGGGACGCCGGCCGCGAACTCGACGTTCTCCAGACCCCGGGCGATCTCGCCGAGGGCGTCGGCGTGGACCTTGCCGTGCTCGGCGGTGATGATCCGCGCCAGGTCGTCGGCGCGCTCGTGGAGCAGGTGGCGGAAGGCGAACAGCACGGCGGAGCGCTGGGAGAGCGAGGCGGCCCGCCAGTCGCGGGCGGCTCGGGTCGCGCTCGCGACGGCGGTGTCGACCTCGGCGGCCGAGGCCAGGTCGACCCGGCCGGTCTCCACGCCGGTCGCGGGGTTGTGGACGGGCGCGGTGCGCCCGGACGTGCCGGGGCTGGCGGCGCCGGCGAGCCAGTGCGGGATGCGGGTGCTCATGGCAGCAGCGTATGTAACAGTGATGGCCAGAACAATACGTACGCTGTACTGTTACAAAGCATGAGTGTGGTGTCGGCGATCGAGGAGCGGCTCGACGAGCCCACGGCCAAGGGTCTGGCCAGGGCGGTCGCGCGCGTGGTCCGGGAGGGCGACCTCCGGGCGGGCGACCGGCTGCCGCCGATCCGTGAGGTGGCGCGCGAGCTCGTGCTCTCGCCGACCACGGTGAGCTCGGCGTGGTCGCTGCTCGTGCGGGCCGGGACGCTGCGGACAGCGGGGCGGCGGGGGACCGTCGTGGCCGATGCGGCCGTGCCCGGCGACAGTCGCTACCGGCAGGCGGTCGAGTCCCCCGCGGCCTTCACCGTCGACCTGTCGACCGGCGTGCCCGACCCGGCGCTGCTGCCCTCGCTGGACCGGGCGCTCGGGGCAGCCACCGCGGCGCTCACGCCGCACAGCTATCTGGACGACCCGGTGCTCCCCGAGCTGGCCACGGTGCTCGCCGAGGCCTGGCCGTACGACGCTCCCGCGCTGACCGTGGTCGACGGCGCGATGGACGCCCTGGATCTGGTGATCCGTAGCGAGCTGCGACTGGGAGATCTCGTGGTGGTCGAGCACCCGGCGTTCCCGCCGCTGCTGGACCTGCTCGAGTTCGCGGGAGCCGACGTGATCGGCGTGCCGCTCGACGGGGACGGGATGGCTCCGGGGGCGCTGGCCGCCGCCATCAGTGGGCGTCCGGTGCGGGCGGTCTTCCTGCAGCCGCGTGCCCACAACCCGACCGGGATCTCCACGACGCCGCGCAGGCTCGCCGAGCTCGCGGACGTTCTGGCCGACAGCACCGCGTTCGTCGTCGAGGACGACTCGACCAGCTCGATCTCGGTCGCTCCGGCGCTCAGCCTCGGGCGCCGGCTGCCCCAGCGCACGATCCACGTCCGCAGCTTCTCCAAGTCCTACGGCCCGGACCTCCGGCTCGCCGCGATGACGGGGCCGGCGGAGGTGATCGGGCGGGTCCGGCACCTGCGTGAGCTGGGTCAGGGGTGGAGCAGCCGGCTCCTCCAGCGACTGCTCGTCGACCTGCTCACGGACGCCCGCACCGAGCGCGAGGTGGCCGACGCTCGGGCCGAGTACGCCCGACGCCGTGCGGGCTTCGTCCGGGCGCTCGCCGCGGAGGGCATCGAGACCCCCGGCAGCGACGGCATCAACGTGTGGGTGCCGGTGCACGACGAGTCGGCGGCGCTGATGGGCCTGGCGGCCCTCGGCATCGGCGTCGCGCCCGGCGCGCCGTTCTCCGTGCTGCCCGAGCCGCAGGGCTTCGTGCGGGTCACCGCCGGGCTGTTGTCCGACGACCTGGAGGCGGTGGCGGCACGGGTCGCCGCCGCCGCGCGTGCGGCGCCCCGGTCGGGTCGGGCGCGGTGAGCCGACCGAGGTCATCCCGGCGAGCCGGCGAGGCGGTGGTTGACCGATCGCGTGCGCGGCACGAAGGTGGGCACATGACCTCCGCGGAGCGTGCCGGGACCTCGCGGCTCCGGCTGGAGCTCGGCCCGGTGACCCGCGTGCACGTCCAGGTCGGCTACGGCGGGGTCCCGGGGCGACCGCCCCAGGAGCAGTACCTGTTGACGCTGTCAGTGCCGGAGCCGGACGATCCGCGGGCTCCGTTCGACGACCGCCCGTTCCTCGACGCACTGGAGCCGGTCGTCCTCGTCGGCACCGACGTGCCGCGGCACCACTCGCTGCACGTCCACCGCTCGCACACCAGCTGGGGAGTGAGCACCGGTGTCGTCGAGATCGGGCTCACGGTCACGACCGGCCCCCGGGAGCCGGCATCGGGGGCGACCGACGAGGCGGCGATCGCCGGCTTCCGCGCCCTGCTCGACCTCGTCGGCGGTCCGGCCACGCCGGTCAGCTCCCGGCAGGACGCCGTGGTCCGGGCGCGGCGCGCCGTGGAGGCGGCGTACGGCCCGGATGCCGACACCCTCGCGCTCACCTCCGAGGAGCACCATCCCGACGAGGGTGCCTGGTCGATCGGGCTGCGCGCGGGGGCCGAGGACCGGTACGCCGTGCTCGTGGGGCTCGTCGACGGCTGTGCCCGCGCGGTCCGGGTGCGCCACGAGCCGGTGCGTGAGGTGAGCGACTCCCTCGGCACCGAGTAGGCACGGCCTGTCGCCCGAGCCGATCGGTCCGGCCACACGGGCCCTTCGGCCCTCACGGTCCGGGGCGCCGTCGCGCCACGGTGGACGGGAGGCCGGATCCGGGTCGTGGCCCGGACCGGAGGACCGGGGAGTGGGCCGATGAGTCGATTCGCGGATCGTGTCGACGCCGGGCGCCGCCTCGCGGGCCGGCTGGGACACCTGCGGGGCGAGGACGTCGTGGTGCTGGGGCTGCCGCGGGGCGGGGTGCCGGTCGCGGTGGAGGTGGCGCGTGCGCTCGGTGCGCCGCTCGACGTGATCGTGGTGCGCAAGCTGGGGCTGCCGCAGCAGCCGGAGCTGGCGATGGGCGCGATCGGCGAGGGCGGGTTCGAGGTGCTCGACGCCGACCTGATCTCCCGGGCGCGGGTGACACCGGAGCGGCTGCGGTCGGTGGAGGCACGGGAGCGCGAGAGCCTGGAGAGCCGGGTGGCTCGCTACCGGCGGGGCCGGGAGCGGATCGACCTCCATGGACGGGTGGCCGTGATCGTCGACGACGGCATCGCCACGGGTGCGACGGCACGGGTGGCGTGCCAGGTGGCACGGCACCTGGGGGCAGCGCGGGTGGTGCTCGCGGTCCCGGTGGCTCCCCGGGACACCCTGGAACGCCTCGCCGAGGCCGCTGACGAGCTGGTCTGCGTCGCGACGCCAACCCCGTTCGTCGCCGTCGGCCAGCACTACCGCGAGTTCTCGCCCACCGGTGACGACGAGGTCGTCGCCGCTCTCGCCGCGACGAGCGGCCGGCAGGCGGGGGGCCGCGCAGGGCTGGCGGACGACGAGGCGGAGCGGGTGCGCGACGTCGAGATCCCGGCCGACGGCGTCCTGCTCGCGGGCGAGCTGGCGCTGCCCGCCCCGGCCGAGGGCGTGGTCGTCTTCGCCCACGGCAGCGGCAGCAGCCGCCACAGCGTGCGCAACCAGTACGTCGCCGGCAGGCTGCGGCACTCGGGACTCGGCACCCTGCTGCTCGACCTCCTCACGCCGGCCGAGGAGCGGGACCGGTCGAACGTGTTCGACATCGAGCTGCTCGCCGCGCGCTTGGCCGCGGCGGTCCGGTGGCTCCGTGGCCAGCCGGGGGCGGCATCGGCGCGCATCGGGCTGTTCGGTGCGAGCACCGGTGCCGGCGCCGCGCTGTGGGCCGCGGCCGATCCCGCCCTCGACATCGGTGCGGTGGTCTCGCGCGGAGGGCGACCGGACCTGGCGGGACACCGACTGAGCCGGGTCACCGCGCCCACGTTGCTGATCGTCGGCGGGGCCGACGCCGCGGTGCTGCGGATGAACCAGGAGGCCCGGGCGCGGCTCCACTGCCCGAGCGGGCTCTCCGTCGTACCCGGCGCAACCCATCTCTTCGAGGAGCCGGGCGCCCTGGCAGAGGTAGCCCACCTGGCCGCGGGCTGGTTCGAGCGGTATCTCCTGGAGCCGGAGCACGGCGACCGAGCCGGGCGCTCAGCAGCGACGTCGCGGTGATCGGAGCCCGGCCGCCCCGGAGGGCGACTCGCTGCGGCCACCTCCAGCGCCCGGAGCCGTCGTCGGCACAGCACCGGGTGTGTATGCCACGGGACCTTGGTCCCGGGACGTCCCGGCCCTCGGCCCCTGCCGATCCGGGTCCCGGGTCGGGACCGTGTATCAGGAGCGGGGTCTCGGACTCCGGGTGGTGAGGGGGTCATCGCATGTCGACAACGCATCGCACGTTGGACGAACGGCACCACCTGGTGCTGCGGCTGATGGCGACCGTGATCGTCATCCTCATCACCGGTGCCGCAGTGGGGCTGGGACTCGCTGTGGTGATCGGCCGGGTCATCGGATTCATGACGGGACTGGTGGACGAATGATCCGCACGACCGCGGCCGCCGACGTGGACCGCACCCTGATGGAGACGGCGTGGCGCCTCGCGGAGGAGTACGGCGACGTACCGACGGGGTCGGTGCTGCGCTGCTTCGCGCGCGCCGTACGACGTGCCCGCGGCTGCGGTGTGGCGCTGGCGGACCTGCCGGCCGCCTCGGAACGGATCGCTCGCGCCCAGCTGCGCGCGCGACAGCTGCACCACCGCCCGGTGCCGGCGCCGGGCCGCACGGCGCCCGTCGCGGTCACGGTGTCCCGCTGACGGCGACGGTGGGACGGCGACGGCGGGACGTGACATGACGGCCCGTCGGGAGAGCGTCGCGTCGCGTCGCTCGTTCACCCGCGGCTGGCGCAAGGTGGCCGGTGCTGCGTGGCGCGCGCCGGCCGATCCGCAGTTCTACGGCGAGCTCGAGGTCGACGCGACGGCGCTGCGGGACCTGCAGGATCGGCTGCGGGAGCGGGGCAGCCACGTCACGGTCACCCATCTCGTGGTGCGCGCGATGGCGCACGGCCTCCGGGAGGTGCCGGAGCTGCGGACCCGCCTGGTTCGCGGCCGGCCGCGGCTCGACCCGACCTGCGACGTCTTCGTCATCGTGGCGACCGACGCGGGGCTGACCGGGGTCAAGCTGCACGATGTCGGGGCGAAGCCGGTCACGCAGGTCGCGGCCGAGCTCGAGGACGCCGTGGCGCTCGCCCGTCGCGGCACCGGGGACTTCGAGCGAGCCACGCGGTCGCTCGGCGTGCTGCCGACCTGGCTGCTGCGCCGCGTGATGCGGGTCGGTGCCTGGCTCACCTCGCAGGCCGACCTGGCGATCCCGGCGCTGGGACTGGCCCGCCAGCCGTTCGGCAACGCGATGGTGAGCTCGGTGGGGATGTGGGGGGTCTCCCGGGCCTTCTCACCGCTCGCCGCGTACTACGAGGTGCCCGTCCTCGCGCTCGTCGGGGACGTCGAGGACCGCCCCGCCGCGGTGGCCGGCGAGGTCGTCGTACGGCCGATGCTGACGGTGACGGCGACGTTCGACCATCGCCGGGTCGACGGGCTGCACGCCGCGCGCTTCGCCGACGCCGTGCGCGCCTACCTGGAGAAGCCCACCGCCTACGAGTCGATCGGCGACGCCTGACACCGCTAGGTGGGGGCGCGCCGGGGCGCCGTACGCCGAGACCGGGGGCCGGCGGTCGGCGAGGATGTCGGCGTGACCACCGGTGGGGACGTCGAGCTGAGCATGGACGAGATCCGGGTGGTGGCCCGGTATGCGGCGGAGGCCGCGCAGGAGGTGCTGCCGCTCTTCGAGCGCCGCAGCACGGACGAACGGCCCCGCGCGGCGCTCGAGGCCGCGTGGACGTTCGCCGAGGGCGCGAAGCGGTCGACGCTGCAACGGACCACGGCTCTCGACGCCCACCGGGCGGCGAAGCTGGTGACCGACGAGGCCGCGCAGCACGCCGCGCATGCTGCGGGCGACGCGGCCGCCGCGGCCTATCTCCACCCGCTCGCCCGAGCGACCCAGGTCGGCCACATCCTGCGCGCGGCCGCGCACGCGGCCTGCGCGGCCGAGCTCGCCGCCGGTGATCCCCGTGTCGGCCACGAGCACATCGCGACGGCTCGCGGTCGTGCGACGCCGACATTGGTCAGCGTGCTTCGGCGGTATCCCGTCGCCCCGGCCGGGAGGAGTCGCGTCGCGGTGCTGATGAAGTCCTTGGACACCGCGCTGCGATCCGGCTGACCGCGGGCGCGGTGGTCGAGGTGCGAGCGTGCGAGC
>CAZJDU010000127.1:0-10047 GCA_964544855.1 uncultured Nocardioides sp.
GTCGTACTCGGCCCGCTGAGCACGGTGAGCGCGGCGACCGGTCAGCAGGACCGGGCCGAGGTGCTGATGGCGGCGGGCCTGGTCGACGACGGCCGCGCGGCGCTCCGTGAGGCAGCCGCGGCCTACGGCAGCCGCCGACTCCGGCGTCAGCAGGCCGAGGCCGAGCTCGCGCTGGCCCGGGCGTCGGTGGACATCGCACCCGCCGAGGCGGCCGAGTCGGCCCGGGCGGCGGCACGGCACTTCCGGGCCGCCCAGGCGCCGGTGCTCGCGACGCGGGCCGACGCGGTCGCGCTCGCGGCCGCCGTACGGCGCGGCGACCGGAGCCGGCGCCTCCTGGAGCGCGCCGCCACCATCGAGGCGGCGGTGGCCGAGCAGGGGTCGCGCTGGGAGACGCGCACCGTCGCGCTGCACGCCACCAGGGTGCGCATCGAGCGGGGCGACCTCACCACGGCGGGCGACCGGCTGGCGCGGACCCGGGTCACCGCAGCGGCGCCGCTCGGTGTCCGGCTGCTCGACCGGGAGGTCCGTGCGGAGTACGCCGCCGCCCGCGGCCGCCGTCCCGACGCGCTGCGCCACCTCCGGGAGGGGCTGACCGAGCTGCACGGCTGGCAGAGCTCGTTCGGCTCGCTCGACCTGCAGACCATGGTCGCCGGTCACGGCAGGCGGCTCGCGGTGCGTGCGCTGGAGCTCGCCGTCGAGTCGCCGCGGCCCGACGTGCTCTTCGAGTGGTCGGAGCGCACCCGGATGCTGGCGTCGCGGATCCAGGCCGTCGAGCCGGCACCGCTGGACGAGCGGACCGTCGCCGACCTCGCCGAGCTGCGCGCGGCGCCCGACCCCGACCGCGAGGCCGAGCTGCAGCGACGGGTGCGGGAGAGCGCGTGGCGGCGGCCCGGGCCGGGCGAGGTGAGCGACCCGGTGGCGCTGGCGGACCTGCGGTCGGCGCTGGGCGAGCACCACGCGCTGGCGGCGTACGTCGCCACCGCCGACCGCCTGGTCGCACTCGTGGTCACCGACCGCGCCGTCACCCGGCACCACCTCGGCGAGCGATCGGCGATCGACCCGCTGCTCGACGGGCTGCTGCCGGACCTCGACGTCGCCGCCACCGACCTGCCCGCGCCGATGCGGACCGCCGTACGACGCGAGCTCGACGACCGTCTCGCGGAGCTCGACGCCGTGCTCGTGGCGCCCCTTGCCGAGGCGATCGGCGACCGCCGGATCGTGGTGACGCCATCGGGGGCGCTGACCGGCGTGCCGTGGCCGCTGCTGCCCGGGCTGCGCGGCCGACCGGTCGAGGTGGCCCGGTCGGCGACCGCCTGGCGGGCGGGACGTGCGACCGGGGAGGCCACCGCACTGGCACGCGCGGGCCTGGTCGCCGGGCCGCGGGTGCTCCGCGCGCCGGCGGAGGTCGCGGCCGCGGCAGGGTCGTGGCGTCACGCAGAGGTGCTGGCCGACGCCGCGGCCACGACCGCGGCCGTGTGCGACCTGGCCGGGCGGGTCGACGTACTCCACATCGCCGCCCACGGCCGGCACTCCGCCGACAACCCGCTGTTCTCCGGCCTCGAGCTCGCCGACGGCCCATGGTTCGGCTACGACATCGACCGACTCCCGACCGTGCCGCCCGTCGTGCTGCTCTCGGCCTGCGAGGTCGGCCGATCGACGGTGCGTCACGGTGAGGAGCTGATCGGGATGACCACCGCCTGGCTCCACGCCGGCGCGCGGGCGGTGATCGCGTCGCCCTCCGCGGTGAGCGACGCCGCCGCCCACGACGCTCTGTGCGCGGTGCACGCGGCGTTGCGCTCCGGGCTCGACCCGGCGGCCGCGCTGGCGCAGGTGCCGCCCGGCGAGGCGCCGGCGCCCTTCGTCTGCTTCGTCTGACCGGCGGCTGCCGGATCCCACGGCAGATCGGATGTATCAGGGCGACCTCTCGCTGCACCTCACCCGTGGGACAGCGAGAGAGGAGCAGCTGTGTCGCGATCGATCGAGTCGCCAGCACCGACCGAGCGGCTGGAAGAGCTGCTCCAGTCCGATGTCCTGCGACGCGGCCGGTTTCTAGGGGGGACCGGTCGCGTCCGGGACGGGGCCGCTGCGCTCAACGTCGTGATCAGCGAGGTGGCGTTCCTGCATCGGCTCCGTGGTCTCGACGTGCGGTGGGCGAGCGCCCGATGCGGGATCGTCGACCGGTCGCGAGCGATCCGCGAGGCGCTGCACCTCCTGCTCGACAACGTCGCCCGGCAGGCCGACGCCACCGTCAGCATCGCCGTCGAGCGCCGCGGCCACTGGGCACACCTCGCGGTCGCCCAGCGTGCGGACGAACGCCACGAGCCCCGGGAGGAGGGGCCCGACATCCAGCTGGCCCGCCGGCTCCTCGTGGGCGTCGGCGGCACGCTGCGCCTCGACCCGTCGTACGTCACCGGCACCCGGTTCGACCTCCGGCTCCCGCTCGTGGGGACGCGGCGGTCGTTGCCCTGACGTCGGGGGTCAGACCCGCTCGCGCAGCCAGTCGGTGTCGGCGACGTGTGCGTCGGCCGGGCCAGGGGTCTCCAGCACCACGGGGGCGGCTGCGTCGCGGATGACCCCCGCCAGCAGGTCGGCGTCGATGTGGCCGTGGCCCAGGTTGGTGTGCCGGTCGGCGCCGGAGTCGAACTCGTCGCGGCTGTCGTTGCAGTGCACCAGGTCGATCCGGCC
Organism: uncultured Nocardioides sp.; assembly: GCA_964544855.1. Taxonomy (GTDB): domain Bacteria; phylum Actinomycetota; class Actinomycetes; order Propionibacteriales; family Nocardioidaceae; genus Nocardioides. The sequence continues at coordinate 2,686 of CAZJDU010000127.1, forward strand.
GGTGATGCGTCGTACGTCGTCGACGAGCGACTCCAGCGGGTTGCCGCCCGCGTGGGCGTGGCAGGTGTCGAGGCAGAACCCGACGTCCTCGAACCCGTCGGCCTGGCTGATCGCGTCCCACACCCGGCCGATCCGGTCGAGGTAGCGCGCCATCGCGTTGTCACCGCCGGCGGTGTTCTCGATCAGCAGCGGGATCTTGATGTCGGTGCTCTCGACGGCCTTGCGCCAGTTGTCGAAGCCCTTCTCGGGGTCGTCGTCCTTGTTGACGTGGCCGCCGTGGACGATCAGCCCCAACGCGCCGATCTCCGCCGCGACGTCCATGTGCTGCTGGAGCAGCTTGCGGCTGGGGATCCGGATCCGGTTGTTGAGCGTCGCGACGTTGATGAGATAGGGCGCGTGCACGTAGATCCCCACCCCCGCCGCCTCGGCGTCCGCCCGGAGCGCCTCCGCGCCGCCCTCGTAGCCGACGACGGGGCCCTTGTAGCTCTGCGGGTCGCCGAGGAAGAACTGCACGTGCGGGGCGTTGCGCGCCTTCGCCTCGGCGATCGGGTCGGTCTGGTCGACGTGGGCTCCGATGGCGATCATGCGGCCAGGGTAGGACGGGGCGCCGACGGTGCGGGTGTGGGAGGTGTCAGCGATCCCCGGTCGACCGGGGATCGCTGACGTTGTCTGGCATCGCAACGCCGGACAACGTCAGCGAATGCCGGACAACCCCGGCCGATCTCACCAGGGCACAACCCCGTTCCGGTCGAAGAAGATCCCCGGCAGCTCGTCGGCGGTGCAGGCGGTCACGATCGCGTCGGTCCCCTCGGTCACCGACTGCCAGCCCGAGAAGTCGTTGAGCCCCGTCGCGGTGTAGCCCGGGTCGACGGCACAGACCGTGACGTCGGTCAGCGACTTGGCATACATCGTGGTGACCAGGTTGAGCGCCGCCTTCGACGACGGATAGACCAGCCCGTGCAGCGTCGACTCGAACCGATCGGGGTCCATCGTGATCGCGAACGACCCGATCCCGCTCGAGACCATCACCAGCCGGGGGCCGGCGGACTCGCGCAGCAGCGGCAGGAACGCACTGGTCACCCGCACCGGCCCGAGCAGGTTGACGCCGTAGACGGGCAGGAAGTCGGCGGGGACGGTGTCGGCCGGCGCGGCGCGGGTGCCGCCGATGCCGGCGTTGTTGACGAGGACGTCGAGGCCGCCGCCGTCCCGCACGACGTCGACGGCCGCGGCCACGGAGTCGTCGTCGGTGACGTCGAGCTGCACGGGCCGTACGTCGGCCTCGGGCTGGTCGGCGCGGATCTCGGCGGCGGCCTTCTCGGCGGCCTCGAGGTCGCGGCCGGCGAGCCAGACGGGGTGGCCGTGCTCGGCCAGGCGACGCGACGCCTCGCGGCCGAGGCCGCGGGTCGCGCCGGTGATCAGGACAGTGGATGCGGTGGTTGGGTTCATGCCCTCCACGCTGCGGGCGACGGCGAGGCGCTGCCAGGACCGGTCGATCGTGGGACGGCCGGTCCCACCCGCTCAGCCGTGCATCCGGTCGACGGCCTCCTGCACCTGCTCCGGCTCCAGCGTGAGGGGGGTCTGCAGGAGCCACTGCACGCCGAAGGGGTCACGCACCCGGCCGGCGCGGGCGCCGTACGGCTGGTCGGCCACCGGGATCAGGCTCTCCGCCCCGGCGTCCAGGAGCCGGCGCTCGGTGGCGTCGGGGTCGGGCAGGGTCACGTCGAGGATGGGGCCGGGCTCGGGGACGGGGTCGTACTGGTCGGCGTCCTTGAGCGTCACCGTGGTGTCGACGACGGTCATCGCGGCGAAGACGACGCGGCCGTCGTGGTCGAAGCGCTGGGTGATCTCGGCGTCGAGGACGTCGACGTACCACGCGAGCGCAGCGCCGGCGCGCGGCAGGACGAGCTTGGGGCGGAGTGCGTTCGTGCTCATGTCCCCCACCCTGCCGCGCCGAGCCGGCACCGGCTTGAACGAATGGGACGCCTCCGGGACAGGGGGACCGGCGGTCCTACCCGGGACGCCCCGGCGCCGGGCATGCTGGAGCCGTGAGTGTCAACCGCGCCGAGCTGGCCACGGTGCTGCGCCGCGCCCGCGCCCGGGTGCAGCCGGAGGACGTCGGGCTGCCCGCCGGCCCGCGACGTCGTACGCCGGGGCTGCGGCGCGAGGAGGTCGCGATGCTGGCCGGCATCAGCGTCGACTACGTCGTCCGGCTGGAGCAGGCGCGTGGCCCGGCACCCTCGGACCAGGTGCTCGGCGCGCTCGGCCGGGCGCTGCGGCTCGACGATGCCGGGCTGAGCGAGCTCTACCACCTGGCGGGGCAGACGCCGCCCGGCCCGGGCAGCGTCCGCACCCATGTGCGCCCGGGCGTGCTGCGGCTGATGGACCGGCTCGGCGACCTGCCGGCCGTCGTCCTCAGCGCCAAGGGTGACGTGCTCGCGTGGAACGCGATGGCCTCGGCGCTCCACGGCGACTGGACCGCCCTGCGTCCGGAGCGGCGCAACCTGCTGCGGCTGCGGTTCCTGCCGGACCCGGCCGACCCGCCCCGCAGCAGTGTCGGCGACAGCGACGACGAGCGGGCGAGCACCGACGCGAACGCAGTGGCGAGCCTGCGGGCCGCGGCCGCCCGCTATCCCGACGACCCCGGTCTGGCCGGGTTGCTGGCCGAGCTGCGGGCCGGGTCGCCGGAGTTCGTGCGGCTGTGGGACGCCGGCCCGACCGCCGGTTGGCGGATGCACACCAAGACCGTCGTCCACCCCCAGCTCGGTGCGCTGCGGCTCGACTGCGACACGCTGCACGTGCCGGACGACGACCAGCTGGTGGTGCTGTACTCCGCAGCACCGGGGACCCCCGAGGCCGAGGCGCTGGCGCTGCTGCGGGTGGTCGGCACCCAGCAGCTGGCCGATGGGGATTCGGTGGGCGCCGTACGCCGTTGATACGGTTGGCTGTCGCGCTCCCACCGGGGGAGTCGCGATGCTGCAAAGCCCTCCTGCCGCGGAGAGACCGCGGCCGCTGAGTCCAGAGGAGGTGGAGACCGCTTTGCGTCCTTACGAAGTCATGGTCATCCTCGACGCGAGCCTCGACGAGCGCACCGTCCGCCCGTCACTCGAGAAGACCCTCACCGTCATCACCAACGACGGTGGCACCGTCGACAACATCGACGTGTGGGGTCGGCGCCGGCTCGCCTACGAGATCAACAAGGAGACCGAGGGCATCTACGCCGTCCTCGAGCTCACCGCCACGCCGGAGAGCGTCAAGGAGCTCGACCGCCAGCTCGGTCTCAACGACACCGTGCTGCGCACCAAGGTCATCAAGCCGACCGTCACCGCCGCGGCGGCGACCGAGGACTGAGCGACACCCTGTGGAGTGGTCCTGTCGCATGTCGGCGGGGCACGACACGATGGGCGTCACCCGAACCTCGATCTAGGAGACTCCACATGGCAGGCGACACCGTCATCACCGTGGTCGGCAACCTCGTCGACGACCCGGAGCTGCGCTTCACCCCCTCGGGGGCGGCCGTGGCCAACTTCCGGATCGCGTCGACGCCGCGCACCTTCGACCGTCAGTCCGGCGAGTGGAAGGACGGCGAAGCGCTGTTCCTGTCCTGCGCGGTGTGGCGGCAGTACGCCGAGAACGTGGCCGAGTCGCTGGTCAAGGGCTCGCGCGTGATCGTCCAGGGCCGGCTCAAGCAGCGCAGCTACGAGACCCGCGAGGGTGAGAAGCGCACCGTCTACGAGCTGGACGTCGAGGAGGTCGGCCCGGCGCTGCGGTATGCGACGGCCAAGGTCACCAAGGCCGGTCGGTCCGGCGGCGGTGGCGGGTACGGCGCACAGGGTGGTGGCCAGGGCGGCGCCCCGGCCAACGACCCGTGGGCCAGCCCGGCTCCGCAGGGCGGTGCTCCCGCCGGCGGCGGTGCTCCGGCCAACGACCCGTGGGCGGCGCCCGGCGTCACCGGCGGCAACGACGACCCGCCGTTCTGACCGCCCCGCGTCCGTCCGAGGAACGAGGACGGACGCGGATCAGGCGGGCAGATCGAGTAGTGCCACGGCCGAGCTCGCGAGGCCGTGACGCGCGTATCGAGATCCATCCGTTTCACGAGCAACATCAACCAACCATTCCGGCCCGCTGGACTGAGCGAGCCGGGCTCTGAGGAGGAGCACCACAATGGCCAAGCCAGTCGTTCGCAAGCCGAAGAAGAAGGTTTGCCAGTTCTGCAAGGAGAAGGCGAACGGTGTCGACTACAAGGACACCGCGCTGCTCCGCAAGTTCATCTCCGACCGCGGCAAGATCCGCGCGCGGCGGGTGACCGGCAACTGCGTCCAGCACCAGCGGGACGTGGCGATCGCCGTCAAGAACGCCCGCGAGGTCGCGCTGCTGCCCTACACCGCCAGCGGCCGCTGAGCAGACCCGGAAGGAGAGAGCTGGACATGAAGGTCATCCTGACCCAGGAGGTCACCGGGCTCGGCGCTGCCGGCGACGTGGTCGAGGTCAAGCCGGGCTACGCCCGCAACTACCTGCTCCCCCGTGACTACGCCGTCGCGTGGACCAAGGGCGGACAGAAGCAGGTCGACCAGATCACCAAGGCCCGCAAGGCCCGTGCCGTGCGCGACGAGTCGCACGCCGCCGAGATCAAGACCAAGCTCGAGTCCGAGACGGTCGACATCAAGGTGCAGGCCGGTGAGAGCGGTCGGCTCTTCGGCTCGGTCACCGTCACCGACATCGCCGACGCCGTCGGTGAGGCCATCGGCGAGTCGATCGACAAGCGCACGATCGTGATCGGCCAGCCGATCAAGTCGCTCGGCGCGCACGAGGTGTCGGTCAAGCTGCACGACGGCGTCTCCGCCGACGTGGCGCTCAACGTCATCCCCGCCTGACGGGTCGCGGCGGGCGTCCATCGCCTCCGCACCCGCCAGCAGGACGAACGGCCGGTCCCCCCAGGACCGGCCGTTCGTCGTCTCTGCGTGGCGGCGGACTCAGCGTGGCCGCACCCGGCTCAGCGAGTCCTCACGCACACCACGGGTAGACGAAGAGGCTGTCGTCACCGGCCCGGTGGTCGGCCAGGATGACCGACAGCGGCAGCGGGTCGGGCACGCCGGAGATGTCGGCGCCGTCGCGGACCGTCACGCCGAGGGCGACGGCGGTGCTGATCGGCAGCCCGTCGCGGGCGACGTCGTCGAGCAGTCCGGCGGACTGCAAGGTGCCGATGCCGGCCTGCATGCACGCGACGTCGGGACGGTCGGGCGCCGCGGCGGCAGCGGTGCCCGTGGTGGCGAGCGAGCCGGCGACGGCGGCGGCGAGGGTCGCTGCGCCGATGGCGAGTCGGGTGGTGGTCTTCATGGGGATTCCCTCCGTGTCCAAGGTTTGTTCATGCTTTGCCCGGATCAAAGCACAGAGGTCGGCGGGATGTCCACACCCTGTCGAATGTTTGTCCAAAGTTTGGTAGCATCAGGGCCGTGTACACCGTCAAGCGAGCCGCCGAGCTGACCGGCGTCGCCCCTGACACGCTGCGCGCGTGGGAGCGGCGTTACGGCGTAGTCAGCCCGACGCGCTCCGACGGGGGCTACCGGCTCTACGACGACGTCGCCCTGCGGCGACTCGCCGCGATGCAGGCCCTGGTCGTCGCCGGCTGGTCGCCGCGGCAGGCCGCCGAGCAGGTGCTCGCCGAGGGCGACCTCGAGCGCGACCCGCCCCGGCCGGGCGGGGTCGACGACGAGGACGCCGCGACCGTCGGCGACGTGACGGCGCTGGCGCGGGCGGGCCGTGACTTCGACGGAGCCGCGCTGCAGCGGGCGCTCGACGAGGGGTTCGCGCTCGGCTCCTTCGAGACGGTGGTGGACCGGTGGCTGATGCCGTCGCTGCTCGAGCTCGGCGGCTGGTGGCACTCAGGGCGGGTCACGGTGGCCGGTGAGCACTTCGTCTCGGCCAGCGTGCAGCGGCGGTTGGCTGCGGCGTACGACGCGGCCGGCCGGCCGGCGGGCCCCGGGGTGGTGGTCGGGCTGGCGCGCGACTCCCGCCACGAGCTCGGCGTGCTCGCCTTCGCGACGGCGCTGCGGCGGGCCGGCGCCGATGTGGTCTACGCGGGTGCCGACCTGCCGCCGGCCACCTGGCCCGAGGCCGTCCGTGCGCATCACGCCGTCGCGGCGGTGGTCGGCGTCCCCACGGTGGAGGACGTGCCGGCCGTCCGCGAGGTGGTGGCGGTGATGGCTCGCCATGCGCCCGACGTCCGCCTCTGTCTGGGCGGGAGCCACCAGCGCGACGTCAGCGGCGGCGAGCAGCTGGGACACCGCATCGGCGTGGCGGCCGAGGAGCTGGTGGCCGGGCTGCGGCGCACGGAGGGCGACGCGGCCGCCGCGGCTCACCCCTCCGCGGGCTCCGGCTCGGGCGCACCCGCCCAGGGTCGGCTCGCGTAGACGAAGCAGAGCACCATCAGCAGCAGCATCAGCACCTGGGCCGCGAGCCCGGTCCAGCCCTCGAGCGCGTCCCAGCCCGCGCCGAAGACCAGCACCGGCGCGAGCATCACCGCCACGAGGCCGATCTCGGCGGTGCGCAGCCACCCCGCGGCGGTGATCCGGCGCGGGTCGTCGCTCTCCCGCGCCGCCGGGATCAGCGCGTGGCAGAGCACTGCGAAGAAGCCGAAGCGCGGCAGGTCCGCCGCCCAGCCGACCGCCGGCTCGGCGTCGCTCAGCCAGTCCGCACCCGCCGGCAGCCAGACCGCCACCGAGACGGCGAGCGCGACGAGCGCGACGATCCACAGGGTCGGCCGGTAGCGGTCGAGACCGGGCACCGACCGCAGCCCTCGCATCCCGAGCAGCACCAGCAGCCAGCCCACCGGGTCGGCGAACCAGTCGACCGACTCCTGCGGCGTCGCGAGCACCAGCCAGACCACGCCCAGGCCGATCGGCTGCAGCGGCTTCATGCTCTGCCCTCTCCGCATTCGCCCTGCGGTGCCTCGCTCGGGCGCACCTCGTTCCTCGGCGCCCTTCCGGCGACCACCACCCTCGCGCTCATGCCGCGGCCCCCGTCACCAGCCAGTGGTCCCCCGCGGCACGCCGGGTCAGCGTGAGCCAGCGGCCGCCCATGAAGACCACGGCGAAGACCACCCAGATCCAGGGCAGTCCGGCACCCATCCAGCCCGCGAGCAGCACCAGGGGAGCGTATCCGGCGAGCACGACGAGCCCGGCCCAGGCCAGGTAGCGCCCGTCGCCGGCACCGATCAGCACCCCGTCGAGCACGAAGACGACCCCGGCCATCGGCTGCGCCAGGGCGGCGACGAGCAGCACCGGGACCAGCGCGCGTCGTACGGCGTCGTCGGAGGTGAAGACCAGGCCCAGCCACGGGCTGGCGGCGGCCAGGGCGAGCCCGGTG
>CAZJDU010000128.1:0-10046 GCA_964544855.1 uncultured Nocardioides sp.
GCTGGACCGGATGGCGCTGGTCGCCGTCCACGCCTGGGACTGCCACGGCGCCAAGCGCGTCGGGGCGCTCGCCGGCTGGTGCTCCCGGCTCGAAGGCGAGCCGGGAGACGTCTTCCTGCCCGCCGACGTGCGGGGCGACGACCTCGTCGAGGTCGTCGACGGGCTCCTGTCGCTCTGAGCTCACCGGGAGGGCGTCGGCTCAGCGGAGCGAGAACGGCGGATAGCGGTCGGTGACGAGCAGGAACGCGTAGGCGTTGACCCGCAGCCCCCAGCGCCCGACGCCGACCACGAAGTCGAAGAGCTCGCGCGGATAGCGGCCGGTGAACAGGATCGCGAACCACGCGATCACGACCACGACGACGGCCGCGATGGTCAGGAAGAACAGCACGATGTAGTGCGGGATCGCGAGGAACCACTTGACCAGCGGCAGCCAGCGGTTGAGGTCGCGCTCGACGTCGGGGTAGTCGATCTCCAGATGGACCCGCTGCTCCTCCACCGTCGAGGGGTAGTCGTCGGTGAGCAGCACGACGTACGCCCCGATCCGGGCGCCGAAGCGGGTGAGCTCGCGGGCGAAGTCGAACCACCAGCGCGGGTAGCGCTGCCGGAAGAGGATCATCAGCAGCGTGGCGGCGAACAGTCCGGCCACGATCCCGCCGCTCGACGTGGTCACCGTCTCGGCACCCTCGTCGTAGACCGTGCTGGTGCTGCCGGCGGTGAGGACGCCGTACACGATGGCGATCGGGATGACCAGGAAGATCCGGAACAGTGTGGTCACCCGGTGGTGCTCGTCGGCGTAGTCGATCTCGAGACGGGCGGGATAGGCGGTCGGACCGGGAGGTGGGGGCGGGGGCGTGCTCGGTACGGACATGGGTGGATCTCCTCTCGTGGGGGGTCAGCGATCAGGTCAGATCAGCGGCGATGCCCTTGGCCCAACGCCTCACCGCGGCCTCGTCACGCCAGTCGCCTGCCATCTTCTTGGCCATCGCGCTCGCTGGGAAGCCTCGCGCGTCCGGAGACAGCCGCCCCCCGAAGGTCTGGTGGCCGACCGCGCCGACCCGATCCATCGCCCGGCGGACGTGCGCGACCGGCTCCATCTCGCTGGCCGGAGGCGCGTCGTCGCCGATCGGGCCGCTGCTGAAGAGCCACACCTTCGTGCCCCGCAGGTCCGCCGCGTGCCGCCGTACGAACCGTCGGGCGTGCCGGTGCCAGCGGTTGGCGTAGAGGGCACCGCCGATCACCACCGCGTCGTACGAGGCGACGCCCGGGATCCGCTCTGCGGCGGACCGGACCGTCACGTCGAGCCCCTCGTCGCTGAGGGCGCGGCCGACCATCTCCGCGAGCCCTGCGGTGCCGCCCCGCTTCGAGCCGTAGACCACGAGTGCCTTCATGGTGGCAGCCTGGCCGCCGGTGCGGACGACCAGCAGAGTCCGACGACGGGTATCGGTCGGGACCTTGGCCCCGGTGGGCGGGGCGCTCCGTCGTACCGCTGCCAGACTGGCGGGCATGGACTCAGGCGCCCTCGCGGACCGCGAGCCGGTGCGGCTCGCCTATCCGTTCTCGGGCCGGTGGCTGGCGCGCAACAGCCCGGCGCGACGCGTCCCCAGCCACGGCTCGCACCTGATGGGGACGACGTACGCCATCGACTTCATCGCGGTCGACCAGCGCGGCCGGTCGGCGCCGTGGAGCTGGCGCGCCGCCCTCGCGACCGAGCCGCCCGAGGCCTTCGTCGGCTTCGGCGCCCCGATCCTGGCGCCGTGCTCCGGGCGGGTCGTGATCGCGCACGACGGCGAGCCGGACCACGAGGCCCGACGGTCCCAGCTCACGCTGGTGTCCTATGCGCTCGGCCAGGCGCGGCGCGCCCGCGGTGGCGCACCGGCGATCGCCGGCAACCACGTGGTGGTCGCTCATCCCGGCGGCGGCTACGTGCTGGTCGCGCACCTGCGCCGCAGCTCCGTCGGCGTCGCCGTCGGGGACCGGGTCCGGGAGGGCGACGTGCTCGGCGCGTGCGGCAACTCCGGCAACAGCACCCAGCCGCACGTGCACGTGCAGGCGACCGACAGCACCGACTGGGAGCGGGCCCGCGGCCTGCCCATCGCCTTCCGGGCCCCCGGAGCGCCCGCGATGCCGCGGGAGTCCGAGATCGTCACCGTATGACCGGCGGGTTGAGCCGGGCGAACGCCTCCTGCCGCTCGTAGGGGAAGTGCGGGTACGGCGCCGGCACGGCGCTCGCGGCGTCGAGCGTGGCGACCTGGTCGTCGGTCAGCTGCCAACCGACGGCGCCGAGGTTGTCGCGCAGCTGCCGCTCGTTGCGGGCGCCGATGATGACCGAGGAGACCGTCGGGCGGCGGAGCAGCCAGTTGATCGCGACCTGGGGCACGGTGCGGCCGGTCTCGGCGGCCACCTTCTCGAGCGCGTCGGCGACGTCGTAGAGGTGCTCGTCGGGGACCGGGGGCCCGGCATCGGCCGTGGCGTGGAGCCGGCTGCCCTCGGGGAGCGGCTGGCCGCGGCGGATCCTGCCCGTGAGCCGGCCCCAGCCCAGCGGGCTCCACACGATCGCACCGACGCCCTGGTCGAGGCCGAGCGGCATCAGCTCCCACTCGTAGTCGCGGCCGACGAGCGAGTAGTAGACCTGGTGGGCGACGTACCGCTCCCAGCCGTGCCGCTCGGAGGTGGCGAGCGACTTCATCAGCTGCCAGCCGGAGAAGTTCGAGGCACCGACGTACCGGATCTTGCCGGCCTGCACCAGGCGGTCGAGCGTCGCGAGCACCTCGGCGACGGGCGTGCGAGCGTCGAAGGCGTGCAGCTGGAAGAGGTCGATGCGGTCGGTGCGCAGCCGGCGCAGCGCGTCGTCGACCGCGGTGACGAGCCGGTCGCGGGAGGTGCCGGCGTCGCGGTAGCCCTCCCCCATCGGCAGGCCGGTCTTGGTCGAGATCAGTACGTCGTCGCGGCGCCCGTCGAGCGCGGCGCCGAGCACCTCCTCCGAGGCGCCGTCGGAGTAGACGTCGGCGCTGTCGAACATCGTCACCCCGTGCTCGAGGCAGATGTCGACCAGGCGCCGGGCCTCCTCGACGTCGGTGGTGCCCCAGTGGCTGAACAGCGGCCCGTTGCCGCCGAACGTGCCGGCTCCGAACGACAGCTCGGGGACGACCAGTCCCGACGAGCCCATGCGGCGGTAGTCCATGTCCTGCTCCTAATGGGATCGTTGTTCCGTTTAGGTCACCCTAGCACTGGCCCGTTGCAAATGGCACAATGATCCCGTTATGGCGGACGCGGTGCAGCAACGACCGGGCGGCAGGTCGGCGCGCCTGCGGGAGGCGGTGCTGCAGGCGACCGGCGACCTGCTGGCCGAGCGTGGCTACGACGGCCTCGACCTCGGTGTGGTGGCGTCGACAGCGGAGGTGGGGCGTACGACGGTCTACCGCCGCTGGGGCACCCCCGCCGCGCTGGTCAGCGACCTCCTGCTCGCGATGGCCGAGGAGTCGCTCCCCCGCACCGATCACGGCTCCCTGACCGAGGACCTGCGCGCCAACGCGCTCCTGGTGCAGTCCACGCTCGCCGACCCCCGCCAGGGCCGGCTCTTCACGGCGCTCATCGCCGCCGGCACCTGCGACCCCGAGGCCGCCGACGCGCTGCACACCTTCTACGCCACGCGCATCGCCGAGTGGGCGCCGTGCGTGCAGGCCGCTGTCGAGCGCGGTGAGCTGCCGGAGGGGACCGACGCCGAGGCCGTGATCCGTACCGTCTCCGCGCCGTTGTACTACGCGCTGCTCGCCAGCGGACAGCAGCTCACCGAGGCGCTGGCGCACCAGGCGGCTGCCGGGGCCGAGGCGGCTGCGCGCGCCGGGGTGTTCGCGCCGATGTGACCCACCGAGGCTGCGTCACGCTCCCCGTTCGACGCGGGTCCCCATCCGTGGCGCCGCGGGCTCTGTGCTTGCTTGCGCGCAAGCAAGCACGGCACACCCTTCGAGGGCTGCAGCACGGTGCGACGCCACCGCAGGATTCCACCCACTCGGGACTTCGGTCCCTGTCCCACGCGGCGACCACGGCCTAGCGTCCCGAGAAAGCGACGCGCTCACCGGAGGCCGGCATGACGACCGAGACACCCACATCCACCACCGCTTCAGCGTCCTCGGGAGGCGACCAGCGCCCGGAGCCCGCCGTACGGATCGGGCTCTTCGAGACCATGGTGCTCTGCCGCACCTACGAAGAGGCGATCCTGCGGGAGTATCACGCCGACAAAGGGCCCGGCTTCGACATCGGCAAGGGTCTGGTGCCCGGCGAGATGCACCTCTCCGCCGGCCAGGAGCCGGTGGCGGCGGGCATCTGCGCCCACCTGACCACCGACGACGCGGTGACCGCCACCCACCGCCCGCACCACCTCGCGATCGCGCACGGCATGGACCTGCGCGCGATGACGGCGGAGATCTTCGGCCGCGAGACCGGGCTGGGGCGCGGCCGCGGCGGCCACATGCACCTCTTCGACCCGGCCACGCACTTCTCCTGCTCCGGCATCATCGCCGAGGGCTTCCCGCCCGCGCTCGGCCAGGCCTTCGCCTTCCAGCGCCGCGGCACCGACCGGGTCGCGGTCGCGGTCACCGGCGAGGGCGCCGCCAACCAGGGCGCGTTCCACGAGTCGCTCAACCTCGCCGCGCTCTGGAAGCTGCCCGTCGTCTTCGTGGTCGAGGACAACGACTGGGCGATCTCGGTCGCCCGTGAGGCCTCCACGTCGGTGCCGTCCAACGCCGAGCGCGCCGTCGCGCACGGCATCCCCGGCACCCGGGTCGACGACAACGACGTCGAGGCGGTGCACGCCGCAGCCGGCGAGGCCGTGGCCCGCGCCCGCGCCGGCGAGGGGCCGTCGCTGATCGAGGTCCACACCGTGCGGCTGTGGGGCCACTTCGAGGGCGACGCCCAGGGCTACCGCCCCGAGCTCGACGACGTGCCCAACCGCGACCCGATCCCGCGCTACGAGCAGCAGCTGCGTGACCAGGACGGCGTGCTCGACGACGCCCGGATCGCCGCGATCCGCGAGGACGCGTCGGCACGCGTCGAGGACGCCGTGGCCTTCGCCAAGGACAGTCCGATCCCCGACCCGAGCACCGCGACCGACCTCGTGTTCGCCTGAGAGGAGCCGACGATGAGCATCACCGAAGCACCGGAGGAGACCCGGCGGCTGACCACCTCCAAGGCCATGGTCGAGGCGATCGCCCAGGAGATGGAGCGCGACCCGTCGGTGTTCTACATGGGCGAGGACGTCGGGCCGTACGGCGGTATCTTCAGCTCGACCACGGGCCTGCTGGAGAGGTTCGGGCCGCAGCGGATCATCGACACCCCGATCTCGGAGTCGGCCTTCATCGGCCTCGGCATCGGCGCGGCCGTCGAGGGGATGCGCCCCATCGTCGAGCTGATGTTCAGCGACTTCATGGGCGTCTGCCTGGACCAGATCTACAACCACATGGCGAAGATCCACTTCGAGTCCGGCGGCAACGTCACGGTGCCGATGGTGCTCACGATGGCCGCCGGCGGTGGCTACTCCGACGGCGCCCAGCACTCCCAGTGCCTGTGGGGCACCTTCGCGCACCTGCCCGGCATGAAGGTCGTCGTACCGAGCTCGCCGGCGGACGCCAAGGGCCTGATGACCGCGGCGATCCGCGACGACAACCCGGTCGTCTACGTCTTCCACAAGGGCGTGATGGGCCTGCCGTGGATGGCGAAGAACCCCCGGGCGACCGACGACGTGCCCGACGGCGAGCACGTCGTGCCGATCGGCGAGGCACGCGTCGCCCGCGAGGGCAGCGACGTCACCGTCGTCACGCTGTCACTGTCGGTCCACCACGCGCTCGACGTCGCGGAGCAGCTGGCCCCGCAGGGCATCGACGTCGAGGTGATCGACCTGCGCAGCCTGGTGCCGCTCGACCGCGAGACCATCCTCGGCTCCGTCGGCAAGACCGGACGCCTGGTCGTCGTCGACGAGGACTACCTGTCCTACGGCGTCTCCGGGGAGATCGTTGCCTCGATCGCCGACGTCGACCCCGGGCTGCTCGTCATGCCGCCGCAGCGGGTCGCCGTACCGGACGTGCCGATCCCCTATGCGCACGACCTGGAGTACGCCGTCCTCCCGCGGCAGGACCGGATCGAGAAGGCGATCCACACGGTGACCACTCGATGAGCTCGACGGTGGTCTTCCCGGCGCTGTCGAAGGAGTCGCCCGACGCCGAGGGCGTCCTCGCCACGTGGTTCGTGAGCGAGGGCGCCACGGTCGCCGCCGACCAGCTGCTCGCCGAGGTGCAGGTCGACAAGGTCGCCGCCGAGGTGCCGGCGCCGGCCGCCGGCGTCGTCCACCTGCTCGTCGAGGAGGAGGCGGTCGTCGCGCAGGGAGCGCCGATCGCCCGGATCGAGTGAGCTCGGAGCCGGGCCGCCGGGCAGGCAGGCGCGACCCATGTCCCGGCCAACGGGGAGTCGAGTGCTGCCGCACTGCGGGCGGCGTGTTGACTCCACCGCGGTGAGCGTGCGGTCCCGTAGCGCGGGCTGGCTGCTTGCGTGCGGGGCGAGCTCCGGCCCCATCTCGTAGCGCGAAGTGCTGCACATTCCGAGACGTGCAGGATTCTGCACTTCTGCGGTCGGTGCTCGCAGGGCGGCGACATCCAACGATGTCGAACCGGCCGAGCTGGTTCGTGGCTTGGGCAAGAGCACGATCACCAGGAGATCGCCATGTGGGACCAGCCGCAGACCAACGAGCAGCACCTCTCGCACGACCTGCCGTGCCCCGGCTGCGGGCACGCGGCGCACATCTTCCTGCCGTGCGGCGGCACCTGCGCCTGCGCGCCGACCGCCATGCCCGGCGCCGTCGGGCACGCCGCCTGAGCTCACGCTGAATGTCGGGCGCTCGGCCTTCCTCTGGCGGGCTTCGGGTCCACCTCGATGTGCCGCCAGTTCTGGCTGCTCTGGTTGAACGGTCGGATCTGACCGTTCAACCAGAGCACCGCGGGGAGAGCCCTCGCGACAGGTGCGCACGCGGACGGCGAGCTCGGCGAGTGGTCCCTACGCCGAGTACCGCCCGAGGACCTGAAGAGCCACCGGGGGGACCGGCGCACCGGCCCACTCACCGACCCGTTCCCGGAACGCTCCCGCCTCCGGGATCTCAAGCAGCGGGTTGGCGGCGCCGTCCGGGAGGGTGAGGGTGAGCAGGAACTCCGAGCTGTCGCCGACGCGGGCGGCGGTGTAGTCGACGCCCGCCGGTGCCGCCTCCTCGACGGCGGCGAACAGCTTGCCGATCGCTTCCTCCACCTCCCCGACCCGCTGGGAGTCGGCGCGGAACCGGACGATCTGTACGCTCATGATGAGCCTCCGATAGGTCGTGACTGTCGTTGTCGTGGTTGGCCGCCCGTCCTGACGCCCGGCATGCCCGAAAGGTGACCACCTCCGTGGAACTGATCGACGACTTCGAGGCCGTGCGCCCTCGACTGCTCTCCCTCGCCCACCGGATCCTCGGATCCCTCGAGGACGCCGAGGACGCCGTCCAGACCACCTGGGTCCGCGCCCAGGCGGCAGACCCGACGCAGCTCGAGACGCCCGCCGCGTGGTTCACGACGGTGACCGCTCGCCTGTGCCTCGACCAGCTGCGATCACGTGAGCGTCGAGGCGAGGTGCCGCTCTTCGACGGCGTGCTCCGCGCCGAGCAGCTCGCCGCTGATGAGGAGTTCCTGCGTGGCGAGGACGTCTCGCGCGCACTCATGGTGCTGCTGCACCGACTGACCCCTGCCCAGCGGGTGGCCTACGTCCTGCACGACCTCTTCCGCGTGCCGTTCGCCGAGGTCGCTCTCGTGCTCGACACCGCACCGGCGAACGCGAAGAAGCTGGCCAGCCGGGCCCGGCAGCGCCTCGACGGAGCAGGTCCGGCATCCGCGGACGAGGCACCACGGGCGGCGAACCACGGGCACGTCGTCGAGGCGTTCCTCTCCGCCGCTCGCGGCGGGGACATCGACGCGCTCGTCACGCTGATGGCACCCGACGTGGTCCGCGCCGCCGACCCGGCGGTGCTCCCCGAGGGCGCCGCCGTCGAGGTCGTCGGCAACCACGCCGTGGCGGAGGAGACCCGGCTCTTCGCCGACCGAGCCCGCGCGAGCATCCCGATGCTGGTCAACGGCGCCACCGCCGCGGTCATCGCCCCGGGCGGCCACCCGCGTGCGGTGATCACCTTCGACTTCCGAGGAGACCGGATCGCTCGCATCGAGATCACAGCACTGACGCGGGCCGACGTGCTCCGCGCGGTCGGGCCGCGTCGAACGACCTCCAGCGGAGGATCCCGCGCACGTGGTGCTGGGGATCCTCCGTCCGAGTGAGCCTGGTCAGCGGCGGAACCGGGCGCTGCACGACCACGTACGCCGGTGGCCGGGCTGCTTGATCCGGTAGGTGGCCTTCCTGCGAACGGCCCGGCCGTTCAGCTGGACCTTGCCCCGCTTGCCGACCCGCGCGGTGTCGAGCCACTTCCAGCCACGGCGGGTCTTGCGGTGCAGCTTGACCTTGCTGCCCTTCGGGGTGTTCCGCCAGCTCGACCGGTTGACCGAGAAGAAGCGGAGCTTGCCCGTCACCTTCACCCGCCCACGCGCCTTGCGCGCGCTCTTGACCCGGCACTTCTGGTGCTGCTTGACCCGCATCGAGGCCCGCGACCCGTCACGGAACGAGCCGCTCTGCATCCAGTCGACGCTGTACCAGTCGACGTCGGTCGGCCCGAGCCGGAGCCTCCCCAGCCCCTCATACGGACACCAGAAGTACGACGCGCGCAGCGGACCGCTCGCGTCGTACTGGTAGTCGAAGGTCTGGCCGAGATACTTCGCGCCGCGCCAGACCTCGACCTCGGCGGTGAAGTCACCCAGCAACCCGCCGTCGTGGTGCACCGTGAAGCGCAGGTCGCGGCAGGCGCCCGACCGGATGTGCACCTTGTTGCCGGCACGCAGCCAGACGTCGAAGCTGCCGGCCGCCGCAGCCGACCTCACCGACGGCGAGGCTGTCGCCGTACCACCCGACGCGGCCGTCACGGACAGTGCGGCCACCAGCAGCCCGATCGTCACGAGCAGCGCGGTCCATCGACGGTTCATCGGAGTCCCCCTCAGGTCAGTGCCGGAACGACTCCGCACCGTAGAGGGACCGTCCGACGGATCGTGGCGGTTCGCCGCCGGCGCAGCCGAACGACAGCCGGCCTGGTCCTTTCGAGCGGGTGCAGCGCCGGCCGCGCGAGTGCTGCGCCCGCGACGCCCTCAACCGGACGATGGTCCTGTTGACATCGACCCGTCGCACGGGCGACCGCGATGTCGAAAGGGACCAGTCCGGTTCGTGGAGTGGGTGAGAGCGCGACACGACGCGGACAAGGAGACAACGCCATGTGGGACAGCCCTCAGACCGACCAGCTCCATCTGTCGCACGACCTCCCGTGCCCGCGGTGCGGCCACGCTGCGCACGTCTACCTGGCCTGCAGCGACACCTGCAGCTGCGCCCCGACCGCCATGCCGGGAGCGGCCGCGGGCGTCGCCGCCTGAGACCGGTGGCGAGGCCGGCGAGCTCGCACCTCAACCACCGTCGCCGCGCATCCGGGCGAGCCGCGCCCGCAGCGCCGGCACCCGGTGGGCATTGCCACGCAGGTCGACGTACCGGTCGCCGTACGCCCAGAGCAGTGCGTCGTCGAGGCGGCGTACGGCGCCGGGCGGATAGCGGTAGGCCATCCGCTCGCCGAGCAGCGACTCCTCCACCGAGCGCAGCGTCTCGGCGAGCTCGGCCAGCGAGGTGATGCCGACCTCGAGCACCAGGCCGGCGATCCAGGCGTAGTGCTCGGTGCGCGACCAGCCGGCCGTGGCGTACTGCCCGGCCAGGAACGCCGCCAGCTCCCGCGGGCTGATCCGCGGGTCGTCGTCCGGCGGCCCCGCGTCGGCGGCTGCCAGCGGCTCGCGCAGCCGGTCGCGGATCGTCGAGAACTCCCGGTCCGCCAGCTCCAGCAGCCCCGCGGCGAGCGTGAACCGCCGGTCGAAGTCGGGCACGTGCTCGTCGGGGAT
>CAZJDU010000129.1:0-9926 GCA_964544855.1 uncultured Nocardioides sp.
CCCCGCCTCACGACGGGGTCACGACCACCTTGCCGAGCGCTCGCCCGTCACCGACCCGGGCGAGCGCCTCGGGGACCTCGTCGAGCCCGTAGGTGCGGTCGATGTGGATGCGCACCTCGCCGGCGGCACAGCGAGCGGCGAGCGGCTCGAAGTGCTCCGGGCCCTCCTGCACCGCGAGCATCCCGAGGCGTCGCCCGGTCACCAGTCCGGCGAGCGCGCCGACGGTCAGGATCCGCAGCAGAGCCCGCACCGAGCCACCGACGCAGCGGTAGCGACCACCCGGCGCGAGGGCACGCCGGTAGGCGAAGACCGATCGGTGGGCGACCAGGTCGAGGATCAGGTCGTACGGCGCGTGGCCGCGGGTGAAGTCCTCGCGCCGGTAGTCGATCACCTCGTCGGCGCCGAGGGAGCGCATGTGGTCGAGCTTGAGCTCGTTGTCCACCCCCGTCACGTGCGCGCCGAGCTCCCGGGCGAGCTGGATGGCGAACATCCCGGACCCGCCGCCGGCGCCGTTGATGAGCACTCGGCTGCCCGGTGCCGCCCACCGCGTGCCCTGCAGCGCGATCGCACCCGCCTGCGGGATCGTCGACGCCTCCACGAACGACAGCTCGTCGGGCTTGTGGGCCAGCGCGGTCGCGGGCGCGACGGCGTACTCGGCGAAGCCGCCCTTGAGCATCAGGTTGTCGCCGTACACCGCGTCGCCCGGGTGGAAGTCCGTGACTCCGGACCCCACGGCCTCGACGACGCCGGCGATGTCGGAGCCGAGCACGTGACGGCGCGGCGCGCGCAGCCCGGCGAGCCGGGCGTAGGCCGGTGACCCGGTGAGCGTCTCCCAGTCGCTGAGGTTGAGCGACGTCGCGGCGACCTTGATCAGCACCTGGTCGTCGGCGGGCGACGGGACCGGGATGTCGTCGAGACGCAGGACGTCGGGCGCCCCGTACCGGTCCTGTACGACGGCCTTCATCCTCGCCCCTGTCGTCGCCGCGCGGCTGTCGAGGCGAGCGTAGCCCTCCGGGCCTCGCGTTGCTGGGGGACCGTCGGCGATCAGTGAGAGGGTGGTGCCATGAGCCAGGACGGGTCGAGCGGGCGGCCGCCGCCATGACGGCGACGACGACGTTCCTCGACGAGCTCGAGGCGCTCCGCGTCCCGTTGACGGCCTACTGCTACCGCCTGCTCGGCTCGGCGGCGGACACCGACGACGCCGTGCAGGAAGCGATCATCCGGGCCTCCGAGCGCGCCGACCACTACGACCCGGACCGGGCCCGCCTCACCACCTGGGTCCACCGGATCGCGACCAACGTCTGCCTCGACATGCTGCGCGGTGCCCGGCGCCGCGCCGTGGCGATGGACCTCGGGCCGGCGGCCGAGGGGCCCGACATCGGCGCTCCGCTGCCGCCGGACCACTGGGTCGAGCCGATGCCCGACGCACAGCTGCTGGTGGCGACCGACCCGGCCGAGCGCGTCGTCGAGCGGGAGACGGTTCGGATCGCCTTCGTCGCGCTGTTGCAGCGGCTGCCGCCGCGACAGCGGGCCGTGCTCGTGCTGCGCGACGTGCTCGCCTTCTCCGCGGCGGAGAGCGCGGAGATCCTCGACATGACGGTGGCGGGGGTGAACTCCGCACTCCAGCGTGCCCGGGGGAGCCTCGCGGCCGAGCGACCCGAGCCGGCCGACGTCCACGACCCGGACGACCCTGCGCAGCGGCAGCTGCTCGAGCGGTACGTCCGGGCGTTCGAGACCCACGACATGGGTGCGATGACCGCACTGTTGCGCGAGGACGCCGTCACGTCGATGCCGCCCTTCCGATGGTGGCTGCGCGGTGGTGCCCGCATCGCCGAGCTGATGACCCTCAGCGATGCCTGCGCGGAGGACCGGCTGGTGCCGACCGCCGCCAACGGCACGCCGGCGTTCGGCCAGTACCGTCCGGACGACACCGGAGCACTGCGCCCCTTCGCGCTCGTGCTCCTGGAGATCCGCCACGATCGGGTGGCCCGGGCGACCACGTTCCTCGGCGCGGGGGATCGGTTCGCGCACTTCGGGCTGCCCGACTCGCCACCGGTTCCGGCCGACCGATGAGTTCGGGACGCCCGCGTCGTAGAAGGGAGTGAACCGCACCCGATCGACGAAGGACCACCGATGACCACCGACGACCTGACCGCCGAGACGTACGCCGAGCGCGAGCGGCTGGCGACCCTGCTCGCCGACCTCACGCCCGACCAGTGGGCCGCCGACTCACTCTGCGAGGGCTGGCGGGTGCGCGAGGTCGTCGCGCACATCACCCTGCAGTACCGCATCAGCACCGTCGGCTTCTTCACCGGCCTGGCCCGTGCCCGGTTCTCCTTCCCCCGGTACGCCGACCGCGACGCGCGGGCGACCACGGCGCGCACCAGCGATGCCGACCTCGTCGCACTGCTCGAGGCCAACATCCGACACCCGTGGCGGCCGCCGGGTGGCGGCCAGGCCGGGGCGCTGAGCCACGACGTGATCCACGGCCTCGACATCACCGAGCCGCTGGGCCTGCCCGGGCCACCCACGAGCCGGATCGCCTCCGTCCTGGAGCACTCGCGGCCGCGCAGCCTGTCGTACTTCGGCGTCGACCTGCACGGCACCCGGCTGGTCGCCGACGACGCCGACGTGGCGATCGGCGACGGGGAGGAGCTCACGCTGCCGGTGCAGGAGCTGCTGCTCGTCGTCACCGGACGGCGCGCTCTCGCCGATGTCTCGGGGACCGAGCGATGACCTCCGGGGGACCGCCGGCCGACAGCGACCTGCCGGCCTCGATCGGCAGGCCGGCGACGCGCGCCCTGCTCGGTGCGGGCATCCACACGCTCGACCGGGTCGCCGAACACTCCGAGGCCGAGCTGCTGGCGCTCCACGGCGTCGGCCCGAAGGCCGTGCGGCTGCTGTCCGAGGCGCTGGCGGAGCGCGGCGAGCGGCTCGCCTGACCGGCCGACTCGTTACCGTCGCGTAACCGACGTCACATCGACGTCGTTGAGAGCGCATGCGTCGACCCGCTCTCGCAGCATCCGTGCTCGCCCTGCTCGCCGGCCTGCTCGCGGCGGCCGCCGGCACCTCACCGGCGGCCGCGGCGCCGGCGTACACCGTGCAGAGCCTGTGGTTCCAGGTCACCGTCGGCCCGGACGACGACCGCACCTGCAACATCGTCGGCGACCTCTACCTGCCGGCCGACGCGAGCAGCGACCGCCGGGTCCCGGCGATCCTGACGACCAACGGCTTCGGCGGGTCCAAGGACGACCAGGCGGGCATCGGAGCCGCCTTCGCCGAGCGGGGATACGCCGTGCTGTCCTACTCCGGCCTCGGGTTCGGCGGCTCCAGCTGCCGGATCACGCTCGACCATCCCGACTGGGACGGCAAGGCCGGCCGACAGCTGGTCAGCTACCTCGGCGGTGCCGACGGCATCGCCTACCTCGACGCCGGTCACACCGAGCCGGCGCCGGTGCTGGACGCGATCGCGCTCGACGGCCCGGGTGACCCCCGCGTGGGCACGCTGGGCGGGTCCTACGGCGGCGGCTCGCAGTTCGCCACGGCATCGGTCGACGACCGGGTCGACACGCTCGTCCCGCTCATCACCTGGAACGACCTGAGCTACAGCCTCGGTCCCAACAACACCGACCAGTACGACGGCGTCAGCACCACCACGCAGGGCGCGACGAAGCTGCTGTGGGGCCTCGGCTTCTCCGCGCTGGGCATGGTCGGGGACCTGCAGAACCTGCAGCTGCCGCCCGACCTGCTGCCCTGCCCCAACTTCGCGGCGTTCGTCTGCCCCGCGCTGGTCACCGCCGGCACCACCGGCCACTTCCAGGCCAACCACGTGACGAAGCTGCGGGAGGCCTCCGTCGCGTCGTACGTCGACCGCATCGACGTCCCGGTGCTGCTCATCCAGGGGCAGCACGACACCCTCTTCAACCTCAACGAGGCGGTGGCGACATACGACGCGCTGCGCGAGCAGGGCACCGACGTCACCATGATCTGGCAGTCGTGGGGCCACTCCGGCGGCACCGTGCCCGGCGAGCTCGACCTCGACGACCCCGACCCGGACGCGCAGTACCTCACCGGCCGGGTCATCGACTGGCTCGACCACCACCTCAGGGACGTGCCGGTCGACACCGGCCCGCCGTTCGCCTACTTCCGCGACTGGGTGGCGTACGACGGCAGCGCGCGGCCGGCGTACGGGACCGCCGGCCGGTTCCCCGTCGGCACCGAGCGGACCTGGCGGCTCTCCGGCGACGGCGCTCTCGTCACGGGCGACACGCCGACGGTGCGGGGCAAGCAGTCGTTCCTCACGCCGGCGGCCGGACTGCCGACCAGCTTCGACGAGGCGGACGTGCTCGGTCAGTTCGCCGAGATCCCGAGCAGCGCCATCACCGACCTGCCCGGAACGTTCGCGTCCTGGACCACGCCGCCACTGACCGAGGACGTCGACGTCGTCGGTGTCCCGACCGCGCGGCTGCGGGTGCGGGCGCCGTCGGCGGCGCTGACCCAGGGGATGGGGCCCGGTGGCCAGCTGGTGCTCTTCCTCAAGGTCGCCGACGTCGCGCCGGACGGCTCGACGACGTTGATCAACGGCCTCGAGGCGCCGGTGCGTGTGCCCGACGTGACCCGGCCGTTCGACGTCACGTTGCCGGGCATCGTGCACCGCTTCGCCGAGGGACACCGACTGCGGCTGGTCGTCGCGGGCGGGTCGATCAACTACCGCGGTGGCATGCTGCCGACAGGGGTCACCGTGCGCGGAGGCGACGTGCAGACGCTCTCACTGCCGGTCGTCCGGTAGGCCACGTCTCCGAGGTCGCCGCTCGCTACGGCGCCGACTCGGGAGACGTGGCCAGCACCCGCTCGGCGAAGTAGGCGTCGACCTCGGCGTCGCCCCAGCCGCGCGACTCCCACAGCCCGCGGGCGAGCGTCGCGAGGTAGGCCGGCGCCGGGCGAGTGTGGACGACGGCGTCGTGCCCGTGCGGCGCGGTGAAGGTCAGCATCGGGCGGCCGTCGCGGCGGCCGACCTCGACCAGCGTCTCGTAGTGCCCGGGGCCGACCTCGTGACGCCCGGTGTCGAGACCGTCGATCACGATCCGTTCGATCGGGTCCCCCTGCTGCGGCAGCCGATGCATCTCCTGGGCGGCGATGTCGGAGAACTGGGCCGCGGTGATCAGGTAGGCGCGGGCCGCGGTCGTCCCCGGCGCGTCGTGGTCGTAGAACGCGACCCCGCCGGTCCAGGTCGGTGACTCGCCGGCGAAGTAGAGCCGGCCGGGCAGGTCCACGGCGACGTCCTCGGCGGGCAGGGTGCCGTCGCGGGCGCCGACGTACGTCGTTCGGGCCCCTGCGGGCCTGCCGCCGCGCACGTACGCCGCCAGCCGCTCGCGGCTCATGTTGGAGCCGTAGCTGACGTACCAGACGCCGGTGGTGCTCGTCATCGCCCTTGACCGTACGTCGCCTCATCGCCCCGCACACAACCGGACCCGACTCCGGTCTCGCGCGGAGCCGCTGGCTACGGTGACCCGGTGAGCGTGATCCCCGACAGCGTGGCCTCCGAGTTCGACCGCGACATCGCGGTCCAGCCCGCCGGTGACGACAGCTACGCCACCCAGCTGCCCGACGGCTGGCACGTGGGTGGCGGCATCAACGGCGGCTTCCAGCTGGCGGTGATCGGCAACGCGATCCGCGCAGCGCTGCCCGGCCACCCCGACCCGCTGGCGATCAGTGGCCACTACCTCTCACCCGGTGTGCCCGGGCCGGCCGCGGTCGACGTCAGCGTCAAGCGCCGCGGCCGGGGCACCTCGACGGTGGCGGCCGAGCTGCGCCAGGGTGACGCCGTACGCCTCACCACGCTGGCGACGTACGGCGACCTCGCGGCCCTGCCCGACACCGAGAGCCCGATCCCGGTGGAGCCGCTCGTGCTGCCGCCGCGCGAGCAGTGCGTCCCCAACACGATGGCACCGCCGGAGCTGCGGAAGGCCGCCCCGCTGATGGAGCGCTTCGAGATGCTCTTTCACCCCGACCAGGTCGGCTGGGCCGTGGGCGAGCCGAGCGGCCGGGGTGAGCTCAGCGCCTGGTTCCGGCTCAAGGACGACCGCGAACCCGACCCGCTGTCGCTGCTGCTCGCCGTCGACGCGCTCGTGCCGACCACCGCCGACCTCGGCATGGGCGGCTGGGCCCCGACGCTGGAGCTGACCGCCTATGTTCGCGCTGTGCCGGCGCCGGGGTGGCTGCGCGTCCGGCACCACACCCGCTTCGTCGAGGCCGGCCAGTTCGAGGAGGACTGTGAGGTCTGGGACTCCGCCGACCAGCTGGTGGCGCAGAGTCGGCAGCTGGCGCGGGTGCCGCGGCAGTAGGTGGGGGGTAATTCACTGGTTAGCCAGTGAATCGCACGCTCCGCTGGGGAAGCTTTCCTGGCGAACTGCACATTTCACTGGCTAACCAGTGAATTGCCCAACTCCCCCTCAGAACGACCCCCGCCGCATCGCGAAGATCCAGCGCCGGCGCGGATGCTCGGTGGTCGACCAGAGCAGGTCGGTCTCGGGCCACCACACGAGGTCCTCCGGGCCCATGGGGGTCGCCTTGGGGCGGGCACGGAACGCCCCGGGACGCCCGACGTGGACGGTGCCACGGGTCCAGTGGCCCTGGGAGGCGGTGAGGTAGTAGGTGCCGTCGATGACGACGGCGCCCTGCATCCGGGGTGGCCCGGCGTCGTCGACCACCGCGGGGCGGGCGAGACCGTCGGCGTCGGTGACCAGGTCGCCGGTCGCGTCGTCGACGGGCACGCGCGCCAGCCGCCGGGTCTGCCGTGCGGAGCCGTATTCGCCGACCACCAGGTGCGGCTCGTCGTCACTGCGGTCCAGCGACAGGAACGAGTAGCGCAGCCGCTCGACACCGTCCTCGCTCGTCGCCCGGTGGGCCCAGCGCGCGGGCAGCACGTATCGGTAGCCGGCAGCCGGCAGCCGGTGCTCGCCGCCGAGGTGCAGCATGTCGTCGAGGTCGCAGGTCCAGAAGCCCCGCCGGGTCGCGGCGACGTGGAGCCGTCTCCCGTGCCAGACGAGGCCGCCGGCGTGCACCGGCAGCGGCGTGATCGTGGGGCGGCCGTCGACGACCGTCGGCACGACGAGCAGCACGTGGCCGTAGCGGCGCCGGTCGAGATCGACGAAGCTCACCCGCGCTCCCTGGCCGTGCCTGGCGTACCACGACGTGACCAGCACCCGGCCCGGCACGCCGGTGCGCGCGGAGTGGGAGATGCCCTGCGGAAACCACGCCGGGTCGCGCCGGTCGTCCGGCTCCCAGGTGAGCGCCCGGGCGACGGAGCGTCCGAGCAGTCGTGGCGGCACCCACGTGCGCCGGACCCGCCGCGGCAGGTCGGCCAGCACGCCCTCGACGCCGACCCGACCGCCGCCGGACTCCGCCAGCGCGGACGCCAGCGCATCGGTCGCGTCGCGATGGTCCGCACCCCGCGCCACCCGCAACCCGCTCGAGCCGCCCATGCCTCCGCACCGTAGCGTCGTGAGGATGCAGCAGGTGGTGGGCGCGGCGATCGTGCGCGACGGGTGCGTGCTCGCTGCCCGTCGTACGACGCCGCCGGACGCGGCCGGCCGGTGGGAGCTCCCCGGCGGCAAGGTCGAGCGGGGCGAGACGCCCGAGCAGGCGCTGGTGCGGGAGCTGAAGGAGGAGCTCGGCGTCGACGCGACCGTCGTGCGGTGGCTCGCCGGCAGCGCACCGATCAGCCACGAGCACGAGCTGACCGTGGCCCTGGTGCATGCCGACGGGGTGCCGGCCCCGCAGGAGCACGACGCGGTGCGGTGGCTCGCCGCCGGCGAGCTGGAAACGGTGGACTGGCTCGAGCCGGACCGGCCGTTCCTGCTCGAGGTGGAGGGGATACTGGATCCGTGAGAGGCATCTTCTTCGACGAGGACGAGGCCCGCCTGGCGGCGGCCTCGCTGGTGCGGGGCGGCTTCGAGGCGGAGGTGCGACGCGAGCGGCTCGCCGGTGAGGACGACGACGAGGACCACCCGTGGGCCGTGCTGACCGACGCGCCGGAGACCGTGCTGGAGCTGCTCGTGGAGACCTACGACGGGTGGCTCGACTTCGACGACCCCGCGTCCGGGCCGGAGGCGGCGAACCCGCTGCCGCTGCCCGAGCAGCCCCGGCGGATCAAGCGCGACTGACGCGAGGACGACCCGGCAGCGACGTCCCCTGTGGTTCGCCCTCCCTCTACGCTGCTCCTCATGACAACTGCACCGGACCGGCGGCTGCTCCTGGTCCACGCGCACCCTGACGACGAGTCGATCGGTCAGGGCGCCACGATGGCGAAGTACGTCGCCGAGGGGGCCGGCGTCACGCTGGTGACCTGCACCGGTGGCGAGATGGGCGAGATCCTGGTGCCGGAGCTCGAGCACCTGGCGGCGGATCGCGACGACGGGCTCGGGGAGCATCGGCGCGGCGAGCTCGCGGCGGCGATGACCGAGCTGGGCGTGACCGACCACCGCTACCTCGGCGGGTTCGGCACCTACCGTGACTCCGGGATGAAGTGGCACGAGGACGGGCACGCGATCCCCGCCGACGACATCCACGAGAACGCCTTCTGGTACGCCGACCTCACCGAGGCGGCGAACCACCTGGTCCCGGTGATCCGCGAGGTCCGGCCACAGGTGCTGGTGACCTACGACCAGTTCGGCGGCTACGGCCACCCCGACCACATCCAGGCGCACCGGGTGGCGATGTACGCCGCCCAGCTGGCTGCCGTGCCGTCGTACCGCCGCGACCTCGGCGAGCCGTGGGACATCGCGAAGATCTACTGGGGCGCGATGTCGGAGAGCCGGATGCGTGCCGGGCTCCGGGCGCTGCGCGACGCCGGCGACACCACGACCTTCGAGGGCGTCGACCCGGACGGGCCGCTGCCGATGGTGACGCCCGACGAGGACCTGGACGCGGAGGTGGACGCGATGGCGTACGTCGACCGCAAGCTGGCCGCGATGAGGGCGCACGCCACCCAGATCACGACCGACGGGCCGTTCTTCGCGCTGTCGAACAACGTCGGCAGCCAGGCGTGGGGGTTCGAGCACTTCCGGCTCGCGAAGGGGGCGCCCGGCCCGGTGGGTGAGCACGGCTGGGAGACCGACCTGTTCGCAGGGCTCGCTTGAGCCTCGGGACCGTGCTCCGCGGCGGCGCGGCGGTGCTGCTGCTCGCCGGCGGCGGGGTGGCCGGGGTCGCTGCCGTGGTGCTGCACGCGCGATGGTGGGGCCTGCTGCTCGGGCTGGCCGCCGTCGTCGCGGCGCTCGCGGCGCTCCCGGGCCGCTGGTGGGGACGGTTGCCCTTCGCGGTCGGGTGGGCGCTGGCCGTCGCCTGGCTGAGCCGCAGCCGGCCGGAAGGCGACTACCTCATCGCCGGCGATCTGAGCGGGTATGTGCTGCTGCTCGCGTCGTTCGCCGTGCTGCTCAGTGGGGTGCTGAGCCTGCGTCCCCGCCGTCCGCAGGGCGGCGAGGATTCCCTGACGGCCCGGTCGACTTCCTAGGATGTCGCCGTGACCCAGCACGATGACTCGGAGGAGTCGGACGCGCCCGAGGCGTCCGACGAGTCGGCGCTGTCCGACGCTCCCGATGAGTCGGGCGCGCTGGACGCGGACGAGACGATGGCGGCGGACCCGGCGCCTGACGCCGACGAGCCGGTCGTCGACGAGGTGGCTGACGCCCCCGTAGGCGGGGAGGCGGCCGACGAGCCGGTCGTCGACGAGGTGGCCGACGCCCCCGTAGGCGGCGAGGCGGAGGACGTACCCGCCGCCGACCTGGTCACCGCCCCACCCGCCGTCGACGAGGCGGACGGCGCCCCCGCTGCCGACGACCTGGCCGATGCGCCGGTCATCGATGGAGCTGATGACGCGCCGATCGACGACGCGCCGATCGACGACGCGCCGATCGACGACGCGCCGA
>CAZJDU010000130.1:0-9791 GCA_964544855.1 uncultured Nocardioides sp.
GGGCGGGGATCTCCTCGACGCCCGCGACGATCCGGTCGGTCACCTCCAACGCGGCTGCGGCCAGGTCCAGGTAGCCGTCGTCGCCGATCGCCTCGACGGTGGCCCAAGCGCCGGCGAGCGGCCCGCCCGAGCGGGTCGACTGCAGCGTGGAGTTCAGCATCGTGTAGCCGGGCCACGCAGCGTGGGCGAAGAACTGCGGGCGGCGCAGCGCGGGCGTGCGGTGCAGCAGCAGCGAGGCGCCCTTGGGCGTGTAGCCGTACTTGTGCAGGTCGAGCGAGATCGAGGTGACGCCGTCGACCGCGAAGGTCCACGGAGGCACCGACCGGCCCAGGCGGTCGGCGTAGGGCAGCACCCAGCCTCCGATGCAGGCGT
This sequence comes from uncultured Nocardioides sp., assembly GCA_964544855.1. Lineage (GTDB taxonomy): Bacteria > Actinomycetota > Actinomycetes > Propionibacteriales > Nocardioidaceae > Nocardioides. The sequence continues at coordinate 373 of CAZJDU010000130.1, forward strand.
CGACGTGACAGCGCGCGCCCCGCTCGGCGGCCGCGGCCGCCAGCCCGGCCACCGGGTCGATCACCCCGTGGGCGTACGACGGCGCCGACGCCACGACGAGCACGGTGGTGTCGTCGATCGCGGCCGTCGTGGCCGCGACGTCGGCGCGGTGGTCGGGTCCGGCCGGCACCACCACCACCCGCATCCCGAAGTAGTGCGCCGCCTTGTGGAACGCCGCGTGCGCGGTGTCGGGGACGACGAGCGACGGGCTGTCGACATCGGGTCGCGCGTCACGCGCGGCCTGGACCGCGAGCAGGCACGACTCGGTGCCGCCCGAGGTGAGGGTGCCGACGGCCGACTCCGGTGCGTCGAGCAGGTCGGCCGCGAACCCGACCAGCTCGTTCTCCATCTGCAGCAGGCTGGGGAAGGCCGTCGGGTCGAGCCCGTTGCTGAACGCGTGGGCGGCCACCGCGTCCCGCGCGATCGACTCCACCTCGCTCAGCCCGGAGTCGAAGACGTAGGCGAGCGTCCGCCCGCCGCCGACCGGCAGGTCGCCCGCCCTCAGCTGGGCGAGCCGCTCCCGGATCTCCGTCGCCTGTGACGCGTGCTGTGCGCGCACCTCAACCACCGACCTCTGCGTCCTCGGTCATGTCCACGGTCCTTTCGTCGAGGGTGTAGCGCCAGAGCCACCACAGGCTCGCCACCACCAGCGCTGCCGGCAGCACGGAGAACCCGAGCGTGATCGCCGACAGCGCCGTGTCGGACTGGAGCGCGCCACCGTCGCTGCTGGACCGGTAGCCGCCGAGCGCGAGCACGAGTGCGAACAGTCCGGGCCCCAGGGCCAGTCCGAGCGTCTCGCCGGCCGTCCAGACACCGGTGAAGACGCCGACCCGGGACGACCCGGTCCGGCGCGCGTCGACGGCGGCCGTGTCGGGGAGCATCGCCAGCGGGAACACCTGGCAGCCGGCGTACCCGACGCCGACCAGGCCGGTGGCCGCGAACACCCACGCGTCCGGGGCGGCGCCGGCCACGACGGCCGCCGCGGCTCCGGTGGCCAGCACCAGCGAGGAGGCGAGGTAGCCGCGGCGCTTGCCGATCCGGCGGCCGAGCGCCGCCCACAGCGGCGTCAGCACCAGGGCGGGGCCGACGAAGCAGAGGAAGAGCAGCGTGGTCGCGCCGGACCGGTCGAGCACGTCGCCGGCCAGGTAGTCGACCCCGGCGAGCATGCAGCCGGTGGCCAGCGCCTGGACGACGAAGGTGACGAGCAGCAGCCGGAAGTCCCGGACCGCCGAGACGATCCGCAGCTGGTCCCGCAGCGACCCCGGTCCGGGCTGCACCTCCCGGTGCGGCGCACGGCGGGTGCCGGCGTACGCCGCCAGCGCGCCGAGGAGGATCACCGCTCCCATCGCGACCCCCATCAGCCGGTAGCCGTCCCGACCGCCGACCGCGTCGCGGATGAGGGGAGCGGTCGCGCCGGTGAGCATGATCGTGAAGGCCAGCAGGGCCACCCGCCAGGTCATCAGCCGGGTCCGCTCGTCGTAGGAGCCGGTGATCTCGGCCGGCATCGCGACGTAGGGGACCTGGAAGAAGGCGTACGCCGTCGCGCAGGCCAGGAACAGCACCAGCACCCAGCCCGCCGACGTGGCGCGGCCCAGGTCGGGCGCGGCGAAGAGCAGCGCGAAGCAGATCGCGAGCGCGATGCCGGCGCGGAGCAGCCACGGCCGCCGTGGACCGCGCGGGTCGCGGGTGCGGTCGCTGATCCGCCCGGCGATCGGGTTGAGGATCACGTCCCAGGCCTTCGGCAGGAAGACGATCGCGCCCGCCACGAGTGCCGGGACCGCGAGCGAGTCGGTGAGGAAGGGCAGCAGCATCAGACCCGGCACGGTGCCGAACGCACCCGTCGCCACGGAGCCGGCGCCGTACCCGATCCGGACCCCGCGGGGCAGCGCCGCGGCCCTCGCCTCGCTCACTGCGTCAGCGACCGGGAGGTGGCCGAGGAGTGCCGGCGCCTCGGGTTCGTCCCGATCGCCTGCGGTGCCTCGTGCGCGGCCGCCCACTGGTCGATCCACTCGTCCATCGCCCGCCAGGTGGTGTCACGGGCCGCGCGGCCGGTGAGCATGCCGAGATGACCGCCGGGGACGACCTCGAGCCGGACCTCGGCCGAGCCGCTGAGCAGCGGCACCAGCGCCTGGACCGCCTTCACCGGAGCGATGCCGTCGGTCGCGCCGCCGAACGCCAGCACCGGCACGGTGATCTCGGCGAGATCGATGGTCCGGTCGCCGAGGTCGAAGCGCCCCTCGGCGAGCTGGTTGCCCTTCGCGAACCGGTGGTAGAGCTGTCCGAACGTGCGGCCGGGATAGGCCGTCATGCTGCGGGTGAAGCGGTCCACCGCCTCGACCTGGGCGAGGAAGTCGGCATCGTCGGCGTTGGCGACGAGGGCCAGGGGCTTGGTCACCAGCTTCTGGAACGACGACAGCTGGAAGGCCCAGCGGACCAGCGGCTTCGGTGCACCGCCCAGCAGCTGGTAGCCCGTCGTGATCGGCCGGTTCCCCCAGTTGAGCAGCGGGCGGAACGGCGCGACCATCGGCACCAGGCTGACGTCGACCGGCGATCCGACCACCGTCAGCGACGCGATCGGCAGGTCGGGCGAGTCCGCCGTCGCGAGCAGCGAGAAGATCCCGCCCAGGCTCCACCCGATCACGTGGACCGGGCGGCCGCCGGCGTGCTCCGAGGTCGCCCGGACCGCGGCGGGCACCACCTCGTCGACCCAGTGCTCCATCCCGAGCGAGCGGTCCTTGAACGACACGTCGCCGTACTCCACCAGGTAGGTCGGCCGCCCGCCGGCCACGAAGTGCTCCACGAGCGAGCAGCCGCGGCGCAGATCGTAGCACAGGGCGGGGGCGGCGAGCGGTGTCACCAGCAGCACCGGGTCGCCGGTCTCCTGCACGTGACCGGCAGGCCGATAGTGGTGGACCTCGCGCAGCTGTCCCTCGTCGATCAGGGTGCGGGGCATCGGCCGGAGGTCGGCGAGGCCGCCGTAGCAGAGCTTGTGGCCGACGTTGCCGGCCGCGGACACGACCTGGTCGGGCCGCGGAAGGAGACGGAGCGGGAGCAGGTCCATGACGGGAAACTACCCCGTCGGGGCGCGTCGCCGACGGGAGTCGCCGGAGTCCTCGCCCGGGTCGTTGAGCTCGGTCATGAAGCGGGTGGCCCAGGCGTCGACGTCGTGCTGAGCGATCGTGCGACGCATCGCGCGCATCCGGCGGTGCAGGTGCTTCGGCTCGGCCCGGTAGGCCTCGAGCATCGCGGACTTCATGCCGTTGATGTCGTAGGGGTTGACCAGCCACGCCTGGCGCAGCTCTGCGGCCGCGCCGGCGAACTCGGAGAGGACCAGCGCGCCGTCCTCGTCGATCCGGCACGCGACGTACTCCTTGGCGACCAGGTTCATCCCGTCGCGGTACGGCGTCACCGCCATGATGTCGGCCGTGCGGTAGAGCGCGGCCATCTCCTCACGGGGGTACGACGTGTGCAGGTAGCTGATCGCCGGCCGACCGATGCGGCCCAGCTCGCCGTTGATCCGGCCCACGAGCCGGTCGATCTCGTCGCGCAGGATGCGGTACTGCTCGACCCGCTCCCGCGAGGGCACCGCCACCTGCACGAAGACGGCGTCCTCGACCGACAGGTGGCCCTCCCGGATCAGCTCGCCGAAGGCGCGGAGCCGGGCGTAGATCCCCTTGGTGTAGTCGAGCCGGTCGATACCGAGGAAGACCTTGCGCGGGTTGCCGAGGGCCTCCCGGATCGACCGCGAGCGCTCGGTGACCCAGTCGGAGCGTGCCAGCTCCTCGAAGCCGGCGGCGTCGATCGAGATCGGGAAGGCGGCGGCATGGACCACCCGGCCGTCGGGCAGGTGGACGTCGTTGCGCTGCGTCTTGTGGCCCACGCGCTGGCGCACCAGCCGCACGAAGTTGGCGGCCCCGCCCGGCAGCTGGAACCCCACGAGGTCGGCGCCGAGCAGGCCCTCGAGGATCTGGCGGCGCCACGGCAGCTGCTGGAACAGCTCGGTGGGCGGGAACGGGATGTGCAGGTAGAACCCGATCCGCAGGTCCGGTCGCAGCTCCCGCAGCATCTGCGGCACGAGCTGCAGCTGGTAGTCGTGCACCCAGACCGTCGCGCCCTCCGCGGCGAGCTCGGCCGCCTTCTCCGCGAACCGGCGGTTGACGCCGACGTAGGCGTCCCACCACTCGCGGTGGAACTCCGGCTTGGCGACGACGTCGTGGTAGAGCGGCCAGAGTGTGCTGTTGGAGAAGCCCTCGTAGTGGCCCTCGATCTCCTCCTGGGTCATCGACATCGGCACCAGGGGCAGGCCCTCGTCCTCGAACGGCTGCAGGTCCTGCTCGGTGCCGCCCGGCCAGCCCACCCATACGCCGTCGTTGGCCCGCATGACAGGGTCGATCGCACTGACCAGACCACCGGGGGAACGGCGCCAGCCCGGCTCTCCGTCGGGGCCCACGACCCGGTCGACCGGGAGGCGGTTCGCGACGATCACCAGATGGTTGGACACGACCTCACCCTAATGGTCGTCGCCACACCGGCCAGGTGAATGACACCCCTGTGATTCGACCTCTAGAGTGGCGCACGTCAGTGGTGCAGCAGAGTCGGCGAACAGGCGAGGTGTGGGCATGGGTGTCCAGCAGAGCATCGAGCCCCAGGGGGCAGCGGACGCGTCACCGCTCAGCGATCGGGATCAGGAGATCCTCGACTTCGAGCGGCAGTGGTGGAAGTACGCCGGCGCCAAGGAGGCGGCGGTGCGGGAGAGGTTCGACATGAGCTCGACCCGCTACTACCAGGTGCTCAACGCACTCATCGACCGTCCCGAGGCACTGGAGGCCGACCCGCTGCTGGTCCGTCGGCTGCGTCGGCTCCGGTCGCAGCGCCAGCGGCAGCGCTCCGCGCGTCGCCTCGGCTTCGAGGTGTGAGCAGCGTGGCCGGTCGTCCCCGCCCCGATCGTGGCGCGGTGCTTCCCTCGCCGGTCGTGATGCTCAGCATCCTCGCGGTCGTGCTCGCCGGCGTCACCTACGTGCTGACCCGGGCCGAGGAGCCTGCGGAGCGCGAGGTCACCCAGGCCGCCGGCGCGACGGAGTCGGCGAGCAGTGAGCCGAGCCAGCCGCCGACCGAGCAGCCGAAGCGGACGAAGAAGCCCGAGCCGACGCCGCGCGTGGTCCGTGCCGAGGTCCCGGTCGTGGTCTTCAACAACTCCGGCATCCGCGGTCTCGCGGCCTCGACCTCCTCGCGGGTCGACGAGGTCGGCTGGCAGGTCGTCGGGGCCGACAACTGGTACGGCACGATCCCCGCCACGACCGTGTACTTCCCGCCGCGGCTGAAGGCCGCGGCCGACCAGCTCGCTCTCGATCTCGGGGTCGAGCGGGTGCGACCGTCGGTCGAGCCGATGCGGATGGACCGCCTCACGCTGATCCTCACCGGCGCCCTGTGAGATGAGTCCGTCCGAGGGTGCGCACGCTGCGCGACGCTCACCCCCGGACGTACTCATCTGACCGGGCCGCGGTCGTCGCGACCGGCCGACGTGATTGGCTGGTCGCGTGGGCGGCTCGCTGGACGAGGGTGCGGATCGGTACCAGGCATTGGTGCGTGCGGCGCCTCGGACCGTCGTGGGGCTCGACTTCGACGGCACGCTCGCGCCCATCGTCGACGACCCGACCGAAGCACGGATCCACCCCGATGCCGGCACCGTCCTGCTCGACCTGGCCACCGAGATCGCGGCCATCGCCATCATCACCGGTCGACCGGCCCGGCAGGCGCTCCACCTGGGCGACCTGGAGGAGGTCGGCCGGCACATCCACGCAGCCGGCAAGGAGCTCTTCCTCTTCGGGCAGTACGGCAACGAGCGCTGGACGGCGGAGACGCAGCGGATCGTCTCGCCGCGCCCGCCACGGGGCCTGGCGACCTTCGAGCGGGACCTGCCCCGCACGCTGCGCCGGGCCGGTGCCGGGGACGCGTACGTCGAGGACAAGGGGCTGGCCGTCGCCGTGCACACCCGCCGGCTGCCCGACCCCGCCGCTGCGTTCGAGCGGCTGCTGCCCCTGCTGCGCGACCTCGCCGACCGCCACGGGCTCGGGATCGAGCCCGGCAAGAGCGTGATCGAGGTGCGGGCCTCCGACACCCACAAGGGGATGGTCGTGGAGCAGCTCGCGGTCGAGCTGGATGCTCGCGGCTTCCTGATCGCTGGCGACGACCTCGGCGACATCGAGGCGTTCGAGGCCGTCGCGGAGCTGCAGGACCGCGGTGTCGCGACCTTCCGGGTCTGCTCGGCCTCGGAGGAGGAGAGCGCGCTGCTCCCGCTCGCCGACGCGGTCGTCCCCGGGCCGACGGGCGTGCTCGACCTGCTCCGCGCCTTCACCGCCGACGCCCGCGCCGCCCGCCTCGGTTGAGTCGGGGGTCCTCGGGCGTCGAGTCGGGGGTTGTGGGGCGTCGAGTCGGGGGTCTGGGGCGTCGAGTCGGGAATGTCCGTCGTCACTTCTCAGCGTCGGCGCAGGTCGCGCGTCGGTGCCGCAGGTGAACCCGCTCGGCCTCGTTGGGGCACAGCGCCAGCGCCGCGTCGTACGACGCCAGCGCGGCGTCGGTCTCGCCGGTCCGCGCCAGCAGCTCCGCCCGGACGGCCGGGAGCCGGTGTCCGAGGAGCGCGACCCCCTCGAGGGCGGTCAGTCCGGCCTCGGGGCCCGATGCCTCGGCGACCGCCACCGCTCGGTTGAGCCGCACCACCGGCGAGTCGCCGAGCACGAGCAGCTCGTCGTACCGCGCGACGATCCGGTCCCACGCCGTCTCCTCGGCGGTGGGAGCGATCGCGTGCTCGGCGGCGATCAGCGCCTGCAGCAGGTACGGCGCCGGCGGGGCGCCCGCGAGCGGGGTCAGCAGCCCGATGGCCTCGGCGATCTCGTCGGTGTGCCAGCTGGCGCGGTCCTGGTCCGGGAGGCGCACGAGCAGCCCGTCGCGTCTCCGCGCGTCGCGGCGGGAGTGCTGGAGCAGCATCAGGGCGAGCAGCGCGTCGAGCTCGCGGTCGTCGTAGGGCAGCACCGTGCGCAGCACGCGCACCAGCCGGATCGCCTCACCGGCCTGCTCGGGACGGTGCACGTCCTCGCCGGCCCCCGGGGCATAGCCGGCGGTGAAGGCGAGGTAGGCCACCTCGGCGACCCTGCCCACGCGTTCCTCGAGCGCGGCGCCGGAGGGTACGTCGAAGCGCTCGCCCGCCAGCTTCTTGCGTGCGCGGGTCAGCCGGGCGGCCATCGTCGGCCGGGCGACCAGGAACAGACGCGCGATGTCGTCGGTCGGCACGCCCATCACCAGCCGCAGCGTGAGGGCTGCGGCGGCCTCGCGCGAGAGGCGAGGATGCGCGCACAGCAGCACCAACCGCAGCCGCTCGTCCATCAGCTCCTCGCCGGTGTCGGCCATGACCCGGTGGGCCTGCTCGGTCAGCTCCGACTCGACGGCGAGCAGCGGCTCCGCGCGAGCCACCACCGCCTCGGCCCGGAGCCGGTCCAGCACCTTGCGCCGGGCTGCGGTGAGCAGCCAGGCCGACGGGTTGGTGGGTGTGCCGTCCCGCGGCCAGGTGCGAGCCGCCGACTCGACCGCGTCGGCCAGCCCGTCCTCGGCGAGGTCGAGCCGGCGGAACCGCGCGACGAGCAGGGCCAACAGCCGGCCCCACTCGTCGCGCACGACGCGCTTCAGCGCGGCATCGGGGTGCTCCTGCGGGGTCACCCGGTCTCGACGTCGAGGATCGGCCGCACCTCGAGCGTGTACTCCCGTGGCAGCAGCGCCGCGAGCTCCAGCGCCGTGTCGTGATCGGCCACGTCGACGACGAAGAAGCCGCCCAGCTGCTCGACGATCTCGGCGTACGGTCCGTCGGTGACCGAGTGCCCGGGCCGGATGGTGCGCGCCTCGTCGGGGTGCGCGAGGGCCTCCCCGGCGACGATGCTCCCGCGCTCCTCGACGGCGGCCGTGAACGCCTGGAAGTCGGCCATCACCCGCTGCCGCAGCTCGTCGCCGGCCGCCGACCAGCGGGCGAAGTGGTCGGGCTCGGCCATCAGCACCAGGTACTTCACGCCTCACCCCCGTCGGTGCCGTGGTCGACCGCGGCCCGGACCTCGACGACGGGCGTCGCGGTCGAGGCGAGGATGCCGCAGGCCTGCAGCAGGTCGTCGAGGTCGTCGGACTCCACGAGGTAGAGACCGCCCAGCTGCTCGACGGACTCGGCGTACGGTCCGTCCGTCACGACGATGCCGCTCGCCCCGTCGCTGCGAACCTGGCGGGCGGTGCGGGAGTGGGTGAGCTCGACACCGCCGGTGATGCGGTGTCCACGCTCGGCGAGGACCCGGGAGAACTCCTCGTGCTGCGCGATGACGGCTGCCTGTTCCTCCGGTGTGGCTGCCTCCCAGACGCGCTCGTCCCCTGGGAGCAGTACGGCGTAGGTGGTCACGATGGTGATCCTTCCGTGTCAGGTGGGTTCTGTCATCGTGATGACGGACGGGCGGGTCCCGGATCGACAACCTCGGCCCGACAACGTGGCGGTGACCACATCCCGGACCCGGGTCTCAGGGGCTGGGACCCGGGTTCGTAGCGCTCCGGGGCGGGCCGTAGGGTGAGCACTGCTCATCCAGAGGGACTGAGGGAACGGCCCTGTGAAGTCCCGGCAACCGCCGCAGAACCCCCGTGCCGGCCGCCGACGGCCGGCACTGCTGTGGAAACGGTGCCAAGTCCGGCCCGCGCGACCGTCGCGTCGGGGCAGATGAGAGGGAGGAAACATGAGCGCCGTCGTCACCGAGACCACCGACTCCACGACCACCGGGCTGCGGGAGGGTGCGTTCGGCAACGCCGTGGCCCTCTCCTGCCGCGAGTGCGGCCACCGGGTGGACCTGGGCCCGTTCTATGCCTGTCCGGAGTGTTTCGGACCGCTCGAGATCGCCTACGAGTTCCCCACGGTCACCCGCGAGCAGATCGAGGCGGGGCCGCGCAACATCTGGCGCTACCAGCCGCTGCTGCCGGTGCCCACGGACATCACGTCCTCGCCCAACACCGAGCCCGGCTTCACCCGGCTGCTCAAGGCGGACAACCTCGGCCGCGAGCTCGGCATCGACCAGCTCTGGGTCAAGGACGACTCCACCAACCCGACCAACTCCTTCAAGGACCGCGTCGTCGCGTGCGCGCTGAGTGCGGCCCGCGAGTTGGACGCGAAGGTCTTCGCCTGTCCGTCGACCGGCAACCTCGCCAACGCCGTGGCCGCGGCGGGTGCCCGCGCCGGCATCAAGACCGTCGTGTTCATCCCGTCGAACCTCGAGCAGCCCAAGCAGGTCAACTCCGCGGTCTTCACCGAGAGCCTGGTGGCCGTCGACGGCAACTACGACGACGTCAACAAGCTCGCCTCCGAGATC
>CAZJDU010000131.1:0-9448 GCA_964544855.1 uncultured Nocardioides sp.
GAAGGACTTGAACCCCTTGAGGGTCAGGCTCTTCAGGTACAACGTGCGGCTCCCCCAACTGAGTACGGCCGACCGGGCCTCGGACTGTCGTGCTGAGCGCGCCATCGTGGTCGATGTCGCGCGGGGAAACTCAGCGTGGTGGCAGCGTAGCGTCCCGAGGGACGGATCCTGTGGACCGCACGCCGTCGACGACGGGAGCGATCGGGCGGAGCAGACGCTGCCGAGCGGGCAGCGGACAACACGCGAGCGTCGGGCGCGGCCCGGATCAGGCCGGCTGCATCTCCTGCGACGACGGCTCGGTCAGCAGCTCGGAGGCCCGAGCAGCCATCAGCTTGTCGTTCTCCTCACTCAGACGGAGGACGAGGGACTCCAGCTCGGCCACCCGCTTGCGCAGCCGAGCGTTCTCGACGGCGAGTCGGGGGTCGCGCAGGTCGCTGTTCAGGTGTCCGATCAGCGCCTTGGCCATGAAAATGAAGCCTTCCGTAGATGGGCACGCAGGACCCGGGTGGGCCGTCTACAAGAGTCCCACTTCCGGACCCCCGGGTCAAACCGACGAGGCACGCCGCGGAGGCCGCTGGCAACGCGGGCAGAAGTAGGACGACCGGTTGGTGAACGCGACCCGTCGGATAGGTGACCCACACCGCTCGCAGGGCTCACCGTCACGGCCGTAGGCGTGCAGCGAGCGGTCGAAGTAGCCCGACTGGCCGTTGACGTTGACGTAGAGCTCGTCGAAGGAGGTCCCACCCTGGGCGAGGGCCGCGGCCATCACCTCCCGCACGTGCTGCAGCAGCTCGAGCACCTGGGCGCGACGGAGCCGGTCCCCCGGCCGCTCGCCGTGGAGGCGCGCCCGCCACAGCGCCTCGTCGGCATAGATGTTGCCGATGCCGGAGACGAGTCCCTGGTCGAGGAGCAGCCGCTTGATCGCCGACGTACGACGCCGCACCCGGGCGACGAACGCCTCGTCGTCGAACTCGGGGTCGAGCGGGTCGAGCGCGATGTGGGCGATCTCGGGCGGCAGCTCGGCTCCCCCGTCGGAGACCGACAGCCCCCCGAACATCCGCTGGTCGACGAAGCGGAGGTCGTCGTACCTGACGATCTCGTTGCCCTCACCGCGCGCATCCGACGATTCCGTCAGGTGCGACGGGTGCTCCAGCCCGAGCCGCACCCGGAGATGCCGCTCCGCGGGAGCGGCCGCGGGCTGGACGAGCAGCTGGCCGCTCATCCCGAGGTGGGCCAGCAGGGCGTCGCCGTTGTCGAGCGGGAGCCAGAGGTACTTGCCGCGACGGCGGGTGCCGGCGATGCGGCGGCCGGTCAGCGCGGTGGCGAAGCCGGCCGGGCCGCGCGGGTCGCGGCGCACCGGACGGGGGTGGAGGACAGCGACCTCGGCGATCGTGGCGCCGACCACGTGGCGGTCCAGGCCGGCCCGGACGACCTCGACCTCGGGGAGCTCGGGCACCGGTCAGTCGGCGACCGGTGCGGAGCCGCCGGCCGGGCCGAGCGCACGGACGATCTCGCCGTACGCCGTCTCGGCCGCACCCTGCTCGGCCTCCTTCTTGGAGCGACCGAACCCGTTGCCGTAGAGCTGGTCGCCGACCCGAACCTGGGCGGTGAAGGTCTTCTGGTGGTCCGGGCCGTCGTCCTCGATGACGTACTCCGGCACACCGAGGTCGTGCTCGGCGGAGAGCTCCTGGAGCGAGGTCTTCCAGTCCAGTCCCGCCCCCATGGCGGAGGCGGCCTCGATGAGCGGGTCGAACAGCAGGTGCACCACGCGGGACGAGGTCTCGATGCCCCCGCTGAGATGGACCGCGCCGAGCACCGCCTCGGTGGTGTCGGCGAGGATCGAGGCTTTCTCGCGGCCGCCGGTCGACTCCTCGCCGCGCCCGAGCTTGATGTGGCGCCCGAGGCCGATCCCGCGGGCGACCCCGGCCAGGGCGCGCGCATTCACGACAGCGGCGCGCAGCTTCGCCAGCCGCCCCTCGGGCAGGTCCGGGTGCGCGCGGTAGAGCGTCTCGGTCACCACCACGCCGAGGACGGAGTCGCCGAGGAACTCCAGCCGCTCGTTGGTGGGGATGCCACCGTTCTCGTAGGCGAACGAGCGGTGCGTCAGCGCACGGTCGAGCAGCTCGGGGTCCAGCTCCGGATCCCCGAGCGCCCGCCGCAGCTCGTCGTAGGCGCTGATGCCGCTCGCCTCGTCGCTGTGGCTCAGAGCACCTGGCGGCGGTCCGAGCGCGCGCCGTACTGCCCGCACGTGCCGCACGCGCGGTGCGGCAGGTGCTGAGCGCCGCACGCCGGGTTGGCGCAGGTCACCAGGGTCGGCGCCGCGGCCTTCCACTGCGAGCGACGGTGCCGCGTGTTGCTGCGCGACATCTTCCGCTTCGGAACAGCCACTGTCTTCTCCTCATCCTGTCCGGGCCGCGAGCCCGGTGCTTCGCCGTCAGTTCTTCTCTTCGCCGTCCTGCTGGAGCTCGGACAGCTTGGCCCACCGCGGGTCGATCGCCGCGTCGTGTGCGTGGTCGGGCTCGTCGGCCAGGCGCGCCCCGCACTCGGGGCACAACCCGGGACAGTCCTCCCGGCACAGCGGCTGGAACGGCAGTGCGAGCACCACCGCATCCCGCAACGGTTGCTCCAGGTCGAGCAGGTCGCCCTCGAGCGTGCGGACGTCGTCGTCCTCGTCGTCGAGCGCGTCCTCGTCACCGCCGTCGTCGTAGGCGTACAGCTCCTGGAGCGTCACCTCGATGGCGTCGCGGATCGGCTCCAGGCACCGTGCGCACTCGCCGTCGACCACGGCGCGAGCCGTGCCGGTGACCAGCACGCCCTCCATGACCGCTTCGAGCCGCAGGTCGAGTTCGACCGGCGCACCCTCGGCGACCGCGAGGACGTCGATGCCCAGATCTGCCGGGGCCGGGACCGTCGGCGACACCTGAATCTGGGACCCAGGGCGGCGACCGAGCTCGCGGGTGTCGAGCACGAGCGGCGCTCGGGGGTCCAGGGTCTTCAGAGGATCACTTCCGGTTCCGGGCACAACAGATCAGCGAGAATCGTAGCCCGGCGGAGGGAGCCGGGCCAAAACCCGGTCCACGACCGGTCCCGGTCACCTGACGGACGCGCGGTCGTCATGTGCCCGCCCTACGGTGCCGGCAGTCCCGAGAGTACGGAGCTGACGGTTGCCCCTCCCTCATGCCGCCACTGGCCGGCGGTCTCCCCCACCCGGCCGGCGCCGGCTGCTGTCGGCGACGGTCACCGTCGTGGTGCTGCTCGGCGGCGGATGGCTCGTGCTCCGCGAGGGCGATGACCTGGCAGCGGCGCTCACCGCGCTCGACCCGGCGCACCTGGCGCTCAGCGGACTCCTCGCGGTCGCCGGGACCGTGCTGATCGAGCAGGTGTGGTGGTCACTGCTGCGGGGGCTGGGTGCGCCGGTGCCGGCGGGGGCGGCCGCATCGGTGTTCTTCGTGACCCAGCTCGGCAAGTACGTCCCCGGCTCGGTCTGGCCGACCCTCGCCCAGATGGAGCTCGGCGCCCGGTGGGGCGCGCCGCGTCGAGTGATGCTCGCGGCCGGGCTGCTGCTCATCGCGGCGGTCACCGCGACCGGCTCCGCCGCCGGCGGGCTGCTCCTCCCCTGGTCGAGCCCGGCCGGGCTGGCGCGCTACTGGTGGCTGCTCCTGCTGCTGGCACCCCTCGCGGTCGTGCTGCACCCGCGGGCACTGCCCTGGCTGCTCGACCGCGCGCTGGCGCGCATGGGGCGCGAGCCGACCGGTGTGCGGCTCTCGCACGCCGGACTGATCCGTGCCCTCGCCTGGTGCGGGGCCACCTGGGTCGTCCTCGGCGCGCACGTCTGGGTGCTGCTGGCGTCGTACGACGACCCGGGGCCGGCCGGGGCGGCCGCCGCGATCGGCGGCATCGGCCTGGCCTGGGCCGCCGGCATCGCGTTCGTGCCGGCCCCCGCGGGCGCGGGCGTGCGCGACGCGGTCCTGGTGCTCACGCTGCTGCCGTTCGTCGGCAGCGCGGCCGCTCTCACCATCGCGCTCGCGTCGCGGGTGCTGCTGCTGCTGGCTGATGTGGGGCTGGCCGCGGTGGCCGCGCTGGCCGCAAGTTTCACCGGCCGGCCGGTGAAACTCCCGCTGGGACGATGAAGGTTCGTCGTCCCAGCGGGAGTTTCGTCGTCCAGGTCGTCGAGGCGACCCGGGACGGGCAGGCAGGATCAGCCGCGCTCGGCCAGGCGGGCGGTGAGCCGCGTCAGCACCTCGGTCGGCACGAAGTCCGCGACCTCGCCACCGAACGCGGCGACCTCCTTCACCAGGCTGGAGGAGACGAAGGACATGCTCGGGTCGGTCATCAAGAAGACGGTCTCGACATGGGTCAGGCTGGAGTTCATCTGCGCCATCTGCAGCTCGTAGTCGTAGTCGCTGGACCCGCGGAGACCTTTCACGATCGCCTGCGCCCCGATCTCGACGCAGAAGTCGGTGACCAGTCCGCTGAACCCCTGCACCCTGATGTTGCTCCACGGGGCGACCGCGTCGGCGAGCATCTCCAGCCGCTCCTCGGCAGTGAAGAGACGACTCGAGGACTTCGCCTTCGACTTGTTGACACCCACCGCCACGACGACCTCGTCGAAGAGGCCCGCCGCACGGCGGAAGATGTCGATGTGACCGTTGGTCACCGGGTCGAAGGAGCCGGGGCAGACCGCTCGTCGCATGCGGCTCACCGTAGTGGCTACCGCTCCGGGCCGAGACACTCGGCCAGCCACAGTCTGGTCTCGCCGTACGTCCGCCGGCCACGCTTGCCCGGCAGCGGCGTGACGCCAGCCGGCCAGGCGGGCTCCGGACTGCGGGCGGCCCGCTCGACGACGAGGAGCGCGTCCTCGGCCAGCCACCCCTGGGCCGCGAGCAGCGCGAGGTCGTCGGCGAGCGTCACCTCGTCGAGGGGGTACGGCGGGTCGCTGAAGACGATGTCGTACGGCGACGCCGGCCGGTGGGCCAGGGTGGCGGTCACCGAGCCTGTGATCACCTCAGCCACGGCGCAGCCGATCTCGGTGGCGTTGCGCCCGATCAGCGCCGCGGTGCGCCGGTCCGCCTCGACCAGCGTGACCGCCCTCGCCCCACGTGACCAGGCCTCGAGACCGACGGCACCGGAACCGGCGTACAGGTCGAGGAAGCGCAGCCCGGCGAGACCGCCCCAGGCGGACTCCACCGCCGAGAAGAGCGCCTCGCGCACCCGGTCGCTGGTGGGGCGGGTCCGCTCCCCCGGGGGTGTCGCCAGCCGGCGGCCACCCGCCGTGCCCGCGATGATCCGCGTCATCGCGACCTCGTCGTGCTGTCGTGGCCGGTCACGACTTGTCCACGAAGTCGCCGCGCTGGGAGAGCTCGAGCTCTCGGACGGCGGCCTCGAGCCGAGGCGTGCTCACCAGCTCGGGGTCGGCGTCGAGCAGCTCACCGGCCGCATCGCGGGCGGCCACGATGGTGTCCTCGTCGCGCAGCACCCGGAGGTTCTCCAGGCTGGACCGACGCCCGGCCTGGCTGGCGCCGAGCACGTCGCCCTCGCGACGCTGCTCGAGATCGAGGCGGCTCAGCACGAAGCCGTCGGTGCTGCCGGCCAGCGCGTCGAGCCGCACCCGCGCCGGCGACTGCGGGTCGTCCGCGTGCGTGACCAGCAGACAGAGGCCGTGGTGGCCTCCACGGCCGACCCGCCCCCGCAGCTGGTGCAGCTGGGAGACGCCGAACCGGTCCGCGTCGAGGATCACCATGGTGGTCGCGTTGGCCACGTCCACGCCGACCTCGATGACCGTCGTCGCGACGAGCACGTCGATCTCGCCCCGGGCGAAGGCGCGCATCGTGGCGTCCTTCTCATCCGCCGGAAGCTGGCCGTGCAGCCGGCCGATCCGCAGCCCCGCGAGCGGCCCCTCGACGAGCCGCGGCACCATGTCCTCGACCGCGGCGAGCTCGCTCGGATCCACGGTGATCGGCTGGCCGTCGGCGTCGTAGTCCATGAAGGTCACGCCCAGCTCGAGGTCCTCCGTGGAGACCCGGGGGCACACGACGTACACCTGGTGGCCGGCCGCGACCTCCTCGCGCACCCGCGCCCAGACCCGGGTGAGCCAGGACGGCTGGTCGCGGAGCGGCACCACGTTGGTCTGGATCGGGGCACGTCCGCCGGGCAGCTCACGCAGCGTCGAGACGTCGAGGTCGCCGAAGACCGTCATCGCGACGGTGCGCGGGATCGGCGTCGCCGTCATCACCAGCAGGTGGGGTGGGATCGCTGCCTTGTCGATGAGGGCGGCACGCTGCTCGACGCCGAACCGGTGCTGCTCGTCCACGACGACGAGGCCGAGATCGGCGTACTGCACCTGCTCCTGGAGGAGCGCATGGGTGCCGACCACGATGCCGGCCTCGCCGCTGGCGATCCGAGACAGCGGCCCGGTGCGCTGGGTCTTGGTCATCGAGCCCGTGAGCAGCTCGACCCGGGTGCCTTCACCGGCCGCGAAGAGGGTGCCGCCGTCGGCGAGGTCGCCCAGCATCTGGGTGATCGACCGGTGGTGCTGCTGGGCGAGGACCTCGGTGGGAGCGAGCAGCGCGGCCTGCCCGCCCGAGTCGACCACCCGCAGCATCGCGCGGAGCGCGACCAGGGTCTTGCCGGAGCCGACCTCGCCCTGGAGCAGTCGGTTCATCGGGTGGGGCTCGGCGAGGTCGCGGGTGATCTGCTCGCCGATCTCGCGCTGCCCGGCCGTGAGCTCGAAGGGCAGGCGCTCGTCGAAAGCGGTGACCAGTGCGCCGTCGCCGCCGGTGCGGATGGTCGCGCCGAGCTCGCGGATCGAGCGCCGACGCCGCGCCAGGACCAGCTGGGTCACCAACGCCTCCTCGAACCGGAACCGGTGCTGGGCGCGGGCGACCTGGCGGCGGTCCTCCGGCGTGTGGATCCACTCATAGGCGCGTGCGATGTCGAGGACGTCGTACTGCTCGCGGACCGAGTCGGGCAACAGCTCGGGCAGCTCGTCGAGCACCGACAACGCGAACCGGACCGCCCGGTGCACGTCCCAGGTGTCCACGCCCTTGGTGAGCGGATAGATCGGGTAGAGCTCGCCGATCTCGTCGGGCAGAGCGCCGTCGACCTCCTCGGCGAAGCCGAAGATGGTCATGGCGGGGTTGACCAGCTGCCACTGGTCGCGGAACCGGTCGGCCTTGCCGAGGAAGACCCCGCGGTTGCCCACCGCCAGTCGGCGCTCCTGCCAGCCGGCCATGCCCTTGTGCGGGGCGAAGAACGTCATCTGCAGCCGGGGGCCGTCGGTGCGCAGCACGGCCTCGACGCGGTAGGCCTGGCGGCCGGTGCGGCGGTCCCGGTAGCTCTTGGTCTCCGCGGCGACGATCTCGCCGACCACGCAGAGCATCTGCCCCACCCGGAGGTCGTCCACCTTGGTGAGGCTCCCGGTCTCGAGGTAGCGCCGTGGGAAGTGGCGCAGCAGGTCGCCGACGGTGCGCAGCCCGAGGCCCGACTCCATCTTCTTGCGCTTGTTCTGCTTCGCGCCCGCGACGGCGGTCAGCGGCGAGTCCAGCGTGATCATCGTGGCTGATCCTCGCCTACTCCACCGACATCAGCAGCGGGTAGCGCGCCTGCCCGCCGTCGTGGACGACCGCGTCGACGTGGGGGTACTGCTCCTCCACCCACGCTGCCGCGCGGTCGGCGAGATCGCCACCGTCGGCGCCGCGCACGAGCGTCACGAGCTCGCCACCGACGGAGAGGAGACGCCCGAGCACCTCCACGGCGACGTCGAGCAGGTCGCTGCCGACCACCGCGAAGTCGCCCGCGATCACACCGAGCGCATCGCCCTCCTCGCACGGCCCCGCCATCGTCATCGCGGTGCGGGCGGCGATCGTCACGGCGCCGTCCCGGACGTGACGGGCGGTGGCGGTCATCTCGGTGACGTCCTGGTCGAAGCCCCGGCCCGGCTCGTGCACCGCGAGCGCGGCCAGTCCCTGCACCTGGGCCCGGGTCGGGATCACCGCGATCCGCGCCCCCGGGCCGCCGACGCCGTCGGTCTCGGCCGTGCTGGCCGCCATCTGCGCGGTGCGCACCGAGTCGTGGTCGTTGGGCAGCACCACGATCTCCCGGGCCCGACAGTCGGCGATCGCGTCGAGCAGCTCCCCGGTGGAGGGCCGCTCCCCCGGCCCCCCCTCGATGACCACCGCACCCGCCTCGCGGAACAGCGCAGCGAGGCCCGGCCCCGCGGCGACCGCGACCACCCGCCGCTCCTCGCCCGGCTGGGGGCGGCTCTCCTCGTCGCGCCGCTCGACCTGCTCGGCGAAGTGGGTGACGCGGATCCGGTGCGGCCGGCCGAGGGCGATGCCCGCCTCGATCGCCTCGCCCACGTCGTCGGTGTGGACGTGGACATGCCACAGGCCCTCTCCCCCGACGACGACGACCGAGTCACCGAGGTCGGCGAGCTGCTTGCGCAGCGGCGGCACCCGGCCGTCCTCGGCGTCGAGGAGATACATCACCTCGTAGGCCGGCCCGTCCGGACCCAGCTGCTCTCCTGCTGTCTGAGGCACGGGGATCGCGTGTACGCCGAGCGGCGCGGGCGCCGGCATCGGACGCTTGCCGGTGAGCGCGGTCTCGGCCGCGTCGAGGATCACGCAGACCCCGCGTCCGCCGGCGTCGACCACTCCCGCCCGCGCCAGGACGTCGAGCTGCTCGGGCGTGTGACGCAGCGCCTCCCTGGCCCCGGCCGCCGCATCGGCGACCACCTCGTGACTACGCGCGCCGGGCTGATCGGCGCGGTCGCGGGCGGCGGACGACGCCGCCCGGAGCACGGTGAGCATCGTGCCCTCGACGGGCTCCCCCACGGCGGCATAGCTCGCCTCGGTCGCCTGCCGCAGCGCGTCGGCCACCACAGCGGCGTACCGCTCGTCGCGGCCCGCACCGCCGATCCGTCGGGCGAGCGCGCCCAGCATCTCGCTGAGGATCACGCCGGAGTTGCCGCGAGCCCCGAGCAGGGCTCCTCGGGCGAAGGTCGCGAGCGTGGCCGCCAGGTCGGCCGGATCCGACTGCTCGCGGACGGCGTCACGGGCGGCCGCGATGGTGAGATACATGTTGGTGCCGGTGTCGCCGTCGGGGACGGGGTAGACGTTGAGCGCGTCGATCTCCTCGCGCGCCGCACCGAGCGCATCGACCGCGACGTCGACGAACCGCATCACGGTGTCGGGCTCGATGCCTGGCATGGGGTCAGCGTAGTAGCGCCGTCCGGACGGGTCGCCCCGTGTCGTGGTGGCGCGTCGTGGGACCATCGATTTCGGCCCCGGGGCCTGCGTCGGCTACGCTGATGCGGTTGCCCGCTGACCGGGTGACCCCACTGCTTCCGGGGATCCCCCCGGCAACCTGTGCACGCACATCGATCCGTAGGAGTCTACCGTGGCTGCCGTCTGCGACATCTGCGCGAAGAAGCCCGGCTTCGGCAACAACC
>CAZJDU010000132.1:0-9447 GCA_964544855.1 uncultured Nocardioides sp.
GAAGGTGTGGTGGATGTAGTTGTGGGAGTACTTCCACTGCTCGCTCGGGCAGACGTTGTCCCACTCGAACATCCGGCTGTTGAGGTCGGGGTCGCCCATCCAGTCGTACTGGCCGTGCATCACGTTGTGGCCGATCTCCATGTTGTCCAGGATCTTGGACACACTGAGCGAGGCGACCGCGAGCGGCCACAGCGGCGGCAGATAGAACAGCGCGCGGCCGGCGATCTCGAAGCCGCGCTGATAGCGGAGCACGCCGCGGATGTAGGCCGCGTCCTCCTCGCCGAGGTCGGCGACGATCCGCTGCCGGATCGCGTCGAGCTCGGCGCCGAAGGACTCCAGCTGGTCCTCGGTCAGTCCGTGGTAGGTGCTCATCGGTGCTCCTTGTCGTTGAGGGTCACAGCTCGATCTGGCAGTCGCTCGTCGGTCGGCTGACGCAGATCCGCACGTCCTCGTCCGGGGTGGCGGACTCCTCGCCGGTGAGGATGTTGCGGACCGTGCCGGAGGTCTTGCGGGAGGTGCAGGAGAAGCAGATGCCCATCCGGCAGCCGTACTCGGGCGTGAGGCCCGCGGCCTCGGCCTGCTCGAGCAGGGTCGCGCCGGTGTTGGCGACCGTCGTGCCGGAGCGGGTGAAGCGGACGTCGCCGTCCGCGGGCACCTCGCCCCCGGTCCGGGCGACGGCCGGCTTGAAGAACTCCATCCGCAACCGCGGTGAGCCGTCGTACGCCGCCCGCACCAGCTCGACCAGGCCGGCCGGACCGCACAGCCAGGTGTCGGTGTGGCGGTGGTCGGGCACCAGCCGGCGCAGCTCGAGCTCGCTGAAGAGCTGGTCGCCGTACCTCAGCTGGACGTCGACGCCGTTGTCGGCCGCGGCGATCGACGCCAGCTCGTCGGCGAAGATCTGGTCCTCCGGGGTGCGGGCGTAGTGCAGGAAGGTCACCCTCCGGCCGGCGTGGCCGTCGTAGCCGTCACGCAGCAACGTGCGCAGCATCGACATGGCCGGCGTGATGCCGGAGCCGCCGGTGATGAAGACCAATCGGTTGTTGGTGGGGGTGGCCGGACTCTCGGAGAGCGTGAAGTCACCCTGCGCCTGGCTGAGGTGGAGCAGCTGGCCCGGCCGGGCACGGCGCACCAGGTGGGAGGAGACCTGACCCTCGTCGTGCGCTCGGATGGTGAGCGTGAACCGCTCCCCCGGCCCCGAGGCGGCCGAGGAGATCGAGAACGCCCGGGTGTGCCGCCGGGCGGAGCCGGGGAGGTCGATGCCGACGAGCACGTGCTGTCCGGCGACGTGGCCGCGCCACGTGCTGGTCGGCTGCAGGGTCAGCGTGGCGACCGGAGCGGTGCCGCGCCCGGTGGTCTCGCGTCGTACGTCGACGACGCGGGCCCGGACGTCGTGCGCCGCCCACATCGGGTTCAGCAGCTGGAGGTAGGTGTCCACGCCGTGCGGTGAGGCGAGCGCGGCTGCCATGGGCGATCGCAACAGGCGATGGGTCGCGGCGACGATGCTCATGCGGAGCTCCTTCGGTGAACGTATGTACACCGAAACTCTCGCGTGACTGCTCGCGAGGCGTCAACAGGCGGCCCAGGTGATGGTGCACACATGTACACCCGCGTAGGATCCGCCGCGTGACGGAGAGCAGGCTCGAGCGCAAGGAGCGCACCCGGCGTGCGATCCTCGACGCCGCGCTCGAGCTGTGCGAGGAACGGCCGCTCGCGGCGATCTCACTGCGACAGATCGCCAAGGAGGTCGGCGTGGTCCCGACGGCCTTCTACCGCCACTTCGCCTCGATCGACGACCTCGGCCTGGCGCTGGTCGAGGACTCCTTCGTCTCGCTGCGGGAGATGCTCCGTGACGTACGGCGTGGCGGCGACCCGGAGATCCGCGACATCATCGACTCCTCGGTGACCGTGCTGGTCGAGCACCTGCGCCGTCAGGACCGGCACTTCTCCTTCATCGCGCGGGAGCGCTTCGCCGGGCCACCACCGGTGCGCGACGCCATCGCCCGCGAGATCGGGCTCTTCGAGCGCGAGCTCGCCACGGACCTCGCCCACCTGCCGCGCACCGACCGCTGGAGCGCCGCCGACCTGCGCGTCCTGGCCGGCCTCATCGTCTCGACGATGGTCACGACCGCCGAGGCGCTGCTGGCGACCGCGCCCGGCTCACCGGCCGAGCGCGACGCCATCGCGACCACCCGCACTCAGCTGCGGATGCTGATGGTCGGTGCCGTCAACTGGCGCTCTCGCAGCTGACGTCCAGCTCGTCGTGCAGCTCGTCCTCGAGCTCGGCCAGCTCCTCGTCGAGCTGCTCGGCCTCCGACGTCGACTCCTCGGTGTGCTCCGGCCGTGCCGGGAGCACCAGTGCCATCATGACCACGACCAGGGCGATCGCCGCGCTCACGCCGAACGCCCACTGCATGCCACTCAGCTGTGCCGCGGCCTCGCCGATCGTGTCGGTCACCTGCTCGGCGCGGACCGTCATCACGGTCACCGCGAGCGCGGTGCCGAAGGCCGCCGCGACCTGTTGCAGCGTGCCGAGCATCGAGCTGCCGTGGGAGTAGAGCGGCTGCGGGAGCGCCCCGAGGCCGAGGGTGAAGACCGGGGTGAAGGTCGCCGCGAGGCTCAGCATCAGCACGACATGCAGCCCCAGCACCTGCCAGTAGGGCATCGTCATCGAGAGCTGGGTGAACCCGGCGAGCGCCACGACCACCCCGACGGAGCCCGGGATGACGAGCACGCGCCCGCCGAAGCGGTCGAAGATCCGCCCGACCGTCGGGCCGAGCAGACCCATCGCGAGCCCCCCGGGCATCACCAGCAGGCCGGTCTCCAGCGGCGTCAGGCCGCGGACGTTCTGCAGGTAGAGCGGGAGCAGCATCATCGAGCCGAGCATCGACATGAAGGCGACCGCCATCAGCACCAGCGCCTTGGCGAAGGTGGGGTGCAGCAGCGTGCGCAGGTCGAGCAGCGGCGCGCCGGAGCGCTGGAGCATCAGCTGCCGGACCACGAAGGCGCCGACCAGCACGACGCCGGCGCCGGCGATCCCCAGCGACATGCCGACCTCGCCCTCGGCGAACCGGGTCAGCCCGTAGACCAGGCTGCCGAAGCCGAGCGCCGCCACGACGACGCTGAGCCAGTCGATGTCGCTGACCACCGGCTCGCCGACGTTCTCCAGCCGGCGCAGCCCGGACCAGGTGACCAGCACCGCGATCGGGAGCACGACCAGGAAGAGCAGCCGCCACGAGCCGAGCTGCAGCAGCAGCCCGGAGACGCTCGGACCGAGCGCGGGCGCCACCGAGATCGCCATCGTGACGTTGCCCATCACACGACCGCGGTCGCTCTCGGGCACGACGTTCATCAGTGTGGTCATCAGCAACGGCACCATCACCGCGGTGCCGGCGGCCTGGACCACCCGACCGAGCAGCAGCACCTCGAAGACCGGGGCGAGCGCGGAGATCGTCGTACCGGCGATGAAGGTGCCCATCGCGATGGCGTACGCCGTCCGCGTGCTGACCCGCTGCAGGAACCAGCCGGTCACCGGGATCACCGCGGCCATGGTGAGCATGAAGGCGGTCGAGACCCACTGTGCCGCGGTCTCGGAGACCCCGAAGCTCGACATCAGCCGCGGGATCGCGTTGATCATGATCGTCTCGTTGAGGATCACGACGAAGGTGGCGAGCACGAGCAGCCGGATCACCGGGGGTGTACGACGCCGCGCGGGCTCCCCTGTTCGCGGGGAGGCCGTGCGAGAGAGCGCAGTCATGTCGGGTCCTTCGGGTCGGGCGGTGGCTCGGCTGTCATCCGCTTCATGACCACCACGAAGGAACGACGGAGTTTTCGACACCGCGCCGGACGAAAACTCATCGCGCGTCGCGCGGCATCACGATCTTGACGGGCCAACCCCGCGTTCGCCACCGAATATTCCCCGCCGCGGCGCGTCGTCGCGGTGTGTATCAGGAAACGCATGACGAACTCGTGGCAAGTGTGAAGACTGGCCCTATGACCCATCAGCGCTCGTCGGAGCAGCTGTGGAGCGACGCCGCTGCGCTGTTCGCCCGCTGGCGCGACGGTGACACCGCCGCCATCGACGACCTCGTGCGGCTGCTGAGCCCCGTGCTCTGGCAGATCGCCCGCGCCCAGCGCCTGGACGAGGAGGCCGCGGCGGACGTCGTGCAGACCGCGTGGCTGCAGCTCGTGCGACGCCCCGAGTCGGTCCGCGAGCCCGGCGCCGTCGGTGCCTGGCTCACCACCACCACCCGACGCGAGGCGTGGCGGGTGGTGAAGGCGAGCGGCCGGGTCGACCCGGTCGCCGAGGACCTACCGGGGCCCCCGGCACGGTCCGCGGAGGAGGAGGCCACGACCCGGCTGCGGGACCGCGCACTGTGGCAGGCCGTCGGCCAGCTCACCGAACGCTGCCAGCGGCTGCTGCGCGTCGCGGCGTTCCTCGATCGCCCCAACTACGCCCAGCTGGCCGAGGATCTCGGCATGGCCGTCGGCAGCATCGGCCCCACCCGGGCCCGCTGTCTGGCCAAGCTCCGCGAGCTGCTCGGCAACGAGGAGGACCTCCGCCATGCTTGAGGACACCCAGCTCTTCGACGACCTGCGCGGGATGTGGGAGCGAACCGACCCGATGCCGGCCGACCTGCCGGACCGCGTCATCGCCGCCATCGCCGCGGCGGACCTCGACGTGGAGCTGCTGACGCTGACCGCGCCCGAGGCCGCGGCCGTGCGCGGCGTGGACGCCCAGGTGCTCGAGTGCACGATCGAGGGACTCACCCTGATGGTGCGGGTCTCCGAGGAGTCCGACGGCTCCCGACGGATCGACGGCTGGACCGAGGGCGTCCGAGAGGTCGTGCTGCTCGCCGAGAGCGGTGACCGGACGACGACCGTCAGCGACGCCGGGCGGTTCGAGTTCGACGACGTTCCTCCCGGCCCGGTGCGACTGCGGCTCCGGGCGGCCGACAGAGGTTTCGAGACCAACGAGTTCGAGGTGTGAGGCATGGCAGATTGGCGTGACCAGTACCGCGGGCCGTCGTACCGGGTGAATGCGGCCGATGCGACCAACGGCTGGTACCCGGCCGCCTACCTGTCCGACCAGATCCTGGTTCCGGCCGCGGCGGACGTCGACGAGGAGCTCGCCGAGCTCGGGAACCTCGCGGCGGAGCGCGGGTGGGAGCTCGAGGTTCGCGACGACGGCACGCAGTCACCGGACGAGATCGCGTTCCCCGCTCGCCGGGACGGCGCTCAGGCGGCCGGGACCGAGGTGTCAGGCGTCGTACGACGCCGGTTGCGCCTGGGCCTGCGTCGCACGCCGGAGCGCCCCGTCGAGGAGCCGGACGCCTTCGTGCTCCTGCGGGCACTGCGCGAGCGCCGGGGTCAGGTGTCGGTCGGCCTGAACCATGTGCTCACCGTCGGTCCGTACACCGGCACCAACCCCTACACGGGAACGAATCCCTACACCGGGACCAACCCGTACACCGGGACCAACCCGTACACCGGCACCAACCCGTACACCGGGACCAACCCTGCCGGCACCTACGCCATCCCCGGCATGGGCGGGAAGCAGCCGGTCAACGTCGCGGTTCCGCCGCCGCCTCATGGCGACGGCGACGGAGAGCGCGTGACGGTGGCCGTGCTCGACACCGGCTGCGGCGATCATCCGTGGCTCACCGACGTCATCACCGACGCCGAGCTCGATGGTCACCCGCTGGGGCTCGACGGCGGCATCGATGCCGAGCGGCAACCTGACGACGGCGAGCCCATCGACGGCCTGGCGGAGCCTGCGGCCGGGCACGGCACGTTCATCGCCGGCATCATCCGGCAGATCGCACCGCGCGCCACGATCATGCCGATCCGGGTGTGTGAGGGAGATGGGGTGGTCGATGAGTTCACGTTGATGAGCACCATCGCGAAGCTGATCGACTACCAGCGGACGGTGGGACGGATCGACGTGGTGAACCTGTCGCTCAGCTACGTCCACGAGCGGGATGACGATCAGGTGTACAGCGAAGCCCTGTACGCACTGCTGCGCATCCTGCGGGAGGAGGGGACGACGATCGTCGCGTCGGCGGGCAACGCTGCGACCTCACGCCCCCACTACCCGGCGGCCTTCGCGACCGAGAGCGAGTCCGACTCGCTCGCACCCATCATCTCGGTCGGCGCGTTCAACCCGAACGGCACGATCGCCGCCTTCAGCAACGAAGGCGAGTGGGTCACCGCGTGGGAGCCCGGAGCGGTGCTGGTCAGCACCCATCCCCGCGTGAACACGGCCGTGCAGCCGTTCGTGAGTCACGGTCGACGCGCAACGATCGATGCGGATGACTTCACCGGTGGATTCGCGATCTGGAGCGGCACCTCGTTCGCCGCACCGGTGTTCGCCGCCAGGCTCGCGGACGCCCTACCGTTGGCGACCGGGCGCGAGGCCCGGATCAAGAGTGCGATCGCGGTGGTCCGCTCGTTGTAGGAGACAATGCGACGGTGGCCGATCCGTCCGACACCGCGGTCCGACTGCAGGCGCGCGCCAAGGGACGGGCCAACGCCGGGGACTTCGCCGAAGCCGAGCGGATCCTCCACCAGGCCCTCCCGATGGCCCACACGTCGGACTCGGTGGCGCTCGTCGTCGGCACGCTGGCCTTCGTCGAGGCGGAGCTCGGCCACATCGAGAGCGGCCTGCAGCGATGCAAGGAAGCCCTCGCACTGCCGGACCTGTCGACCGAGAGCCGCCAGGTGCTGCTCGGACAGCACGGCTACCTCCACTGGTTGAGCGGCGATACGCCGGCCGCGTTGCAGATGTTCGACGAGGCGGTGGCTCGCCTGCGAGGCGAGTCACGCAGCCAGGTGCTGCTGAATCGCGGGGCAGCGCGGATGGAGCTGGCCGAGCTCGATCGAGCACAGGCCGACTTCGAGGAGGGGGCGCGCCTGGGCGATGCCGTCACGGCGGCGAAGTGCACGCACAACCTGGGCTACCTCCACATGCTCCGCGGCGAGCTGGTGGACGCACTGCGCCTGATGGATGATGCGCGACCCCTGCTGATGGAGCTCGGACCTGCCTCCGCGGCCACGAACGACGTCGACCGTGCGGAGGCTCTCGCGCACGCCGGCCTCCTTCGCGAGGCCACCGGCATCCTGCGTCGTACCCGTTCGGATCTCGCCGAGACCTCCCTGTGGCGCTACCAGGCGGACGTCGACCTGCGGCTGGCCGATCTCGTCGGCGGTCCTGACGGCATCGACTTCGCCGAGGCGGCAGCCGCACGGTTCCGGGCGCACCACAACGACGTCGAGGCCGACCGGGCGACCGCGGTCGCGATGCATCTCCGTGCACACGGTGCCCCGCGGCCGCGGCCCGAGGATCTCCTGGACGTCGCACGGCGCCTCCATGGTGCGGGCCGGCGCGACGGAGCGCTGGCCCTTCGGGTCCGGGCGGCGGGCCTCGAAGGCGCATGGCCCGAAGCCGTCCCGTCGACCGCTCCGTTGAGCACGCGCCTGCTCGCCGGGGAGGTCGGAGCCGGCGTGGCACTCGATGCCGGCGATCCCGCCGAGGCGCTCCGTCGTGCCGGCTCGGCGGTCGGCGAGCTCGAGGAGTGGCAGAGCACGATCGGCAGCCTCGAGCTGCAGACGGCGACCCGATCGCTCGGCGTCAAGGTCCTGCGCCTGGGGCAGCGCGCCGCGCTCACCAGCGGCGACCCGAGCTCACTACTCGAATGGTCCGAGCGAGCCCGCGAGCTGGTCGCTCGCGGCGTCCCGGTGCGACCACCCGAGGAGCTCGGCGACCTGCTGGCGCAGCTGCGCCACCTCGGACCCGAGGGCGATGCCGACGAGCGGGCCCGGCTGATCGAGCAGATCCGTCACGGCCGATGGCACGCCCCGGGATCGGTCCAGCCGGCGACCACCACGACGCTCGACCAGCTGCGCACCGCGCTCGGAGAGCGCCACTTCGTCAGCGTCCTGCAGATCGACGACGAGGTGATCGCGCTGTCGGTGGGGGGCGACGAGGTCGCGGTGCACCGCCTCGGGCCGTGGGACCTGCTCGCCCGGCAGCTCGGTGGGCTCGGCGCCGACCTGGCGGTCGCGGCACAGTCCGCGCTGCCCGTCGTACGAGCCGGTCTGCGGGAGCGGCTCGCCGCCCTCGACGCCGTGCTGGCGCCCGCCTGGACGGGAGCCGACCACGTCGTGCTCACGGTGCCCGAGGAGCTGGCGCGCGTGCCCTGGGGCCAGCTGCCGAGCCTGCGAGGGGTGGCGGTCACCCTGCCCACCTCCGCCACGGCATGGGTCCGTGCCACAGCCCACGCTCCCGGGGAGCTGAGGACGGCAGCGCTGGTGATCGGTCCCGGCACCGGCACCGGCACCGACGAGGCGGCCGCCGTACGACGCGCCTGGGCGCCTGCCGTCGGGGTCGCGGTCCATGACCAGGCCACCTGTTCCGAGACCGCCGAGCTCGCGGGCAGCACCGATCTGCTGCACATCAGCGCTCACGGCCGCGACCGCGACGCCCATCCCCTGCTCGCCTCGGTCCGCCTCGCCGACGGGCCGTGGTTCGGGCACGACGTCGAGCTGCTGCCCGACGTGCCGGCCGTGGTGATCCTCTCGGCGTGCGGTGTCGGCGGCGGCTCGCTGGGGATGGCGCGCGCTTGGT
Source organism: uncultured Nocardioides sp. (assembly GCA_964544855.1). GTDB lineage: Bacteria > Actinomycetota > Actinomycetes > Propionibacteriales > Nocardioidaceae > Nocardioides. The sequence goes on from CAZJDU010000132.1 coordinate 8,624, forward strand.
TGCACGCCGGTGCCCACCGCGTGATCGCCGCGCCCACCGACATCTCGGAGCAGGCCGCGGCTGATCGGTTCCCGGTGCTCCACCGGCTCCTGGCCGACGGCGTCGCACCGGAGCGGGCCGTTGCCGAGGCGTTCGGTCCGGACGCCCTCGACTGCGCCGTCCAGTGCTACGGCCCGGCCTGATCACGGCCGCCGAGCCGGGTCAGCGGGTGAAGACGACCTTGCCGAAGAGGTCGCCGTCGGCCATCGCGGCGAAGCCGTCGCGGGCCTGCTCCATCGGCACGGTGCGGTCGATGAGCGGCGTGGCGCCCGTGGCGTCCAGCAGCTGCACCAGCGAGGCCAGCTCGTCGCGGCTGCCCATCGTCGAGCCGATCACCTGCAGCTGCAGGAAGAAGATCCGGGTCAGCTCGGCATCGTCGACCTTCGGGCCCGACGTGGTGCCGGAGATGACGATCTTGCCGCCGGGGCGCAGCGAGCGGATCGAGTGCGACCAGGTCGCCCGGCCGACGGTCTCCATCACTGCGTCGACCTTCACCGGCAGCCGCGCGCCCGACTCGAACACCTCGTGCGCCCCCAGCTCGAGCGCCTTCGCGCGCTTGGCCTCGTCGCGGCTCGTCGCGAAAACCTTCAGGCCGCCAGCGCGGGCCAGCGTGATCAGCGCGGTCGCCACACCGCCGCCCGCACCCTGCACCAGCACCGAGTCGCCCGCCTTGAGGCCGCCCTGGCTGAAGAGCATCCGGTAGGCCGTCAGCCAGGCGGTGGGCAGGCACGCCGCCTCCTCGAACGACAGTGACGCCGGCTTGGGGACGACGTTGCCCCGCGGCA
>CAZJDU010000133.1:0-9225 GCA_964544855.1 uncultured Nocardioides sp.
GTCCAGGCACAGGAGGAGCGCCACGGCGACATGGTCGTCGACGCGCTGGTGCCGCTGTCCGAGATGTTCGGGTACGTTGGCGACCTGAGGTCGAAGACCTCGGGGCAGGCTTCGTACTCGATGGAGTTCGACTCGTACGCCGAGGTTCCTCAGAACATCGCCGACGAGATCATCAAGAAGGTGCGTGGCGAGTAGCACCTCCGGGGGCTCGGTCAGTGCAGCCCCCGGAACCCCCCGATCGGGGGCCCACGGACCCTCGGCCCACACCCAGCAAGTACGAGTCAGGTAAGAAAACACATCAGGAGGAGCCCCAGTGGCTAAGGCGAAGTTCGAGCGGACCAAGCCGCACGTGAACATCGGCACCATCGGTCACATCGACCACGGCAAGACCACGCTGACCGCGGCGATCTCGAAGGTGCTGCACGACAAGCACCCGGACCTCAACGAGGAGTCCCCGTTCGAGGACATCGACAAGGCTCCTGAGGAGCGCCAGCGCGGTATCACGATCTCGATCGCTCACATCGAGTACCAGACCGAGAACCGCCACTACGCGCACGTCGACTGCCCGGGTCACGCCGACTACATCAAGAACATGATCACCGGTGCCGCCCAGATGGACGGTGCGATCCTGGTGGTCGCCGCGACCGACGGCCCGATGCCGCAGACCCGCGAGCACGTGCTGCTGGCCCGCCAGGTCGGCGTGCCGTCGATCGTCGTCGCCCTCAACAAGTGCGACATGGTCGACGACGAGGAGCTCATCGAGCTCGTCGAGATGGAGGTGCGCGAGCTCCTCTCTGAGTACGACTTCCCGGGCGACGACCTGCCGGTCGTGCGCGTGGCCGCCTACCCCGCCCTGCAGGGCGAGGAGAAGTGGGTCGAGTCGATCGTCGAGCTGATGACCTCGGTCGACGAGTACATCCCGCAGCCCGAGCGCGACCTCGACAAGCCGTTCCTGATGCCGGTGGAGGACGTCTTCACCATCACCGGTCGCGGCACCGTCGTCACCGGCCGTATCGAGCGCGGCGTCATCAAGGTGAACGAGGAGGTCGAGATCCTGGGCATCAAGGAGCAGGCCCAGAAGACCACCATCACCGGCGTCGAGATGTTCCGCAAGCTGCTCGACGAGGGCCAGGCCGGTGAGAACGTCGGGCTGCTGCTGCGTGGCACCAAGCGCGAGGACGTCGAGCGCGGCATGGTCATCTGCAAGCCGGGCTCGACCACCCCGCACACCGAGTTCGAGGCGCGCGTCTACATCCTGAGCAAGGAGGAGGGCGGCCGTCACACGCCGTTCTTCGACAACTACCGCCCGCAGTTCTACTTCCGCACCACCGACGTGACCGGCGTGGTGACCCTCCCCGAGGGCACCGAGATGGTCATGCCGGGCGACAACACCGACATGTCGGTCCAGCTGATCCAGCCGATCGCCATGGAGGAGGAGCTCACCTTCAACATCCGTGAGGGTGGGCGCACCGTCGGCGCGGGCCGTGTCACCAAGGTCACCAAGTGATCCCGCCGGCGTGAGCCGGCACCCGTAGCATCGGAGAGCTCCCGGGCCCACAGTGGGCCCGGGAGCTCTCGTCTTTCGCGTCCCGCGCCGATGGGAGAATGCCCCCGTGAGCCAGCCGCCGACCAACCCGTACGACCCGTACCAGCCGCCGTCCGGCCCCGGACAGCCCGGCGTGCCCTACGTGCCGCCGGACCACCCCCAAGCGATGACGGTGCTGATCATGGGGGTGCTCGGCATCGCCCTGTGCCAGCTCCTCGCGCCGATCGCGTGGGTGATGGGGGCTCGGGCGAAGCGAGAGATCGCCGAGTCGGGGGGCCGGCTGGGTGGCAACACCGCGGTGACCGTCGGGTGGGCACTCGGCCTGGCCGGCAGCATCCTGCTGATCGTGGTCGTCGCGTTCTTCGCGGTCTACGCCGTGGTGCTGATCGGCTTCATCAGCACCGCGGGATTCGAGTCGAGCAGTCCGTGACGACCGGCCAGCCCGCGCGACCGCACCACCGGCTCACCCCGGACGGCCGGCGGATGCGGGAGGTGCTCACCTACGCCCGGCGGGGCAGCCGGTTCACGCCCCAGCAGGCAGCGGCATGGGAGGCACACCACGCCGCCTGGGTGATCCCCGACGACGCGGTCGACCGTCCCGGGTTCGATCTCGACTCCTGGTTCGGACGCGACGCCTCCGCGCGGGAGGGACTGATCGTGGAGATCGGTTCCGGCGTCGGGGAGGCGACAGCGGCCCTCGCGGCGGCGCGGCCGTCCTACGACGTGCTCGCGTTCGAGGTGTGGCGGCCCGGCATCGCGGCGACCCTCGCTCGCCTCGCCGACGCCGGAGCGCACAACGTGCGGCTGTGTGGCGTGGACGCGGTCTGGTCGGTCACGCACCTGCTCGAGCCGAGCAGCCTGGCCGAGCTGTGGACCTTCTTCCCCGACCCGTGGCACAAGACGCGGCACCACAAGCGCCGCCTGGTCACTGCGTCGTTCGCGGCGGTCGCGGCCGCCCGCCTGCGTCCCGGCGGGGTGTGGCGGCTCGCCACGGACTGGGGGGACTACGCCCAGCAGATGGTCGCCGTGCTCGACGCCGAACCGCACCTGACCGGAGGGGTCGTGGAGCGGTGGGAGGAGCGCCCGGTGACCAAGTTCGAACGCCGGGGCGTCGCGGCGGGACGAGCGATCACGGACCTCGCCTACCGGCGCTGACCGGCGGTACGACGGAGCCGTACGGGCCGGCAGGACTCGTGCTGGAAACACGACGTTCACGCACTTGTTCGGGCGTGTCGCCCCGCGGGGTTGGTCAGTGGGCGTACCGTCACGGTCAATGACGGGTGGGGAAGCCCGTCATATCGGGAGGCCCGTTCGTGAACGACGACGACATCACCCCGGTCGGGGTGACGAGGCGCCGGCACTCCGGCGTTCGGGCAGGTCACCACGCCGATTCCCGGTCCGACTGCGTCGAGTAGGGACCGGGCGTGGGTGCGCGCGCGGTCCGATGAGGTGTCCGTGATGACGACGAGTCCTGCCACCCCAGGCCGCAGTGCTGCCACCGGCTCAGCGCACGACGAGCAGCAGCGATCGCCGCAACCGGACGCCCCGTCGGAGGCACCGGTCTCCGATCGCCGGACCTATGTCCTCGACACCAGCGTGCTGCTGGCCGATCCTGCTGCGCTGCGCCGGTTCGCCGAGCACGAGGTGGTGCTGCCCGTCGTGGTGATCACCGAGCTGGAGGGCAAGCGGCACCACCCCGAGCTGGGATACTTCGCCCGCAGCGCGCTGCGAGCGCTCGACGAGCTCCGCGTGGCGCACGGGCGTCTCGACACCGCGGTCCCGATCGGCGACGAGGGCGGCACCGTGCGCGTCGAGCTCAACCACACCGGCGCCGACTCGCTGCCGTCGGGCTTCCGACTCGGCGACAACGACACGCGGATCCTCGCCGTCGCCCACAACCTCGCCGAGGAGGGCCGTGCGGTCACGCTGGTCTCCAAGGACCTCCCGCTGCGGATCAAGGCCTCGGCCGTCGGACTGCCCGCCGAGGAGTACCGGGGCGAGAACGGCCACCACCCGGCCGACCAGCACACCGGATACACCGGGATGGCCGAGCTGGAGGTCACCGCCGCCGACCTCGACGAGCTCTATGACGACGGCACCCTCGATCTCGACGCCGCTCGCGAGCTGCCCTGCCACCAGGGCCTGGTGCTGCTCTCCGACCGCAGCACGGCCCTCGGACGGGTCGGTCCCGACAAGCAGGTCCATCTGGTGCGCGGCGACCGCGAGGCCTTCGGCATCCACGGCCGCTCGGCAGAGCAGCGGATCGCACTGGAGATGCTGCTGGACCCCGAGGTCGGGATCGTCTCGCTCGGCGGACGGGCCGGCACCGGCAAGTCGGCGCTCGCGCTGTGCGCGGGCCTGGAGGCGGTCCTGGAGCGCCAGCAGCACCAGAAGGTGGTCGTCTTCCGTCCGCTCTTCGCCGTCGGTGGTCAGGAGCTCGGATACCTACCGGGGTCGGAGTCGGAGAAGATGTCCCCGTGGGCACAGGCCGTCTTCGACACCCTCGGTGCGGTGACCTCCAAGCACGTCATCGAGGAGGTGCTCGACCGGGGGATGCTGGAGGTGCTGCCGCTCACCCACATCCGTGGTCGGTCGTTGCACGACTCGTTCGTGATCGTCGACGAGGCCCAGTCGTTGGAGCGCAACGTGCTGCTCACCGTGCTGTCCCGCGTCGGGGCGAACTCCAAGGTGGTGCTCACCCACGATGTCGCGCAGCGCGACAACCTGCGCGTCGGTCGGCACGACGGCGTGGTGGCCGTGGTGGACAAGCTGAAGGGCCATCCGCTCTTCTCCCACATCACGCTGACGCGCTCGGAGCGGTCGCCGATCGCCGCGCTCGTCACCGAGATGCTGGAGCACTCCGGCGTCTGAGCGGTTTCCCGCGGGGCGGCGGCGTCGAGTGCGCGCCGCCCCTGCGGGCACCGCGCGGCGTCGTCGCCGACGTCACCGATCCGTGGCGCAACGGATGTGACGGGTGTGCCGGATGCGGCTCTCGGGAGCTGAAAAGCTGCTGAATCCGGCCCCGTCGGTTTGTCTTCGCCACCACCGTTCGGCAAGGTTGCCCGAGTTGCCCTGAGCCCCCTGACCCGAGAAGAGCCGTGCCCGACCATCCCCCGTCCCACCCCCGAGGTGGCCGACGCCGCGCTGAGCGGCCTGCCCGCTTCGCGTCGGTGCGTCGCATCAGGTCGATCGCCGTGCTCGGTGCCGCGGCGGCGGTGACGGGCGTCGTCGTGGGTGGCGGCGTGCTGATGGGTCAGATGCCGACGGACGAAGCATCGGCCGACCTGGGGGCGGCGGTCCCGATGGACGCACCGGCCGCGGCCGCTGACGACCGGCGCGAGGTGGTCTCCCGCGATGACCGGCGTGGCAAGGCCGACCCGGCGAAGCGGGCGCGCCTGGTGCCCGACAAGCCGTCCGCCCGGGTCGAGTCCGAGCAGCTCTCGCAGGGCGACCCGCGTGACATCGCCCGAGCGCTGCTCTCCGACTTCGGTTTCGGCGCCGATCAGTTCGGGTGTCTCGACAGTCTGTGGATCAAGGAGTCCGGGTGGAACCCGCTCGCCCGCAACCCGTCCTCGGGCGCGCACGGCATCCCCCAGGCGCTGCCGGGCTCCAAGATGGCCTCGGCGGGGCCGGACTGGTACTCCAACCCCGTCACGCAGATCACCTGGGGCCTCGGCTACATCCAGGACCGCTACGGCAGCCCGTGCGCGGCCTGGAGCCACAGCCAGGCCCGCGGCTGGTACTGACCGGGCGCCTCGACTCGGGGATCGGCCCGCTCCTCCCCTGAGGCGACCCGGAGTCGCCCCCGAACAGGTGCTCCCCGGCGCCGTCGGAGGGGTAGGGTCGCCAGCATGATCGGATTCATCGTGGCCGGCCTGATCATCGGCGCGCTGGCGCGCCTGGTGAAGCCCGGCAAGCAGGACCTCGGCATTCTCGCGACGCTGGGCCTCGGGCTGGTCGGCTCGGTGATCGGCGGCACCATCGCCTGGGTGCTCGGCACCGGCAGCATCTGGGAGCTCAACATTCTCGGCTTCATCCTGGCCGTGGTCGCGGCGGTGCTGCTGATCGGCGTCGCCGAGGGCATGGCCGGCAAGCGCAAGTCGGTGATCTGACCGGCACGGCGTCAGCCCCCGGTCATCCACTCCACATCGAGCGCCGCGTCGAGCTCGTCGAGCGTGAGCTCGCCGCGGTCGACGTATCCCAGGACCAGCACCGTCTCGCGGATCGTCGCGCCGTCGGCGAGCGCACGCTTGGCGACCTTGGCGGCCTCCTCGTAGCCGATGTGGCGGTTGAGCGGGGTGACCACCGACGGTGAGGACTCCGCGAAGCGCCGCATCCGCTCCGCGTCGGGGACGAGCCCGTCGACGCACCGCTCGGCGAGCGTGCGCGTCGCGGCAGCGAGCAGCCGCACCGACTCCAGCACGTTGCGCGCGAGCACCGGCATCGCGACGTTGAGCTCGAAGCTGCCGCTCGCGCCAGCGGCGGTCACGGCGGCGTCGTTGCCGATCACCTGCATGCAGACCATCAGCGTGGCCTCGGGCAGCACCGGGTTGACCTTGCCCGGCATGATGCTGGACCCGGGCTGCAGGTCGGGCAGGTGGATCTCCGCCAGGCCGGTCGTCGGGCCCGACCCCATCCAGCGCAGGTCGTTGCAGATCTTGGTCAGTCCGACGGCGATCGTCCTCAGCACGCCGCTGAGCTCGACCAGCGAGTCGCGCGTGCCCTGGGCCTCGAAGTGGTCCCGGGCCTCGGTGAAGGGCTGCCCGGTGGCCTCACCCAGCGCCCGGATCGCGCGGTCGGCGAAGCCCGCCGGGGTGTTGATGCCGGTGCCGACGGCGGTGCCGCCCAGCGGGAGCTCGCGGACGCGGGGGAGGACGGCGTCGAGCCGTTCCTCGCCGTACCGGATCGTCGCGGCGTAGCCGCCGAACTCCTGCCCGAGCATTACCGGGGTCGCGTCCATCAGGTGGGTGCGCCCGGACTTCACCAGCCCGGCGAACTCCGCCGCCTTGGTCTCCAGCGACGCCGCGAGGGTGCCGAGGGCGGGGCGGAGGTCACCGACCACCGCGAGCGTCGCGGCCACGTGGATCGCGGTCGGGAAGGTGTCGTTGCTCGACTGGCTGGCGTTGACGTGGTCATTGGGATGGATGTCGGCGAGCTGGTCACGGTGGTTGAGGTGCGAGCTTGCGAGCCTCGAAACCAGCGAGGCGATCACCTCGTTGGCGTTCATGTTGGAGCTGGTGCCCGACCCGGTCTGGAAGACGTCGACCGGGAACTGGTCGTCGTGCTGCCCGTCGGCCACCTCCCGGGCGGCCGCCACGATCGCGTCGGCCAGCGGCCGGTCGAGCACGCCGAGCTCGGCGTTGGCCCGCGCCGCAGCGGCCTTCACCTCGCCCAGCGCGTGGATCAGGGCCGGCTCGATCGGCGTGCCGCTGATCGGGAAGTTCTCGATGGCGCGCTGGGTCTGTGCCTGCCACAACGCGGTCCGCGGCACCCGGACCTCGCCCATGGAGTCGTGCTCGATGCGGAAGTCCTCGGATGTGCTCATCCTCCGACGCTAACCGAGAGCATGGCGGCCCGAGTAGAGCCAGTACTGCCCGGCACGGCCGTGGCCGGGGACGTCGTACGGCGCGGCCTCTGCCCGGCCGAAGACCTGGCGCAACGCGTGCTCCAGTGGCGGGGACGGGGAGGCGGACCAGACCACGAGCAGCCCGCCGGGCGCGAGCACGCGTCGTACGGCGGCGAGCCCGGCGTCGTCGTACAGCCCGGCGTTGTGGGGGTGCACGAGGTGGCCGGGGCCGTTGTCCACGTCCAGCAGCACCAGGTCGTACGACGCGGCCGCGGCGCGGTGCAGCACGTCGGCGACATCGCCGACGCGGACGTCGCACCGCTGGTCCGCGAGGAGCGCCGGACCGTGGGGCAGCAGGCCGTCGCGCAGCCAGGCGACCAGGTCGGGCTCGATCTCGACGACGGTGCACTGCTCGACCCGGTCGTCGGTCAGCGTCTCGGCGAGGGTGTAGCCGAGGCCGAGTCCGCCGACGAGGACCCGGAGCGGTCCGGACCCGGCGAGCGCGAGCGACCGCGCTGCGAGGGCACGCTCGGAGGTGTGCTCGAGGGTGTCCATGACGAAGACGCCGTTGGCACGCAGCTCGAGGTGGCCGTCGGTGCGCTCGCGGAGCACGAGCTCGCCGCGGGAGGTCTCGACGTGCGCGAGCTCGACCATGGTGCCAGGGTAGAGGGAGAAAGATCTTGCGGACTATGGGTGTCCCGACGAGAGAAATCGCGGCTATATCCGCTACGGTCGACACATGGGACGGTCTATCAACGACGTGGCGGTCTTCGGGCTCGGCAAGGTGGGCGAGCTCGTGGCCGCGGTGCTGCAGGACTCCGGCTTCACGGTGACGGGCTACGACGCGATGCCGCGCGGCGACGCACACCGGTTGGACGTGACCGACGGGGGTGCGGTGGCCGCCGCCCTCACGGACGTCGACGCGGTGGTCTCCTGCCTGCCCTACCACCGCAACGCCGCGGTGGCCGAGGCAGCAGCCGCCGCCGGCACGCACTACTTCGACCTCACCGAGGACGTGCCGACCACCCAGCGGGTGCTCGAGCTCGCCGCCCAGCACGACGGCACCGCGTTCGCGCCGCAGTGCGGTCTCGCGCCCGGCCTGATCGGCATCGTCGGCTCGTCGGTCGCCGCCGACTTCGAGGAGCTCCGCTCGATCGAGCTCAAGGTCGGTGCGCTGCCGCGGTATCCGACCGGACTGCTGGGGTATGCGTTCAACTGGTCGCCGGAGGGCGTGGTCAACGAGTACCTCAACGACTGCGAGGTGATCCGCGGCGGCCGCCGCCAGCTCGTGCCGGCGATGGCCGAGAACGAGCGGGTGCACATCGGCAGCGCCGAGCTCGAGGCGGCCACGACGTCCGGCGGCCTGGGCACGATGTGCCAGACCTTCGAGGGACGGGTGCAGCGGTTGGACTACAAGACGCTGCGCTACCCCGGCCACTTCGAGCAGATGCGGTTCCTCTTCGACGAGCTCGGGCTGCGGAGCCGCCGCGAGCTCGCCGGCGAGCTGCTGACGACCGCCAAGCCGCCGGTGGACGACGACATCGTCTACCTGCATGCTGCGGTCGAGGGGGTGCGTGACGGGCAGGCCGTGCGGGAGAACTTCGTGCGGGGCTACCTGCCCACCGTGATCGGTGGCCGCACCTGGCGCGCCATCTCCTGGACCACGGCGTGCTCCGCGGTCGCGGTCGTGGAGCTGGTCGCTGACGGCGTGCTCCCCGCCACCGGCTTCATCCGACAGGAGGACATCTCGCTGGCCAGCCTCACCGCCACCAAGGCCGGCCGGCGCTTCGAGCAGGAGGGAAGGATCTGACATGAGCGCATCCATCGCGCGTGACGTACTCGACCGGATGGGGGTCGGCGACCCGTTCAGCCCCGACGGCGACCTGGTGTGCCGCACCCCGATCGACGGCAGCGAGCTCGGCCGGCTCGCCTCGCACACGCCGGCCGACGTGGAGGCGGCGATCGGCGCCGCGCGGGCGACGTACGACGCCTGGCGCGCCACGCCCGCTCCCGAGCGGGGCCAGCTGGTCCGTGAGCTCGGCAACCTGCTGCGCGAGCACAAGGAGGACCTCGGCACGCTGGTGACCCTCGAGGCGGGCAAGATCCGCTCCGA
>CAZJDU010000134.1:0-9195 GCA_964544855.1 uncultured Nocardioides sp.
TGACGCTCGCGATCTTCCTCGCCTTCGTCACCTTCGGCTCCACCAGCTTCACCGTGATCAGCGTCGGTGCCCCGGACGCGTCCGAGGCCACGCTGACCGCGCTCGGCGTGCTGCTGCTGATCGGCGCCTGCGGCAAGTCCGCCCAGGTGCCGCTCCAGGCGTGGCTGCTCGACGCGATGGAGGGCCCGACCCCGGTCTCGGCGCTGATCCACGCGGCCACGATGGTGACCGCCGGCGTCTACCTGATCGTCCGCTCCAACTTCATCTTCGACCTGGCACCGACCGCGCAGACCGCGGTGGTCGTGGTCGCGGTCGTCACGCTGCTCTGGGGTGCGATCCTCGGCTGCGCCAAGGACGACATCAAGAAGGTCCTGGCCGGCTCCACGATGAGCCAGATCGGCTACATGATGCTCGGTGCCGGCCTCGGCGTCGCGGGCTACGCCTTCGCGATCTTCCACCTGCTCACCCACGGCTTCTTCAAGGCCAACATGTTCCTCGGGGCCGGGTCGGTGATGCACGCGATGGACGACGAGGTCGACATGCGCCACTACGGCGCGCTGCGCAAGCTGCTCCCGGTCACGTTCCTCACCTTCGCGATGGGCTACCTCGCGATCATCGGGTTCCCCGGGTTCTCGGGCTTCTGGTCCAAGGACAAGATCATCGAGACCGCGCTCGTGGACAGCTGGCTGGTCGGTGGCCTGGCGCTGCTCGGCGCCGGCATCACGGGCTTCTACATGACCCGGCTGATGCTGATGACCTTCCTCGGCAAGCAGCGCTGGGCCGAGGACGCCCACCCGCACGAGTCGCCGGCGGTGATGACCGGTCCGCTCATCGTGCTCGCGGCGCTGTCCGTGCTGGGCGGCGTGATGCTGCTCGGCGACTGGATCGTGACCTACCTCGAGCCGGTCGTGGGCCACGCCGAGCACCACGAGCCGCCGATCCCGATCTGGGCGATCACCAGCATCACGGTCGCGGTGGTCGCGGTCGGCGTCCTGCTCGCCTTCGCACTCTTCGGGCGCCGTGAGGTGCCGCGTGAGGCGCCGGCCGAGGTCTCCTTCGTGACCCGGGCGGCCCGTCGGGACCTGTACGGCGACGACATCAACGACGTGCTCGTGGTCGAGCCCGGCCGTCAGCTCGTCTCGGCGTCGGTCGCCACCGACCGGGGCGCGGTCGACGGTGCCTTCCGCGGTGCCGCGCTGCTCGTCGCCGCCGCCGGCCAGGCGCTCCGGCGGCTGCAGACCGGCTACGTCCGCTCCTATGCCCTGTCCGTGCTCGGTGGCGCAGTCGTCCTCGTGCTGATCCTGGTGGCGGTGAACCTCTGATGCTGAGTGTCCTGATCTGGCTCCCGCTGCTCGGCGCGGTCGCCGTCGCGCTCGCGCCGGCGGGGCTGGCGAAGAAGGTCGGGCTCGGCTCGGCCCTCGTCACGCTGGCGCTGAGCATCGCGGTCGCGGTCCAGTTCGACGTCGACGGCGGCATGCAGTTCACCGAGTCCGTCACCTGGATCGAGGCGTTCGGCGTCCACTACGCGGTCGGCCTCGACGGGCTCGGCCTGCTGATGGTGCTGCTGACCACGGTGCTGGTGCCGGTCGTGCTGCTCGCCGAGTGGCACCGCATCGACGAGGGCGACCGGCGACGGGCGTTCGTCGTGTGGACCCTGGTGATGCAGGCGCTGTCGCTCGCCGTGTTCAGCGCGACCGACGTGTTCCTCTTCTACGTCGTCTTCGAGGCGACGCTGATCCCGGCGTACTTCCTCATCGGCGGCTGGGGGCGCGAGGGCCGTGGGGCCGCGGCGCTGAAGTTCCTGATGTTCCAGCTCGGTGGCGGTCTGGTGCTGCTGGGTGCGGTGATCGGGCTCTACGTCGTCTCCGCCGACGCCGGCCAGCCGTCCTACCTCCTCTCCGACCTCAGCGAGCTGGAGATCGGCACCGAGGCGGGCCGCTGGCTCTTCGCGGGCTTCTTCATCGCCTTCGCCGTCAAGGCGCCGATCTTCCCGCTGCACACCTGGCTGGCCGACACCACCGAGAAGGCCACCCCCGGCACGTCCACGCTGCTCGTCTGCGTGCTCGACAAGATCGGCACCTTCGGCATGCTGCGGTTCTGCCTGGAGCTCTTCCCCGAGGCCTCGGTGTGGGCGACGCCGGCGGTGATCACGCTGGCGCTGATCTCGATCGTGTACGGCGCGCTGCTGGCGATCGGCCAGGACGACGTGCTGCGGCTCGTCGGTCTCACCTCGCTGAGCCACTTCGGCTTCATCGTGCTCGGCATCTTCGCGATGACCAGCCAGGGCGGCTCGGGCGCGGTGCTCTACATGGTCAACCACGGCCTCGCGACGGCCGGCCTGTTCCTGCTCGCCGGCTACATCCACCAGCGCACCGGCACCTACAGCATCCGTGAGATGGGCGGCCTGGAGAAGGTCACCCCGGTGCTCGCCGGGCTGTTCCTCGTGGCCGGACTCGCCACGCTCGGCCTGCCGGGACTCTCGCCGTTCGTCTCGGAGTTCCTGGTGATGCTGTCGGCGTTCGACTACGCCTGGTGGGCCGGCGCGGTCGCGGTCACCGGCATCGTGCTCGCCGCGATCTACGTGCTCTGGCTCTACCAGCGCACGATGACCGGACCGACCGCGCCGTCGGCCGAGGGCGCGACCGACCTGCGGCTCCGCGAGACGGTCGCGGTGGCCCCGTTGATCGCCGCGCTGCTGTTCTTCGGGTTCTACCCCGCGCCGCTGCTCGACGTCGCCAACCCGATGGTCGACGGGCTGCTGGCCGAGGTCGGGGTCACCGACGACGGGCCGACCGTGCCGCCCAGTGAAGAAGCCGCGAGCGGGGAGGACGATCACTGATGGAGTTCACTTCTCCCACCATCGAGTACACCCAGCTGCTGCCACTGCTGATCGTCTTCGGCGCGGGCTGCGTCGGCGTGCTGCTGGAGGCCTTCCTCCCGCGCGGCCGTCGGATGCTGCCGCAGGTGGCGCTCACCGCCGTCGCCCTGGTGGCGGCGCTGGTCAGCGCGGTGCTGATCGGCCTCGACCTGGACGAGCACGCCGAGGGCGCGGCCCGCGGCCTGGTGGCCGCGGAGGGCAGCGTCGTCGTCGACGGGCCGGCGGTCTACCTGTGGGTGCTGATCCTGCTCTTCGGCATCGGCGGGGTCGCGCTGTTCGCCGAGCGTCGCCTCGAGGGCGGCGTCTCCGGCTTCGCCGGCCAGGCGGCCGCGCTGCCCGGCACCGAGGCGGAGCGGCAGGCGTCGACCCGCGGCCTGGAGCACACCGAGGTCTACCCGCTGCTGCTCTTCGCGCTCACCGGCATGCTGCTCTTCCCGGCCTCCGGTGACCTGCTGACGATGTTCGTCGCGCTCGAGGTGCTCTCGCTGCCGCTCTACCTGCTGTGCGGTCTCGCACGGCGCCGGCGGCTGCTCAGCCAGGAAGCCGCGATGAAGTACTTCCTGCTCGGGGCCTTCTCCTCCGCGTTCTTCCTCTACGGCGCCGCGCTGACCTACGGCTACGCCGGCTCGATGGGCTTCGCCGAGATCAACGAGGCGGTGCGGGCCGGCGCCGGTGACCAGGCGCTGCTCCTGGCCGGCATCGGCCTGATCGCGGTCGGCCTGCTGTTCAAGGTCGGTGCCGTGCCGTTCCAGGCCTGGACGCCGGACGTCTACCAGGGCGCGCCGACCGCCGTGACCGCGTTCATGTCGGCGGGCACCAAGATCGCGGCCTTCGGGGCGCTGACGCGGTTGCTCTACGTCGCCTTCGGCGCGGAGCGCTGGAGCTGGCAGCCGATGCTGTGGGTCGTCGCGATCGCGAGCATGATCGTGGGCGCCGCGCTCGCGGTCGCCCAGACCGACGTGAAGCGGATGCTGGCCTACTCCTCGATCGCCCACACCGGGTTCATGCTCACCGGCGTGCTCGGCGTGCAGGCGGCCAACGAGCTCGGCGACGTCGGGTTCACCGCGCTCGAGGCGGTGCTGTTCTACCTCACCACCTACGGCTTCGCGATGCTCGGAGCGTTCGCGCTGGTCTCGCTGGTGCGCGACGCGAGCGGCGAGGCGACCTCGATGACGCACTGGCACGGACTCGGTCGGCAGGCGCCGCTGGTCGGTGGCGCGTTCGCCGTCTTCCTGCTCTCGATGGCCGGCATCCCGCTGACGGCGGGCTTCATCGGCAAGTGGGCGGTCTTCACCACCGCTCTCTCCGCCGGGGCATGGCCGGTCGTCGCGGTGGCGATCGCGTCGAGCGTGGTGGCGATCTTCTTCTACGTGCGCACGATCCGGACGCTGTTCTTCGCCGAGCCCGACGGCGACTCGTCGGTGGCGGTCGCCCGGCCGTCCCTGCTGACCGTCGGCACGGTCGCGGTGTGCGTCGCGGCGACCGTGGCGATGGGCGTCGTGCCGGGGCCGGTGCTCGACATCGTGACGGGTGCGGGAGACTTCATCAGGTGACATCACCTGGGACGGGGGGCGCGAGCCCGGCCGAGCTCGCGCTGCCGATCACCGACGACGCGCTCGCCGAGCGGCTGCGGGCACGGATGGCCACGGTCGAGCAGGCGCTCTACGACCACGCGGCGGGACGCACGGCCTACGTCACCGAGGCGGCCCGCCACCTGCTGACGGCAGGTGGCAAGCGGTTCCGGCCGCTGCTGGTGCTGCTCGCGGCCGAGGCCGGTCCCCGGCCCGACGCCGCCGAGGTCGTCACGGCGGCCTGCGTCGTGGAGATCACGCACGTGGGCTCGCTCTACCACGACGACGTGATGGACGAGGCCGACCTGCGCCGCGGCGCGGACTCGGCGAACTCGCGCTACGACAACCTGGTCGCGATCCTGACCGGTGACTTCCTCTTCGCCAGGTCCTCCGAGCTGACCTCGACGCTCGGTGCGGACGCTGTGCGGATCCAGTCAGAGACGTTCACCCGGCTGGTCGAGGGCCAGATCCTCGAGACCGTCACGCCCGGTCCGGACGAGGACCCGCTCGAGCACTACCTGGAGGTGGTGGCCGGCAAGACCGGGTCGCTGATCGCGACCTCGGCCCGCTACGGCGCGCTCTTCTCCGGTGCACCGCAGGAGGTGATCACGGCGCTGACGGAGTACGGCGAGCTCGTGGGCACCGCCTTCCAGCTCTCCGACGACATCCTCGACGTCGCCTCCGACACGGCCGAGTCCGGCAAGACACCGGGTACCGACCTGCGTGAGGGCGTCCCGACGTTGCCCGTGCTGATGGCGCAGGCCTCCACCGATCCCGGCGACGCCCGGCTGCTGGAGCTGCTCGCCGACGACCTCACCGACGACCAGCGCCATGCCGAGGCGCTGGACCTACTGCGCAAGCACCCCGCGATGGACCAGGCCCGCCGCTACGTCGTGCAGCGCGCCCAGGAGGCCAAGCAGCGACTCGCCGTACTTCCGGAGGGGCCGGTGCGGGCGGCGCTGGAGGCCTTCGCTGATGTCGTGGCGGTGCGCAGCTCCTGAGCCCGGTCAGGCCGCGGTCGACTCCGCGACCAGGGAGAGCTGGCGTCGGCGTGCGCGCAGCGCGTCGAAGGTGAAGACCGAGAGCGCGAGCCACACCAGCGCGAAGCCGACCCAGCGGCCGGGAGGCATGGCCTCGCCCAGCAGGACGACGCCGATCAGGAACTGCACCGTGGGCGTGAGGTACTGCATCAGCCCGAGGGCGGTCATCGGGATCCGGGTCGCGGCGGCGCCGAAGCAGAGCAGCGGCACCGCCGTCACGATGCCGGCCGACATCAGCAGCAGGGCGTGGCCCCAGCCCGCCGTCGTGAAGTGACCCTCGCCGGTCGCGCCGAGCCAGATCAGGAAGGCCAGGGCGAACGGCGCCAGCAGCAGCGTCTCGAAGGTCAGCGACTCGACCGCACCGGTGTTCGCCTTCTTCTTCGCCAGGCCGTAGGTGCCGAAGCTGAAGGCCAGCACGAGCGCGATGTACGGCGGCCGCCCGTAGTCCCAGGTGAGCAGGGCGCAGGCGGTGAAGCCGATGCCGATCGCCGCCCACTGCGCCGGCCGGAGGCGCTCACCCAGGATCAGCACCCCCATGAGCACGGTGACCAGTGGGTTGATGAAGTAGCCGAGCGACACCTCGACCACGCGGCCCGTCGTGGAGCCGAGGATGAAGCCGCCCCAGTTGGCGGTGATCACGATCGCGGCGACGGTGAGCAGCAGCATCACGCGGCGGTCACCCAGGATCGCGCGGAACTGCGTCGTACGGCGGAGCAGGAGCAGCAGCAGCGCCATCGTGACGCAGGACCAGACGATCCGGTGGGCCAGGATCTCCCAGGGGCTGCCGGGCTCGAGCAGCGGGAAGTAGAGCGGGAACGTCCCCCAGAGGCCGTACGCCGCGAGCCCGAACAGGTATCCGGAGCGCGGCGAGGTCACTCGCCGATCCTAGGAGGTTCCGCGGGTAGGTCGCGCCGTGCGGGGGCCGCCCGAGGTGCTCGGGACCTCGCCCCGAGCCCCGTCGACCGCCTCAGCGGACGCGCGTTCCGTTCAAGACCCGCGGCGCCGACGGGCCGAGGATGAGAGGCATGACGGCGACAGAGCATCCGTGGCGGAAGGCGGTGGCGGGGCTCGGAGCGATGCTGGCCGTCGACGGCGTGTGTGGGGCCCTGCGGCTGCCCTTCGTCGAGGACTGCTCCGACTCGGTGGGGGTGGCCGAGGAGATCCGCTGGATGATCCCGGCGTCGAAGGCAGCGGCGGTGGCCGGGCTCGCTGTCGGCATGCGGTGGGCCCCCGTCGGTCGGGCGACGTCGGTCGGGCTGGTCGCCTACTTCGGGCTCGCCGTGGGCTCGCACGTGCGGGCCGGCGTCTACGACCGGAACTTCGTGGCTGCCTGCGGGATGCTGGGTGCGGTCTCGGCCGTGACGCTGCCGTTCTGGGGTGCGCCGGCACCGGCGGACGTCATCGGCCGGCGCCGCGGGTGAGGCTGCCGGGGGTGCGGCCGACCATCGCTCGGGCGACGCGGGTGAAGTGCGGCTGGTCGGCGAACCCGGCACCACTGGCCGCCTCCGCGATCGACGCGCCTGCCAGCTCACCGAAGGCGGCCTTCAGACGGGTCCACCGGATCAGCTCCGTGAACGACGCTCCCAGCTCGGATCGGAGCAGGCGCCGCAGGTGCTGGACCGAGACGCGCCTCAGGTTTGCCAGCTCGTCGATCGTGGTGGTGGGGGTGATGGTCGCGACCAGCGATGCCATCGGCGCCCGCGAGCGGTCGATGACCTCGTCAGCCACGGCTTCGAGCGCCGTTGTCCCTCCGCCGTCGAGTGCCACCCGCGCGGCCTCCGCCACGTCGCGGCCGCACCGTGCCCCCAGGTCGACGACGCCGGCCGTGCCTGCGGAGCCCGACCACGAGTCGACGAACACCGCGACGAACGGGCCGGTGGTGCGGCTGGCGTTGGGCAGGCCGGGCGGTACGAGAACGGCCGGGCTACGGATCACGCCCGTGTCGGTGGTCACCTCGGTCCACCCGTCGAGGCTGGCCACCAGCTTCCATGCCGGCAGCCGGTGGCGGTCGGCGCCGCCGGCCCGGTGCTCAGTGAGGATGGACACGCCCGCCTCGCTGAACAGCTCGAAGCTCGGGGGCGACGGCTCGGAGATCCGCATGTACCAAACGGTACAGTCAGGTGCAGTCGAAGGCCGACTCGGTAGGGTGCCGGCCAAGAGCGAGGAGGTCAGGATGCCGGACGCAGAAGCCCTCGAGGTGACGATCGACGTCGCCGCGTCACCCGAGCGCGTGTGGGAGCTGGTCTCCGATGTGTGCCGGATGCCCGCTTGGAGTCCCCAGGTGCTCTCCACCCGGTTGCGCAGCGGGTCCGAGCGGGTGGAGCTCGGTGCGCGATTCACCAGCAAGAACCACCATGGCGACCTGGAGTGGGTCACGCACGGGGAGGTGGTCCGGTTCCGTGCTCCGGAGGAGATCGCGTTCCGGATCGAGGAGAACTGGGTGATCTGGTCGTTCGGCCTCGAGCCCACGAACGGGGGCACGAGGGTCGTCCAGCGTCGCGAGGTGCCCGACGGGATCTCCGAGCTGTCGGCCGAGCTCACGGACGGCTTCATGGGCGGTCAGGAGGCGTTCACCGCGACGATGCGTGCGGGGATGCTGCAGACCCTGGACGGCTTGAAGGCAGCTGCGGAGAGCTGAGGCGGCCGGGGGCCCAGCGGGTCGCGAGCCACCGCGCTGACGCGACGACGGGTCCGGCCGATTGCGCGGCATCTCATGGTTTCGGGATGCGAGGACCGGGTAGGACATCGCTCGTCCCATCCATCCGGGGACACCGGACGCGACGAAGGAGCGAACAACAGAATGAGACGTGTGCTGACCCTGATCCTGTCCATGGGGCTGTTGGGCCTGGTGCCGGTGGCACTGACCGCCTCGCCCGCCGAGGCTGCGACGTACCAGACCCGCGTCGTCCAGACGAACGGCTTCGACAAGCGCTACGTGCACGGCGAGCGGATCTACTTCAACTTCCGGGCTGAGGCCTACAACCCCTCGGCAGGGGCCTGGCAGACCGCGCCTGTCGGCACCGTGAAGGTGCAGCGACGGAAGAAGGGGGAGTCGAGCTGGCGCACCGTCAAGACCAACGACAACGCGTGGATCTACGACTCGGGCCGTTGGCAGGGCAAGGCGAGCTACCGCGTCGTCTACACCGGCGGTACGTACTACGGCGACACCTTCCCGCGCCGGGTCTGGACGATGGGGACGAGCATCAGCCGCACGTGGGTCACGGGCTTCTACCAGATGAAGGTCAACGACCCGTGGAGCAACGGCAAGGCTGACGCCAAGGTGAAGGTCAAGCCCTACAAGCGCAAGGTCGTCAAGCTGCAGCGCAAGCGCGGCGGCAACTGGCGCACGGTCCGCAAGGATCGCACCAACCGCAAGGGCGTGGCCGTGTTCCGCAACATCGCGGCGCCGGGTCGGTACCGCACCCTGGCGAAGTCGACCAAGCGCTACGAGGCGACGAAGGTGAAGTTCCGGACCTACCGGTACTGACCCCGACGTCGTCGGTGACAACGACAGCGGCCCGCCCCGAGTTGGGGCGGGCCGCTGGTCGTTGTGGGCGGCGGATCGTTCGGGGTCAGCCGACCTGCCAGGTGTCGCCCTTGCTGATGAGCGCGCTGAGCCGCTCCTCGGGGGTCCCGGTCACGCCGTCGGAGGCGTCGGCGATCTGGGTGCGGGCCTGGTCGTCGTAGGTGGGTCGTTGGACCTGGC
>CAZJDU010000135.1:0-9185 GCA_964544855.1 uncultured Nocardioides sp.
CGCGGTCCTCGAACAGCTTGGCCATCACGCGGTGGGTGATGGTGGCGCCGACCTGCGACTTGATGTCGTCACCGACGATCGGGACGCCGGCGTCCTCGAACTTCTTCGCCCACTCCGGGTCGGAGGCGATGAAGACCGGCAGCGCGTTGACGAACGCGACGCCCGCGTCGATCGCGCACTGGGCGTAGAACTTGTCGGCCTGCTCGGATCCCACCGGCAGGTAGGAGACGAGGACGTCGACCTCGGTGTCGCGGAGCGTCTGGACGACGTCGACCGGGTCGCTGTCGGCCTCGTCGATGGTCTCCTGGTAGTACTTGCCCAGCCCGTCGAGGGTGGGGCCCCGCTGCACGGTCACCCCGAGCGGCTCCACGTCGCAGATCTTGATGGTGTTGTTCTCCGAGGCGCGGGTGGCCTCGGCCAGGTCGAAGCCGACCTTCTTGGCGTCGACGTCGAACGCGGCGACGAACTCGACGTCGCGCACGTGGTAGTCACCGAACGTCACGTGCATCAGGCCCGGGACGGTCCCCGTGGGGTCAGCGTCCCGGTAGTACTGCACGCCCTGGATCAGGGACGTGGCGCAGTTGCCCACGCCGACGATCGCTACTCGTACCGAACCCATGGGGATTCCTTCCTTGGTCTTGGCCGAGGTGGCCGCTGCTGCGAGGTGGTCTCGCTGGTGGTCTTCATCGGGGCTCACTGCGCTGTGGCCGGTGGAGGTGGACGGTGGCCGGACCCTTCGGTGCTGTCCGGGTCGGGAGGCTCGGGGTCACCCCGCTCGGCCCGGATCAGCTCGGAGAGCCACTTGACCTCGCGCTCGACCGACTCGACGCCGTGCCGCTGCAGCTCGGCGGCGTAGCGGTCGACCTCGAGCTGGGTCATCGCGAGATCACGCTGCACCCGGTCCAGCCGCTCCTGCAGCCGGGACCGGCGTCCCTCGAGGACGCGCAGCCGGATCTCCATGTCGGTGGAGGAGAAGAACCGGAACCGGATGTCGAAGTTGTCGTCCTCCCACGCGGTGGGGCCGACCTCCGACATCAGTCGATGGAACTCCTCGGTGCCCTTGCCGGTCACCTGGTAGACGATGCGCTGCCGGCGAGGCGGGTGCCGATCGGTCGGCGCCTCCTCGATCAGCTCCCGGCGCAGCATCTTCTTCAGTGCGGGATAGAGCGAGCCGTAGGACAGCAGCCGCCCCCACCCCAGCATCAGGTTGAGCCGCTTGCGCAGCTCGTAGCCGTGCATGGGTCCCTCGTGCAGCAGTCCGAGGACTGCCAGCTCGATGGTCTCGCCACGCCGTGCCATGCGACCTATCGTAGCGATATATCCGCGCAACGTGAACTCTCGATGGATCGTGAATGTACGCCGGGATGGCGCCACATCCTGAGAAGTGGTTGAGACGAGGGTCCGCCCCGTACTCTTTGGGCCCGTGGCTGGCAAGAGAAAGGCCGCGCCCCCCAGGCGGCCGTCGAAGGACGAGCCCGGCGAGGACAAACCCGCCGGGCGCGTATGGCTGCGCCGTACCCTCAAGTGGGGCCTGATCGGCGGCCTCGTCATGGCCCTGATCGGTGCCGCGGGGATGGTGTGGTTCTACAACTCCGTCGACATCCCGAACCCCAACGACGACTTCCTCACCGAGACGACTCACGTCTACTACGCGGGTGGCAAGCAGGAGCTCGGCAGCTTCGCGGTCCAGCGTCGTGAGTCCATCGACCTCGAGGACATGCCGGACACGATCACGGACGCGGTCGTCGCGGCCGAGAACCAGTCGTTCTGGACCGACGAGGGCATCGACCCCCGAGGCATCGTGCGGGCAGCGTTCAGCAACGCCCGGGGCAACGCCCGCCAGGGCGCGTCGACGATCACCCAGCAGTACGTCAAGATCCTCTACCTCACCCAGGACCAGACCTGGTCGCGCAAGGCGAAGGAGGCCGTCCTCTCGCTCAAGGTGCAGAACCAGCGCACCAAGGAGGAGATCCTCGAGGGCTACCTCAACACCATCTACTTCGGCCGCGGCGCCTACGGCGTCGAGGCCGCCGCGAAGGCCTACTTCGGCGTGCCCGCCAAGCAGCTCAACCTGCGCCAGGCCGCCGTGCTCGCCTCGGTGCTCAACAACCCGAGCCGCTTCGACCCGGCCAACGGCGACGCCGCCCGCTCCTCGCTCGAGGTGCGCTACGGCTACGTGGTCGGCGCCATGGCCGACATGGGGGTCATCACCGCGGAGAAGGCGGAGAAGGCCGGCCGCAAGCTGCCGAAGTTCCCCCAGATGGACCAGCAGGACACCTACGGCGGGCAGAAGGGCCACATGCTCTCGATGGTCCGCGACGAGCTGACCCGCCTCGGCTTCACCGACGAGGAGATCGACGGCGGCGGGCTGCGGGTCACCACCACCTTCACCCGGCGGGGCATGAACTCCGCCATCGCCGGCGTCAAGGAGGCCCGCCCCGACGGCTTCAGTGACGAGGAGCTCCACGTCGGTGTCGCCAGCGTCGAGCCCGGCACCGGCGCGGTCCGCGGGATGTACGGCGGCCAGGACTACCTGAAGTCCCAGCTCAACTGGGCGCTCAACGGCGGCCAGGCCGGCTCCATCTTCAAGCCGATCGCGCTCGCCGCGGGGATGAAGGCGGGCTTCTCCCTGAAGGACACCTTCGACGGCGACTCGCCGCTGGAGCTGCCCGACGGCGACGAGATCGAGAACCAGGGCGACCAGTCCTACGGCACCGTCAACATGATCAAGGCCACCGAGGACTCGATCAACACCGCCTACATCGACATGACGATGGGCATGGAGGACGGTCCGACCGAGATCGTCGAGATGGCCAACGCGATGGGGGTGCCGAGCGACGAGCCGGCCGAGGACGCCTACGGCCTGCCGACGTCGAGCCCCGGCCTCAAGCCCTTCCTCAGCGTCTCGCTCGGGCCGCAGACGGTGAGCCCGATCAACATGGCCAACGCCTACGCCACCGTGGCCAACGGCGGCGTGCGAGCCGACCCCTACGTCATCGAGAAGGTCGTCGACGAGGAGGGCCGCACCCGCTACAAGCACAAGGTGAGCGAGTCGCGCGCGATGAGCGAGGACATCGCCGCCGACGTGTCCTACGCCATGCAGCGCACGGCGCAGTACGGCAGCGGGTCGAAGTCGTCGGCGATCGGCCGGCCCAGCGGTGGCAAGACCGGTACGGCGACCGACGCCAAGGGCCAGGTCACCTCCGCGTGGTACGTCGGCTACACGCCGCAGCTGTCGACCGGCGTGGTCTACACCCGTGGCGACGGCGTGGGCCAGCTCGAGGGCTGGCTGCCGTCGTTCTTCGGCAGCGGCTATCCGCTCGACACCTGGAACGCCGTGATGTCGCGCGCGCTCGACGGCACGCCGATCGAGGAGTTCCCGCCGCCGGCGAACGTCGACGGTGAGGCACCGAGCGAGGGCCACGAGCCACCCCCGCCGCCGCCCACCACGACCAAGGCGCCGAAGAAGACCAAGGAGCCGGAGCCCACCGAGCCCACCGAGCCGGAGACTACCAAGGGCAAGCCGACCACGCCGCCGGGCCAGGAGACGACCACTCCGACCACTCCGACGCAGCCGCCGCAGGACTCCGACGGTGACGGCATCTCCGACGTGGACGAGATCAGCCAGGGCACCGATCCGAACGACCCGGACACCGACGGCGACGGCACCAACGACGGTGAGGACAAGTGGCCGACCGACCCGAACCGGCCCCGTGGCCTCCTCGGGCGACGGGCTCGGGCCGGCACCCGGCGGCGTCGTACGACGGCGGTATGACCCACGTCCATCCCACCCGGGACGACCGGGTGGTCGCCGCCGTCTCCGAGGGGGTCGGCGGCCCGATGGGCGATCACGCCGGGGGGCACCGATGGTGGACGCCGACGCGGGTGCTGCTGCTGATGACGGCCGTGGTGTTCGCGATCGGGCTGGTGCAGAAGGCGCCGTGCTCGCTGGCGGAGGGGAAGGACCAGAACTGGTCCTACTCCCACATGTGCTACACCGACCTGCGGCCGCTCTACATCCCGCGCGGCCTGGCGGAGCTCGCGTGGCCCTACTCCGGGGACCCGGAGACGCGGGCGCGCTACGAGGTGATGGAGTACCCCGCCGGGATCGCCTACTGGGCCTGGGGCACCGCGCACGTCACCCACTGGCTGACCGGGTCGCCCGACGTCGAGGAGCGGTACGGCGCGCCGCCGGGCGACCTGTGGGGGCTGCCGGAGATGGGCGATGAGATCACCGTCTTCGTGCTCGTCAACGCCGCGGGGTTCGCGCTGCTGGCACTGCTGTCGGTGTGGCTGCTGGCACGGGTGAACCCCGGCCGGCCGTGGGACGCGGCAGCCTTCGCGCTGTCGCCGATGCTGGCGCTGACCGGGCTGATCAACTGGGACCTCCTGGCGGTGGCGTGCGTGGCCGCGGCGCTGTGGGCGTGGGCGCGGGACCGGCCGGTGCTCACCGGTGTGCTGATCGGGCTGGGGACGGCGGTCAAGCTCTATCCGCTCTTCCTGCTCGGCGGGCTGCTCGTCATCTGCCTGCGCCGCAAGCGATACGTCGACTTCGGGCTGGCCACGCTCTGGGCGGTGGTCGCGTGGGTGGTCGCCAACCTGCCGGCGTTCGCCACCGGGCGTGAGCAGTGGCAGGTCTTCTGGTCCTTCAACGCCGACCGCGGCGCCGACCTCGGCTCGCTGTGGCTGGTGGTCGACCAGGCGGCCGACATCGGGTTCCACGCGAGCACGATCAACGACTGGTCGTGGGTGCTCTTCGGGCTGTGGTGCCTCGGGGTGCTGATCCTCGGGCTGAAGGCGCCGGACACGCCGCGGCTCGCCCAGCTCGGCTTCCTGATCGTGGTCGGCTTCCTGCTGATCAACAAGGTCTACTCGCCGCAGTACGTGCTCTGGCTGCTGCCGCTCGCCGTGCTCGCCCGGCCCCGCTGGCGCGACCAGATCGTGTGGCAGGCCGGCGAGCTGTTCTACTTCGCCGCCGTATGGTGGTACCTCGGCAACTTCCTGGAGCCCGCGGGCGGTGGCGACGCCGGGTTCTACTGGCTGGCCATCGTGGTCCGGGCCGCTGTCGAGCTCTACCTGGTCGCGCTCGTCGTACGGGACATCTGGCGTCCCGAGCACGACCCGGTGCGTCTCGATACGCGCCCGCTCGTCCCTCGCGGGCGCTACTCGACGAGCGGCATCGACGTCGGTCGCGGTGTCTCGGCGAGCGGCATCGACGTCGGTCGCGGTGTCTCGGCGGGCGGTATCGGTGGTGGGTCGGTGGTCGAGTAGCCGCCGAGGGACGAGGTGGCGTGTCGAGACCCCTACCCCTCGGTGACGATCTCGTCGAAGGCGGTCGCGGTGTAGCGCACCCGGACGTCGATCTGGTCGCCGACCTCGGGCACCCGGGCGCCGTCGGGGAGGAACAGCATCGAGGCCTGCATGTGGGGCGGCTCGGCGAAGAGCCGCTGCTTGCCGTCGATGGAGTACGGCGACCGCACGAACCCGGCCGCGTCGAGCCCTCCGCGCGCCAGCGTGGCCGCCCGGGCGCGGACGCTCCGCTCGCCCGTGGGCGCCTCGAGACCGACACCGTGCGAGGTGCCGCCGCTGACGACGAGCAGGTGGCCGGACTTGGGGGCGGCGCGGCCGCGGTAGCCGAAGAGCTCGCCGCGGGTGACCGGGTGGACGTCGAGCACGGTGGCGGTGACGCGCAGCGCGTCGCGCTCACCGAGCCACAGCGCGGTGCCGATGCGGGGCCGGATCGTGAAGTCCGGGTGGCTCTCGCGCACCTCGGTGAGCTCGCGCTCGGTGAGGTGGCTGACCCAGGCGGTGTGGTGGCCGGTGTCGGCGGCGACGGCGTCGGTGAGCAGCCGGTGCACCTCGCTGACGTGGCCGCCCTGGGCCAGCGGCAGGTGCAGCGCGAACCCTTCGAAGCCTGCGTCCGGGTGCTTGCGGAGCAGCTGGGCGGCGCTCCACAGCTCACGGGTGGTCATCCCGTGCCGCTTCATCGAGGTCATCCGCTCGAGCACCAGCCGCGCGGCGGCGTCGCGCTCGAGCAGCTGGTGCAGGTCGCACTCGCGGCTCACGGTGTGGATCACCCGGTGGGTGAGGTCGTCGTCGAGCGGCGCCACCCACGGCCGCCAGGGGGTCAGCACGAGGATGTCGCCGTGCCAGCGTCGCGCGACCTCGCCGAGCTCGTCGTACGTGCCGACGGCGAGGGTGGTGACGTCGTGGCCGCGGTCGCGCAGCCACTGTGCCTTGCGGGCGAGCCGGCCGAGCGTGAACCCGTAGCCGTTGCCCTTCGCCACCGGCACCAGGCCGGGGTGGGCGTCGGCGAACCCGGTGAGGTGCTTGCGCCAGCGCGCGCCGTCGATCGTGAGGGTGAGGCTCATCGGGTCACCGCCGCGCGAGGTAGATCTGGAACGCCTTGTAGAGCGCTCGGTTGATGGGCAGGTCCCACTCGCCGGCGTACTCGACGGCCTCGCCGCCGGTGCCGACCTTGAACTGGATCAGCCCGACGTGGGAGTCGTCGGCGTCGAGGGTGTCGGTGATGCCGCGCAGGTCGTAGACCGCGGCGCCGTGCTCGAGCGCATCGCGGATCATCGCCCACTGCACGGCGTTGGAGCCGCGCACCTCACGCTTCTCGGTGGAGGAGGCGCCGTAGGAGTACCACGCGTGCTCGCCGACCTGCACGCCGATCGTGGCGGCCACCAGGTCGTCGTCGTGGCGGGCCAGCCAGAGCTGGAGCCGGCCCTCCGCGTCGGCGTTGAGCGCGTCGTACATCGTCTCGAAGTAGGCCAGCGGCCGCGGCGTGAAGTGGTCGCGCTCGGCGGTGTGGACGTAGAGGTCGTGGAAGGCCTTGAGGTCCGAGCGGTCGCCCGTGGTGACGTGGACGCCCTCCTTGGCCGCCCGCTTGATGTTGCGGCGCCAGAGCTGGTTCATGCCCTTGAGCACCTCGTCCTCGGTGCGTGGACGCGCCTCCCCGGTGTCGGGGTCGGTGACCCGCAGCGGGATCTGGAAGACGAACTGCGGCTGGCCCGCGGCGAACCCGCCGTCGGCCGCCTGGTGGCGCCACCCCATCGCGGCCAGCTCGGAGACGACCCGCGCGCCGGCCGCGGTGCGCTCGGTGGGCGACAGCTGCCCGAGCCGTCGTACGTCGGCGTCGGCGATGCCCTCCTTGACCTGCTTCGCGTCCCACCGGCGGGTGACGACCGGCGGTCCGACCCGTACGGCGAAGGCTCCCTGCCGCTTCAGGTGCGCGACCATCGGGCCCAGCCACTCCCGCAGGCAGTCGGCGGACCAGTCGATGTCGGGGCCCTCGGGGAGGTAGGCCAGCGAGCGGTTGAGCTTGGGGAGCTTGCGGTAGAGCACCAGCGCGGACCCCTGCTGCCGGCCGGCGTCGTCGAACCAGCCCAGCGACTCCGAGGCCCACTCGCTCTTCACGGTCCCCCAGCCGGGTGTCTGGAGGAAGCTCGCCGAGGGGATCGAGTGGAGGTACTCCCGGTGCTCGGACGGGGAGATCACGCGCACGCTGGGCATGGGTCGAGGCTATCGGGTCGACCGGCGTCCGCACCCAGCCCCGTGGACAGCCAGGATCGATCCCGCCGATGATGTATCAACCAGCGGGGACGAGGCTCCTCGGTGGGACGTGAGCACGAGCGCGCGAGCACCCGATCGCGGGACCGCGGGACGACAGGACGGGTGAGGTGGCGACCGTGACGGAGACGGGTGCGGCGACGCGAGGCGAGGGGGACACGCCTCGCGCCGACGAGGTGTGGGACCTCGCCGCCGCCGACTTCGCGCGCTGGCGGGCCGGTGACGCCGATGCGCTGGACGACCTGGTCGCCCGGATGACACCGGTGCTGTGGCACGTGGTGCGGGCCCACCGGCTGCCCGGCGAGATCGCCGAGGACGTCATGCAGAGCACCTGGCTCACCCTGGTGCGCAGCGGTGACACCGTCGTCGAGGAGCAGGCGATCGGCGGCTGGCTCATCACCGTGGCCCGGCGAACGGCAGCGCGTGCCGGCGCCCGGGCCGAGCGGGACCGGACGACCGACCCGGCCACGCTGGAGCCGTTCGCCCCGCTGGAGCGGTCGGCCGAGGCGCGCGCGGTGGAGCGCCACGAGTCGGCCCTGCTGTGGCAGTCGATCGGGAGGCTGGACGATCGCTGCCAGCGGCTGCTGCGGGTCGTCGCGTTCGCTCCGCGCCCCGACTACGCCACGCTGTCGAGCACCCTCGACATGCCGATCGGGAGCATCGGCCCCACCCGGAGCAGATGCCTGGCCAAGCTCCGCTCCCTTCTCGGGGACGGATTCATCGATGGGAGGAACTCATGAGCGACGCTGCGGACGCCGAGCTGCTGGACCGGCTCGCCGAGATGTGGCAGCGGACCGACCCGGTGCCCGACGGGCTGGTGGGCCGGCTGCAGCGTCAGGTGCGCGCCGAGGCCGCGCTGGTGGCGACCGACTGGGACCACGAGCTGATGCAGCTGGTCGAGCGGTCGACCGAGCTCGCCGGCGCGCGGAGCCTCGCGGCGGCGTACCTGCTGCGCTACACCCACGGCGACCTCGAGCTGATGCTGCGGGTCGCCCCCGCTCGGGACGGCGCCCGGATCGACGGCTGGGTAGCGCCCCCGCTGCCGCTGACCGTGCGGGCCCTTGAAGCCGACGGTCAGGAGATCGGCGATCCCGTCGACGTCGGCGACGCGGGCAGGTTCGCGCTGACCGGCCTGTCGCCCGGGCTGGCCCGACTGCGGCTGGAGCCCCACGACGACGACCACACCACCCTGATCACCCCTACCTTCGAGATCTGAGCAGAGGTCCCTATGCAGCCGCATGACCCCGTCGCGCCCGTCGACCACGAGCCCGCGCTGCCGTCGCCCCAGCAGCTCGCGCGCATCGAGGGCCGGATCCTCGACCCCGCCAACGCCCTGTCGGTCCGGGGCGTCAACGCCCGTCCCACGGCGTACGTCGGACCGCGCCTCACCATCGGGCGGTCCGTGGACTTCGACGACGCGGTCACGGTGCTGCGCGCGCTGGCCGAGCCGCTCGGGTGGGAGGTGACGCCCGAGCCGGAGGACGAGCGGACCCGCCACCTGCGCCACGGGGTGCGCACGGTGCGGCTCGATGTCGCGTCGGATCAGGCGGCGATCGCGCCCGACGGCTGGACGCTGCTGCAGCGGACCCGGGCGGCGTTCGGCGTCGACG
>CAZJDU010000136.1:0-8991 GCA_964544855.1 uncultured Nocardioides sp.
TTGCACGCTAGGGAAAAGTAAGCCTCGTCACAATCACCGCGCGCATGAAAACCGTTGATTTCTTGAAGGCAATTTCGCGCCACCACCACCGTGTCGGCACGTCGGCATGGCCGCGAAGCACACATGAGAAACGGCGAATCCCCTTGCCTGCAAGGGGATTCGCCGTCTTCAGCGGGAGCGTCGAGCCTCAGCGGATGGTGGCCGGCTTCCAGGCAGGCCGTTTCGCCTCGTGAGCCTCGATGTGCTGCTCGTGGCCGAGGGTGATGCTGATGTCGTCGAGCCCCTCGAGCAGTCGCCACCGTGTGTAGTCGTCGATCTGGAAGGGCGCGACGAGGTCGCCGGCGCGCACCTCACGCGCCTCGAGGTCGACCGTGACCGGTGTCGCAGGGTCCTGCTCGACGAGCGTCCAGATCCGCTCGACGACGTCGTGGTCGACCTGCGCGGCGAGGAGTCCTGCCTTGCCGGAGTTGCCTCGGAAGATGTCGGCGAAGCGCGAGGACAGAACGACCTTGAAGCCGTAGTCCATCAGCGCCCACACGGCGTGCTCGCGCGAGGATCCCGTGCCGAAGTCGGGGCCCGCCACGAGGATCGACACCCCCGCGTGCTCGGGCTTGTTGAGGACGAACTGCGGGTCGCTGCGCCAGGCGCCGAAGAGCCCGTCGTCGAAGCCGGTCCGGGTCACGCGCTTGAGGTAGACGGCCGGGATGATCTGGTCGGTGTCGACGTTGCTGCGGCGCAGCGGGACGCCGACGCCGGTGTGCGTGGTGAACTTCTCCATTGCTCTGCTCCCGTTCAGACCGTGGCCGGCACGAGGTCGGCGGGTGAGGACAGCGTGCCGCGGACGGCCGTCGCGGCGGCGACGGGCACCGACACCAGGTGGGTACGGCCGCCCTTGCCCTGGCGACCCTCGAAGTTGCGGTTGGACGTGGAGGCGCTGCGCTCCTGCGGCGCCAGCTGGTCGGGGTTCATGCCGAGGCACATCGAGCACCCGGCTCCCCGCCACTCGGCCCCCGCCTCGATGAAGATCTTGTCCAGACCCTCCTCGATGGCCTGGTTGCGCACCCGGACGGACCCGGGGACGACCAGGAGTCGGGTGTCGTCGGCCACGTGGTGGCCCTCGATGATCTCGGCCGCGAGCCGCAGGTCCTCGATCCGGCCGTTGGTGCACGAGCCGACGAACACGGTGTCGACCTTGACCTCGCGCATCGGCGTGCCGGCCTCGAGACCCATGTAGTCCAGCGCCTTCTCGCAGGAGTACCGGTCGCTGGGGTCGTCGAAGTCCTCGGGCGAAGGCACCGTGGCCCCGAGCGGCACACCCTGGCCCGGGTTGGTGCCCCAGGTGACGAACGGCGTCATCTGGGACGCGTCGAGCACGATCTCCTTGTCGAACTCGGCGTCCGCGTCGGTGGTCAGCGACGACCAGTGCGCGACGGCGGCGTCCCAGTGCTCACCCTGGGGTGCCTCGGGACGGCCCTGGATGTAGTCGAGGGTCGTCTGGTCCGGCGCGATCATGCCGGCCTTGGCACCCCACTCGATCGACATGTTGCAGATCGTCATCCGACCCTCCATCGAGAGCTCCTCGATGGCCTGGCCGCGGTACTCGACGATGTAGCCCTGCCCGCCGCCGGTGCCGGTCTGCGCGATCAGGTTGAGGATCAGGTCCTTGGCGGTGACACCCTCGGGCAGCGACCCGTTGACGGTGACCGCCATGGTCCTCGGCTTGGCCTGCGGCAGGGTCTGGGTGGCGAGCACGTGCTCGACCTCCGAGGTGCCGATGCCGAAGGCGATCGCGCCGAAGGCGCCGTGGGTGCTGGTGTGGCTGTCACCGCAGACGATCGTCATCCCCGGCTGGGTGAGGCCGAGCTGCGGGCCGACGACGTGCACGATGCCCTGCTCGACGTCGCCGAGCGGGTGCAGCCGGACACCGAACTCCTCCGCGTTGCGTCGCAGAGTGTCGACCTGGGTCTTGCTCACCGGATCGGCGATCGGCTTGTCCCAGTCGAGGGTCGGGACGTTGTGGTCCTCGGTCGCGAGGGTGAGGTCGGGGCGTCGTACCTTCCGGCCGGCGAGGCGCAGCCCGTCGAACGCCTGCGGACTGGTGACCTCGTGGATCAGGTGCAGGTCGATGAACAACAGGTCCGGTTCACCCGCGGTCGAGCGCACGACGTGCTCGTCCCAGACCTTCTCGGCCAGCGTCTTGCCCATGCCTCACTCCTCTGTGATGTCCTGCGGGACGCCCGATCCGGCGGATCGCGCCGACCGGTGCGTCCGGGTGTGGGAACCACCCTACGCTTGCATCCCACGCAATGAGACGTCAGTATTGGAATATGGACAACTCGAGCGGAGTGGGCGTGCTGGACAAGGCCGCCCTGGTACTCACGGCCCTGGAGTCCGGTCCAGCGACCCTGGCGGGCCTCGTGGCCGGCACCGGCCTGGCCCGCCCGACCGCCCACCGGCTCGCGGTCGCCCTCGAGCACCACCGCCTCGTCGCGCGTGACATGCAGGGCCGCTTCGTGCTCGGCCCGCGGCTCGCCGAGCTGTCCGCCGCCGCCGGTGAGGACCGACTGCTCGCCACCGCCGGCCCGGTGCTGGCACGGCTGCGCGACATCACCGGTGAGTCCGCGCAGCTCTTCCGACGTCAGGGCGACCACCGCGTGTGCGTCGCCGCCGCCGAACGCCCCTCCGGGCTGCGCGACACCATCCCCGTCGGGTCACAGCTGACGATGCGGGCCGGCTCGGCTGCCCAGGTGCTGCTCGCGTGGGACGACCCGGACCGGATCCACAAGGGGCTGCAGAACGCGTCGTTCTCCGCCGCCGAGCTCTCCGCGATCCGGCGCCGTGGTTGGGCGCAGTCGATCGCCGAGCGCGAGCAGGGCGTCGCCTCGGTGTCCGCCCCCGTCCGCTCCCCCGCCGGCAAGGTGATCGCCGCCGTCTCGGTCTCCGGCCCGCTCGAGCGGCTCTCCCGCCAGCCGGGCCGGATGCACGCTCCGGCCGTGATGGCCGCCGCCGAGCGACTCTCGGAGTCGCTGCGGCGCGCTGCTGCTGAGTAGGGGTGGGGTCGGGTTGGTTCATCAAGGGATGAACCGACCTGCTACGACACCCGCCCCATCGCGATCGCCGCGTGCAGCAGCGCCGCGATGCTCTCGGCGTCCTGGATCTCCCCTCGCCCGATCCGGCCGATCACCTCGGCCCACGGCACCAGCTCGATGCCGGAGATGCCCTCCTCGGCCCAGGACGTCTCGCCGGCCACCACGGTGAGGTCACGGGCGAGGAAGACCGTGCCGGGCGCGTCGGCCAGTCCGTTGAGGGAGTAGACCGGACCCAGCTCGTGCCAGGAGGCGGCGTCGTACCCGGTCTCCTCGCGGAGCTCGCGCCGGGCTGCGGTCAGCGCGTCCTCGCCGTCGTCACCGCCGGCCGGGATCTCCAGGGACTCCCGCCCGATCGGGTAGCGGTGCAGCCGCACCATCACGACCTCGTCGTCCGCCGTCAGCGGCACCACGAAGACCGCGCCGTGCTGCACCTCCACGACGCCGTAGCGCCCGGGCTCGCCGTCGGGACGTGTGACGTCATCCTCCCGCACCCGGATCCAGGGGTTCTCGTACGCCGAGCGCGACGCGTGCGTCCGCCAGCCGCTCACTGCGCGACCACCCTCATCTGCGGCGCCGGGAGTACGGCGACGGCGCGACCCCGTCGGCGGTGCCGGGCGGCTGCTCCTCGGCCCCCGGCGTGGCCGACCGATGATCCAGGCCACGGAGCAGCGCGAACACCCCGACGCACGCGCACACGGTGAGCGTGAGCCACACCCATCGGGCGAGCACCGCCTCGACGTAGCCCACGCCGAACGCCACGCCGAGCACCCAGCCGTGCCGCAGCATCCCGAGACCGAGGACCGCCGCCAGCATGATCGGGAAGACCAGGCCCGTGACGACGAGCAGCATGAAGGTGTCGTCGAACGACGCGGTCCCGGTGTCCCACCCCAGCAGTGTGGCGAGCCCGTAGCCGGCCGCTGGGAAGGCGATGCCGCACACGGGCATCGCCAGGATCAGGAGGGTCGCGGCGAGACCCTCGTGGTCGATCGCCCAGCGCCACCAGCCGGGCAGCTCGCGCTCGGTGTGTCCGCGGACCATGCGGCTCCCTCCTCGACCGATCGCCGGCCGCGCCGATCCTACGGTCACGGCCGGCTCCGTCGCAGCCGGACCGCCGTCAGAAGAGCGCGCCCTGCTCCAGGTCGAGCAGCGCCTGCTTGCGCTCGACACCGCCGGCATAGCCGGTGAGCGTGCCGTCGGCGCCGATCACCCGGTGGCACGGGATCACGATCGGGATCGGGTTGGCGCCGTTGGCGAGACCGACCGCGCGCGACGCGGCGTTGGTCCTGCCGAGTCGCGCCGCGATCTCGCCGTACGTCGCGGTCTCGCCGTGCCCGATGGCGCGCAGCTGCTCCCACACCGCCCGTTGGAACGCCGAACCTTCCGGGGCGAGCGGCAGGTCGAAGTCGGTGCGCTCGCCGGCGAAGTACTCCTCCAGCTGGCGCGCGGCCTCGACGAGAACGGGGTGGTCGTCGGCGCGCTCGCCACGCGGGCGGCCGTCCCCGTCGCGGAACGGGCTGAACTCGATGGCCGTGACGGCGCCGCCGTGCTCGACGATGCGCAGCGGCCCGACCGGGCTCTCGATGATGGTGTGCATGTCAGTCGTCCTCCAGTGATGTCCACAGGTGCAGCAGGGCGTAGGAGCGCCACGGCGCCCAACGGTCGGGGTCGGCGTCCGGGTGGTGCTCGAGCGCGTGGCGGACGCCGACATCGGTCGGCAGGAACACGTCGGGGTGGCCCAGCGCGCGGAGCGCGATGTAGTCGGCCGTCCAGGGGCCGATGCCGGGTCGGGAGAGCAGCTGTCGTCGTACGTCGTCGCGGTCGGGGCCGCGGTCGAGCGCGATCTCGCCGTCGGCCAGCGCGGCGGCGAGACCGGTGAGGGCTCGGCCGCGACTCCGCGGCATCGGCAGCGCCCCGGGGTCGAGCGCGGCGATGGTGGCGGCATCGGGGAAGAGATGGGTGAGGCCGTCGATGTCGGTCGCGATCGGCCGGCCGTGGTCGGCGACCAGCCGTCCGGTCACCGTGCGTGCGCCGGCGACGCTGACCTGCTGCCCGACGATCGCGCGGACGGCGACCTCGTCCCCGGCCACGTGGCCGGGCACCCGGAGACCGGGACGTCGGCGGGCGAGCGGGCCCAGCGCCGGGTCACCGGCGAAATGGTCGGCGACGGCGACGGGATCGCAGTCGGCATCCAGCAGCCTCCGGGCCCGGGCCAGTGCGGCGCCCGTGTCGCGAAGGTCGTGCACGGTGATGCGCGCGGGCACGAACGCGGTCTGGCCCGGGTCAGGGGCGTCGCGCAGCGTCAACCGCAGCGTGCCGGGACCGTGCGGCAGGTCGAGGGTGCGGGCATACCAGTCGTCGCCGGTTACCTCCACGCCGGGGACGGCCCGAGCAGCGAGGAACCGCACCAGGTGCCGTCCGGCGAAGGGTGCCCGTACGGCGAGCCGCAGCTCGATCGCGCCCGGCGATGCCCCGCCGCTGCCCCGCCGGCCGCGGAGCTCGGTCGGCGAGGCGTCGTAAACCTCGCGGAGCGTGTCGTTGAACTGCCGCACGCTCGCGAAGCCGGCCGCGAACGCGACATCGGCGAACGACAGCTCGGTCGTCTCGACGAGCACCCGGGCGGTCTGCGCGCGCTCGGCACGGGCGAGCGCGAGGGGGCCGGCGCCGAGCTCGGCGGTCAGCAGTCGGGAGAGCTGCCGGGTCGAGTAGCCGAGCCGGGCGGCGAGGCCGGGCACGCCCTCGCGGTCGACCACGCCGTCGCGGATCAGCTGCATCGCCCGACCCGCGACGGTGGCGGCGACGTCCCACTCGGGGCTGCCGGGCGTGGCGTCGGGCCGGCAGCGCTTGCAGGCGCGATAGCCGGCGGCCTGGGCGGCCGCAGCGCTGCGGTGGAACGTGACGTTGCGGACCGCAGGGGTCCGCGCCGGGCAGGAGGGCCGGCAGTAGATCCCGGTCGTGCGCACCGCGGTGTAGAAGACCCCGTCGAAGCGCCGGTCGCGTGACTTCACCGCCGCGTAGCAGGACTCGACGTCGAGGTCCCGGAGGCCCATCCCTGTGGTCATGCTGACATTCTGCCCGTCGGCATCGACAGGTTCTCGCGGAAATCGGACAGCACTGGGCGGGTCCGGATCCCGGGGCCGCGCGTGCGCGTCTCGCGCACGCCGTGTGATTGCTCCGCTGCCTCATCCGTGGCGGCCGCCGGGACGGTGGTGGCGACTGCTGGGGTCGAAGGTGCCGATCTTCCGGGTGGCTCTCGGCCGCTCGGTCGCGTCGCGCGGTGGGCGGCGGCTCGGAGTCATGTGCCTGGCGCTCGCGCCCTCACGACCTCCGTGGTCGCAGTCTGACGCGGCCTGTCCCAGCCCACACGCGACGGATGGGAGCGAGAGGAGAGGAGCTCGAGGGCGTCGTGCCCACCGCGATGGCGGTTTGCGCCACGTCCCCTCGACGCACTCGATGAAGCACGTGCGCGTCGCACCTCCGGCATGCCGTCGTCATCACCCCCTTGCGTTCAACTGCGCCATGACGCCGAGGCCGGGTCCCGACAGTCTTGATGGCTCGCATCACCCACACGCAGGGAGGGCTGTCATGACACAACGCGACCTCGAGGACGGGGTGCGGGGCGGCGCGGACGAGCCGGACGCGGACTCCACGGCCGGCGGGCCCTCGGCGATCCGCGATCGCGGCGGCCGGCCGATCAACCGGGCGGACATCGACCGCGCCCTCGCCGCCGGCACCCTACGACTCGATGAGGCGGACAGCGAGGAGCTGGACGCGGTGCTCCGTGGCAGCGCGGATGCCACCGCCCTGACCATGCGGTTGTGGGACGAGGCCCTGCAGATCGAGGCGTCCGAGCGCGACGCCGGAGACCTCGAACGGTACGCCGAACGCCGGCCCACGGTCACCGCGGCCCTGGTGGCCACCGACGTGCTGGACCTGCTGCGCTTCTCCGCAGGCCCCGACGACTGCGCCCGGGTGGCGACGACCCCGTGGCTCGAGCCATCGACCGCCGACCAGGTGTCGGCCAAGGTCAGCGAGCTCCTGGCCGAGCGTCGCGTGGCCGACACCTCCGCTCCGTTCACGCCGCCGAACGGCGAGATGTCAGCTCGTCAGCGTGTCGACGAGCTGACGGCTCTGGGCGACCCCGAGGACTGACCGACCACCGAGGCCGCGCGCACGCCGCGGCACACCACGGCCCCGGGCCCGCAGCGATGTTCGACTGCGGACCCGGGGCCGTATGTTTCGCCAAGGTTAACGTCTCCCGGTGACTGCCGTCACAGATCGACAGCGCAAGGGGGACGACATGACGTTGGAGGTGGCCGCCGATGGGCCGCAGCGGGACGCCGCCCCGGGATTCGGTCGCCGACTCCCTCCTCGGCACATGCGGCCCGTCGGTGCGCGCCAGCAGCCCGGAGCGGCCGCGAGGGAGGCCGCCCGGATGTTCGTGGAGTGGCCGGACCACGCCCTGGCTGACGCGACGAAAGTGCTCGACGCTCTCACGGGGACGGCCCTGCGGTCAGCCGGCGCTGCCCTCGAAGCCGCGGGCCGGAGCAATCCGGAGCGAGCAGATGCGCTGCTCCGGCGCCTTGTCCGGTCCGAGCCACGCAAGTCCCGAGCCCTCATCAACCGGCTGTCCCCAGAGACCTGCCGGGACGTCCTCGCCGTACGGGGCGACGCATCGCTGTTCCGTCAGCTTCGACCAACTCGGGCAGCGGCCCTTCTCGCGGTCGAGACGCCCAACCGTGCGTCCAGATGGTTGAGCGCTTGCATGCGCGACGCGTCCGGACGTCTCTTCGCCCGCCGGATCCTTCGCAAGCTGGGTACCCAATCGCCCCGGATCGTGGCGCAGATCAACGATGCCCTTGACAGACCGGTCCGGGACGACGCCGTCGGACCAGTTGCCGACTCCCGCGCCACGGGGCGACCTGCGGGCGATGCCCGACACGTGGGCCTCGGCGACGCCGAGCTTCGGGTCAAGGCCCGCCTGGAGCGACCACTGGCGGCGCCGTTGTCCTCGAGCATCGACGCGGTTCGGCGGTGGCGACGCCTGGCTCCGAGCGATCGGGATCGCATGGCGATGGCGGAGCTGGACGGTCTGTCACCGGGCGATCTGGCAAGGATCGTCTCGGGCCTCGACCTTCTCCCCGGACGGGGCCGACGGATCGACCAGGCGGCTCGATGGTCCTACTGGCAGCGCGAGCGCATCGCCCGCATGCAGTCGTCGATCGCCCTGATGTCGAAGACCGAGCTCATCGCGGGCCAGGTGTCCGCGCCCTTGGCGTCCCTCTTCAACGCGACCTACCTGGCTCACACCCGCGGATTCGACGTGTGGCCCGACATCTTCGATCCAGCGGCGGTCGCGGCTCTGGCCTCCGATCCAGCGTTCCAGGGGCAGTTCCAGATCGGCTGGAGCGGCGCGTTCGTCGGCGTCGGCGTCCTCGCGACCCTCACGGCGCTCAAGTTCCCGGGCGGCACACCGCTATCCTCCTCCCCCGCCGTCACCACCTTCGGCATGTCGTTCACCGGCGGCTTTCTCGCCGCACAGGTCAGGATCGCACTCGAGGGACTCGGGGGCACCTAGGAGTGACCCCAGGGAGGTCGCGGAAACGGCATGCTGATCCGAAGTTGAACATCGCATGCACGCAAGCCGAGGCTCGGTAGCCTCCGACTCTCCGCATCTGGCGCGAGAGCTCCGGAAAGGTCGAGGATGGACAGATCCCCCGAACTCGGAGACCGCCGATCCCCGCCGCCTGTCCACCGGGGCCGAGGCACGACGTGTGACGACGCGGCCGGGACCCGGACGCGGACGCAGGTCCCCGACGGGTGGGAGGCGACCGCCGCCGACCTGGGCGTCGCGCGCATCCACGACGCCGGCCCCGGACCGCTGGCACGGGAGCTCAACGACGAT
>CAZJDU010000137.1:0-8983 GCA_964544855.1 uncultured Nocardioides sp.
AGCGGCCGGGCTTGCTGATCGGCTGCGTCTCCTCGTCGGCCGACCCGCCCGGTGGCGCCGGCGGGGGCGGAGGCGGCTCCTCCGGGTCGTGACCCGCGCCGTCGGTCTCGGGCACGGGGGTGGTGGGAGCGGCTCCGTCGCCGCTCGCGCTGGTGGCCCCCGAGGCCTCGGGGGCGGACGTGTCGACCGCGGGCGCCGAGTCGTCCGGCTCCGCGGCCCCGCCCGGGATCCGGTGCCGGACGACCTCCTCGGTGCGCGGATCCAGCACGATCTCGTGGCTGTCGCCGTCGCGTCCGTCGAAGCGCACAGCGACCGTCTCGAAGCCCTTGTGCCGCTGCATCTGGGCATACATCGCATAGGCGCGGCGGTCGGCGTCGGTGAGGTCCACCCGGTCGGTGAAGAGCGTCAGCAGCGCCCGCGGCCACAGCCGGTCGGCCAGCACGACGTTGACCTCGATGCCGAAGACGCCCATGATCGCCCCGATGTAGATCAGCCCCATCAGACCGAGGACGACGCCGAAGATCTCCTCCATGCCCTGGGTCGCGGACAGGATCCGGGTGACGTAGACGGTGCCGAGATACTGCAGGAGCTGCCACAGCACCGCGATGGTGACCGCACCGGGGAACGCCCGCGTGATGGTGTGCCGAGCCGCCTTCGACGCCGCTATCCGCAGCAGCACGGTCAGCAGCAGCGCGAGGATGACCACCGTGATCAGGCGCACCACCCAGGGGAACCACGCCGCGTCGGAGATCTCGCCGAAGAGCTGGGTCGTGGTGGCGACCGCCGAGAAGACCGAGATGCTCAGGATCGCGAACCCGGCCACGAAGAGGATCAGCAGGCTGGTCAGCCGGGAGAGGACCGGGTGCGGACGGCTGTTGCGCGGCACGCCCCAGGCCACCGCCTGGGCGTTCTGCAGGCTCTGGCCCAGCCCGAGGGCGCCGTACAGGGCGCTGAGGACACCGACGACGATGGCACCCACCGAGCCCTTGACCCCGTCGGGGTGACCGAGCTGGTCGCCGATGATCGGGAACTGCGCGAGGGCCGAGTCGAGGGCGGCGTCCTCGAGGTTCGGCCGCCCCTGCAGCACGAAGCCCAGGATCGACGACGCGAGCAGCATCAGCGGGAAGATCGCGATGAAGGCGTAGAACGTCAGCATCGCCGCCAGGTAGTTGCCCTGGTCGTCGAAGAACTTGTAGATGACCGCCAGCGGGAACCCCAACGGCGGGAACCTCCGCTGGGTGCGGTCGATCCCCCGTACTACACCCACCCGCACAACCTACCTGCGGGCGGGTGTAGTCACGGGGAACCCGGTGTCAGCTCGTGGAGGGCACCTCACCGCCGTTGACCCGCAGCGTGACCTCGGCGCTCGACGCCGTGTGCTCCTCCGAGCCCAGGAAGTGGACCTCGTAGGTCCGCTCCCCGGCCACCGCCGGAGCCTCCCAGGTCAGCTGCACCGTGCCGTCGTCGGCGGGCTCGCCGGAGGCGACGACGGCGTCGCCGTCGCGCACCTCGACCACTCCGGTGGGCGTCGGACGGCCCGGCTTCACGGCGACGTCGAGGACGACGTCCGCACCGGCTGCGACCCCCTGCTCGGCGAGCGTCGCCACCACCTCGGACTCACGCGGCTCCCGGTCCTCGGCGTCACGTTGCTTGTCGGCCTGACCGGAGGTCCGGAAGATCGCCGGCTCGGTGACCGCCCGACCACCCGCCGCCGACTCCGCGGAGACGATCCAGCCGTAGAGCGACCCGTGGCCGAGGCCCTTCACCGAGACCGACGCGACCTCACCGGAGGCCACCGTGTCCGAGCCGACCTCCTCGACCGGCACCAGCAGCGACACCGCGTCCGTGGTGAAGCTGGTGGAGCGGCTGGTGAGGTCGACCGGCAGCACCATGTCGTCCTCGGTGCCGTCGTAGGACCGGTTGGCACCCTGGTGCTCCGTCGCCCCGAAGTCGTCGAGGAACGGCGAGTAGGTGTCGACGATCATCTCGCTGCGGTCGACGTCGAACTGGAGCAGCCGCAGATAGCTGGCGCCGAACCGCAGCTGCTCGTCCGGGGCGTAGCCGCCCACCTCCGTCAACCCCACCTCGTCCGCGCTGACCGTGTAGGCCTGGTAGTCCGCGAGCAGCTCCACCACACCGTGGTCCACCTCGCCGACCTCGGCCTTCACGTTCGTGCCCACGCCGTGCCGATGACCGGCCAGGACGAGGAAGACGTTGGGGTTCGGCGCGACCAGCTGGTCATAGAGCACCGACCCGTCCCCCGCCAACGTCGAGCCACGGCCGTCCGGGCCGCCGGACGGGTTGAGGTAGTCGTGGGTCAGCACGATCGCGTTGCGGTCGGAGTACTGCTTCAGGATCCCGTCGGCCCAGTCCGCCTCGGCCCGCGTCACCCCGTAGGAGAGCCCGACCACCACGAAGTCGAGACCACCGGCGGTGAAGAGCACGTAGTTGTTCTGGTTGTCGCCGTCGCGCCACGGTCCGCCGTACTCGGCCGTGGCCCACTGGTCGTCGGCCGACGCGTAGCGCTCCGGGCCGAAGTACTGGTTGTACCTCGCCTCCGGACCCGTCTCCGCACCCCACTGGTTGTCGTGGTTGCCGGCGATCACCTGGCTCGGGATGCCGGCCCGGTCGAGGGTCGTGTGCACGTCGGAGGCGACCTCGAACTCCCCGTCGGCCAGCTCCACCGCCTCCGGCGTCGTGAGTGGGTTGATGTTGTTCTGGATGATGTCGCCGGTGTGCATGACGTGGGCGATCCTGCGCTGCTGGGCGTGGTCGGCGAGCCACTGCGTGGTGTCGCCGTACGCCTTCTTCCAGATCGCCCGCTCGGCAGCCGTCTCCTGCTCCACCGCGCCCTCGGAGAGGTACTGCGTGTCGGTGAAGTGCGCGAGCGAGAAGTCGTAGTCACCGGGGTCGGCGAACCCGCCGGGGTTGCGCGGCTCCATGTCGTCGGCGAACGGGTCCTCACCCGTGACCAGCACGTGCACCACGTCCCCGTCGAGGAAGCGCGGCGCCACCGGCGCGGTGAGCTGTGTCGGTCCGGCGAACGTGCCACGGGTGCTGGCCAGCGCCACCCACTCACGCGCGGTGGTGTCCCACGCCCGCAGTGACGCGACCCGCTCCGGGTCGATGGTGCCGTTCCACCGCAGCATCGGGCTCTCGTCGTCCGGGGCGACCGGCAGGTCGTAGCGCTGGAAGGTGACCTCGCCACTGGCCGGAGCGTCCACGGTGGCCCCGTCGAGCGGCTGGAGGGCGTCCACGTCGACACCCTCCTCGCCATCGACCTGCAGCGTCGTCGGGACCGAGGAGGCGGTGCCGGTGAAGCCGACCGTCGGGCCGACGATCTCCGCACGGGAGAAGGTCGCCGTCACGTCACCGCCGCCCGGCGTCGCCACGGTCGCCCGCAGGTCGACCTTGCCGGGCTTGACCTTCGTGTGGTTGTCGGGCTTCAGCCCCGCGGGCACCTCGGGGATGCCGACGGAGGTGAAGGAGAACGCACGGTCCGCGGTGTTGCCGAGCGAGTCGGTGAGCGTCACGGCGATGGTGTGCTCACCGGCCGCAAGGCCCGGGCCGATCAGGTCACCGCGCGCGAGCGGCTCGCCGTCGAGGGTGAAGGCGGGCTCGCCGACCACGCCGGAGGCGTCCTCGATCACCGCGTCGAAGACCACACCGTCGGAGAGTGACTGCCCGGCGGCCGGGCTGCTCCCGGTCACCCGCGGCGCGGTGTTGTCGGTGGTGATCGTGCGGGTGGCGGTGCCGCCCGCCGACGTCGCGGCGAGCGTGTGCTCGCCGTCCTCGAGCGTCGTGGTGTCGAGGTCGACCCGCACACCGCCGGCCGGGGCGTCGACGACGAACGGGACGGCCGCGACCTTGGTGCCGGTGTGGCTGCTGCCGCAGCTGCCGTCGCCGATCCGGATCGGCTGGTCGTCGCCGTCGACCTGGGTCTGCCGGTAGGCCGGGACGGCCTCGCCGGTGGCCGGGGTCAGCGACAGGTCGGAGACCGGGAAGTCGTCGTAGTTGTCACCGCAGGCGGCGTCGGGGTTCGGCCCGGCCACCACCTCGACGGTGTTGGTGCCGGGGACCAGCCACTGGTTGGGGACGGCCAGCTCGACCGTCTCACCACGCACGTCGCCGATCTCCAGCTCCAGGCCGTTGACACGGACCACGTTGCCGAACTTCGCCTCGGCACCGTTG
The DNA here is from genome assembly GCA_964544855.1 of uncultured Nocardioides sp. GTDB lineage: Bacteria > Actinomycetota > Actinomycetes > Propionibacteriales > Nocardioidaceae > Nocardioides. Next base: position 4,192 of record CAZJDU010000137.1, read on the forward strand.
CCGCCGATGTACATGCTGAGCATGGCCTCGCCGCCGCCGAGCGTCGGCAGCGCGGTCGTGGTCTCGGCATCGTCGACGGTGAACCGCAGCTCGGCATCGGCCAGCTTGGAGCCGTTGGAGCCGCAGTAGCCGTCGCCCATCTCGTACGTCGGCTGCAGGTCGACGCCGGTCGCGGTACCGGTCGCCGGGCTCAGGGCGATGTCGCTGATCGTGAAGTCGTCCCGGTTGGCGCAGCGCTCGCCGTTGGTCGAGCCGTTGATGTCGCCGGTGACGACCTCGATCACGTTGTCACCCGGCAGCAGGAAGTGGTGGGGGATCGAGAGCTCGACCTGCTCGCTCACCCAGTCGCCGCCGATCTCGACCCGCCGACCGTTGACCAGCAGGTGGTTGAAGTAGCGGGCCTCGATCGAGTTGCCGCCCACCGTGAAGGCGAGGGTGGCGGTCCCGGGAGCGAGGGTCTCGGCCATGGCCAGGGTGTCGCCGTCGACGGTGAGCCCGGTGACCGAGCCCGAGCCACCGGCCGGGAAGAACCCGAAGACCGGCTGGGTGCCGTTGGTCAGCGTGCCGTCGACCGGCAGCAGCCGCGGCGCGCCCGCCGGGGCGTTGTTGACTCGCACGGTGTGCAGGGTGGTGGCACCCGACTGGGTGGTGGCGCTGAGCTCGTGGCTGCCGTTGCTGAGCGTCGTCGTGTCCAGATCGGCCGCGAGACCCGTCGTACGACGCGGGTCGCCGGCGACCTCGAAGGTCAGCTCGACCTCCGTGATCTTGCTGGAGTTGGAGCCACAGGAGCCGTCGCCGAACGTGTAGCGCAGATCGTTGGCGTCCCCGTCGGCGATCTCTCCGAGCAGCTCCAGCGAGATGTTCGAGAGCACGTAGTCGTCGTAGTTGACGCCGCACGACGTCTCGGAGGTGCCGACGTGGAAGGTCACCGTGTTGGTGCCATCGACCAGCTCGTCGTTGGGCACCTCGAGGCTGACCCGCTCGCTCTCGGCTCCCGGCATCTCGATGCGGTGGTCGTTGACCATCAGGTAGCTCTGGTAGTGCGCGAGGACGGAGTTGCTGCCCACGTCGTACGTCAGGTGCGAGACACCGGTCGTCGTGGTCGCGTCGATCGGGTCACCGTCGACGACGAGCTCGGTGACCGAGTCGTCGGCGGTGGTCGGCTCCGCCGCGACGGGCACGGTGCCCTCCAGGTAGGCACCGTCACGGGGTGTCAGGGTCGGGGCCTCGCCCGGGGCGGCGGCCGCAGCCGGGTCCGGTGCCGACGGCACCGGCTGGGCCGCGGCCGGCCCGGCACCGGCCACCAGCACCACCGACGTCGCGACAGCGACGGCGGTGAGGGCGCCCGGTCGGATCAGGGATCTCATCGCAGGGGTTCTCCTCGGTTGGGGTGAACGGACCTCATGCCGCGGTCAGGCTCCGAGCAGCCAGGACCGTGATCAGACCGCCGAGCAGCGTGACGCTGCCGGCGGCGAGCAGGGGCGCGACGCGGGTGGCGAGGCGCAGCGCGGTGCGCGACTCCGCGGCGCGGGTGACGACGTTGGTGCCGGTCAGGGCGAGCAGCCCGACGGCGAAGAGCACCAGCGCCATGCCGACGCCGAAGGTGATGACGAGCAGCAGGGAGAAGCCGGCACGCCCCACGAACAGCCCGGTGACGAGCACGAAGAACGCGGACGGCGAGGGCACGAGCCCCCCGGAGATGCCGAGCAGCAGCAGGCCCGGCCGGCCGGCGCCGGCGTACTCGTGCCCGTGTCCGTGGCCCTGGCCGTGGCCGTGGCCGTGACCGTGTTCATGACCGTGGGCGCCGTGGCGGACGTGGCGCCGGAGCAGCCACAGCCCGGCGCCCACGACGACGAGCCCGGCGGCCAGCTGCAGCCCGGCGGTCAGCGACTCCAGCCGCACCAGGTCCGAGAGTGAGAAGAACGTCCAGGCGACGGCGATCACCAGCACCGAGAAGGTGTGCATCACGGCGACCGACCCGCCGAGCCAGGCGGCGTCACGCACCCGGCCCTCGGAGCCGATCAGGTAGGCGGCTGCCAGGCTCTTGCCGTGCCCGGGACCGAGCGCGTGGGCGGCGCCGGTGGCGAACGCGACGACGAACGCCAGTGGCGCCACGCCCGGCGAGTCGACGAAGCCCTGCAGCTGCTCGCTCAGGTCGCCCAGGAACGGCAGGTCCAGCACCAGAGCCGTCATGCGGCCCGCTCGGCTCGGCGAGAGCGACGTCGTACGACGACCGCGGCGGCGCCGAGCAGGGCGACGCCGGCGAGCACGCCGCCGATCTGCACGGCGGCGCTGCGGCCGAGCCCGGTGTCCGCCGCGGACACCTCGTCGGCGGCGGGCTCGGCCGCACCACCGAGGGTCCACGTGTGGGAGGGATGGTCGACGTCGTAGCGGGCGCGCTGGCCGTGCGGCCCGGTGGCGAGCAGCTGGTACGCCGGATGCAGGTCGGTCAGCATCGTCGAGGTCACCTCGACCGGGCCGGCCGCGGGGCAGGTGGCCACCACCTGCGCCCCGTCGTGCGCCAGGGCGGCGACGTCGGCGACCTCGAGCGGGCACGGTTCGCCGCCGCTGCTGATCTCGATCCGCTGGACGAGGTAGTCGGCGAACTCCGGCGCCTCGGCGAGCGCGGCAGGATCGCTGTCGCGGACGTCGACCGCTCCGTCGAGGAAGATCCGGTCCTCCGGCAGCACGCCGAGCGCGACCCCGAGCAGGGTCAGGTCGTCGAGACCGCCCGCCCGCCACTGGGCGACGACCCGCTCGCCGTCACCGGAGATCGCAAGGGTCTGCGGATCACCGAACGGATGCGCGTGCGCCGGCGGCGGTGCGACCGCGAGCACGACGGCCGCGGCGAGCCCCAGCAGCAGGCCGGCGCCGAGCACCCGAGACATCGCGATCACGGGCGACCACCTTGGTCACCGGTGTTGAACAACACCCCGCGGGGCAGATGACGAGACGATCGCTACCGAGTGAACTCCACCCGCGCCGAGGCGGCTCATCTCTCGCGAACCGGGCGTTCTTCCTGTCGAGAGACGAGCCGGGTCGGCGTCCCACAGCCGTAGCGAACAGCCGGGTCACCGAGGAGGGACGGCTCCGGCCGACTGCTCGTCCTCCCACAGTCGGGGGCGCAGGTAGGTGCGGGGATCGGGCGCGAGCAGGCGCAGCCACCGCACCACCAGCCACGCGCTCAGCGCGAGCATCAGCACGCTCGGGACGGCGTCAGGACCGAGCTCCGGCGTACCTCCGGTGATCACGACCGCGGCGACGCCGGCCCAGAGCGCGGTGAAGAGGGTGAGGATCTTGACGAGCGCCACGACCGCCAACGGGCCGCCGATCGACCGCCCGCGCAGCAGCAGCACCCCGACGGCCGCGAGGCAGGGCAGCACCACGGTCAGGTCGAGGACGAAGACCGGGTACGGCGTCCCACCCACACCCTCGGGGTCGGGGACCGGACCTCCGAGGGCATACGGCAGCAGCGTCGAGAGCCACAGCCCGGCGAACAGGCCGGCCACCACGACCAGCATCCACCCGGTCCCCCGCTCGAGGCGCCGCGAGCCGACCCGCGGCCACGCGACCGGGCGCAGCCGGAGCAGCCCGTCGAGCAGTGCTGCGCCCGATGCCACCACCACGACGACGTACACCAGGAAGACCCGGTTCATCGGCACGCCGATCACGTAGATGGCGTAGCTGTAGGCGACGTAGGCCAGCAGCGCGAGCCGCAGCAGGTGTGCGCGCGGCGACGACGGGTCGCGTCGTGCGAGGAACAGCAGCAGACCGGCGACCAGCACGCTGCACACGTCCTGGGCCTGGGCGCCGAGGACGGTCGCCTCCGGCAGGTCGCGGTAGGGATCGGCGGCCAGCAGGCCGTACGCCGTCGACACCACGATGCCCGCCGCCACGACGACCGAGGCCCAGGTCTGGATGCCTCGACCCACCGACGGGCCTGCGCCGGCAGCGCCCGGAGTGCGGCGACCTGACACCGCCGTGAGCTCACTGTCCATCGTCGACCTCCTCACCGCCAGGGTCGCGCGCGCAGCGCCCGCGAGCCACGGCCGTGCGTCGTACGGCGCCGGGTCGTTGGTCCTGCTCCTCGCCGGCGCGAGGAGGTCCTCCGGCCCTGCCGCCCGCGGCGTTGGACGGGCACCGTGGCGGTGGTGGACTCCTGGGTCGATCTCTACTGGCTGCCACTCGGGGCCGGCGACAACACCCACTGCGTGCGCATCAACGGGCGGGCCTACGAGGCGCTCATGGCCGGCCTCCATCGTCGGGAACGCTGCGATCTCTATCACGCGGCGCTCGTGGTCCAGTGCGATGCGGATCGGTATGCCGTCGAGATGGCTCCGGTGTGGGGCAGCGACGACCCCGACCGGGGCGTCGTCCTGACGGGTCCGGTCGGGCTGAGGCTGCTCGGTCGCTCCCGGTGGTTCCGCTACGAGGTGCGCTGCTGGCCCGGCGGCGTGATCCCCGATGCGGCCGAGGCCGTCGACAGCCCGCGCCGGGTCAGCACCTCGCGGGAGCTGGCGGCGCAGGTCCTGGCCCTGGCAGCCGCGTGCCCGCCGGTCACGTGGGGCCGTGACGAGCTGCGCGCCGGCGAGATGTGGAACTCCAACTCGCTGGTCGCCTGGTTGCTCGCCCGCAGCGGGCACGACGTCGCGGCGCTCCGGCCCCCGGAAGGCGGCCGGGCACCGGGGTGGCACGCGGGTCTCACGGTCGCGCGCCGAGGTGTCGATGCCGGTCCCGCCGAGAGATGAGCCGACTCGGCGGTCTCAGGACCGAGAGACCAGCCGACTCAGCG
>CAZJDU010000138.1:0-8927 GCA_964544855.1 uncultured Nocardioides sp.
GATGTTCGGCGCCCCCGACGTCTGGGACGCGCTGATGCGCAAGATCGCCGGCATCGCGGCCGCCTACCTCGAGGTGCAGGTCGCGGCCGGCGCCAGCGCCGTCCAGCTGTTCGACTCCTGGGCCGGCGCCCTCACGCCGACCGACTACGCCACCGCGGTGCGACCGCACTCGGCCCGCGTGCTGGAGCGGGTGGGCGAGCTGGGCGTCCCGCGGATCCACTTCGGGGTCGGTACGGCGAACCTGCTCGACCTGATGGGGGACGCGGGAGCCGATGTGGTCGGTGTCGACTGGCGCACCCCGCTCGAGCGCGCGATCCCGGCCGTCGGCGACCGGGCGGTGCAGGGCAACCTCGACCCGACGCTGGTCTTCGCGCCGACCGACGTGATGACCGCACGAGCGGCCGAGATCATCGAGGCGGGGCGCGCGGCACGGGGCCACGTCTTCAACCTGGGCCACGGCGTCATCCCCAGCACCGACCCCGACCAGCTCAAGCGGCTCACCGAGTTCGTGCAGTCCTACCCGGTGGCCTGAGAGCTCGCTCCCGACGTGGCCGCCGGCAGCAGGCCCCAGCGCCGGGCGAGCGCCAGCACCTCCGCTCGGTCGCTGGTGCCGAGCTTGCGATAGAGGCTGCGCTGCTGCGTGCGCACCGTGTTGTAGGACAGCACCGACTTGTCCGCGATCTCCTGCACGGTCAGGCCGCCGGCGAGATCTCTCAGCACCTCGTGCTCCCGCTCGGTCAGGTCGATGTAGGTCACCTCGGCCGGATAGGTCTCGCGCTGTCCGGCGAGGCGGGGCTCGGTGAGCAGCCAGGTGATCTCCGGGGCCGCGTCGGCGAGCAGCTCGAGGTCGTCCCGCGGGACCGTCGCCAAGGCGCTGGACCGCTCGGCCGCCCGCGCCGCGTCGAGCGACCGCCGGATGGCGGCCCGTGCCGTCTCGTCATCGCCGAGCCGGCGCGCGGCGACGGCGCGGATCAACGTGAGCTCGAGACGACTGCGCGCTGAGGCGACCCGCTCCCAGTTGCTGTCGAAGGTCAGCCGCAGTGCCTGGTCGGTCCGCCCGGACAGCAGGGCGAGGCGCGCGCGGGGGACTCGCGCGGCGGGATGATCGGGTGGCACGGTGTCGAGGGTCGACTCCGCGAGGTTGCCGCATCCCAACGCCAGGTGCAGGTCGGCTTCGACGACCGCGAGGAGCGCCGGTGCCAGGGCGCCGTGGGTGTGCCACTCGTGGTGGATCCGACGTCCGCGGTCGAGGTGGTCGAGCATGTCGCTCGCGGTGCCGTTGACGAGGGCGTACTGGGCGCGGGCGTAGAGGTGGAAGGCCCAGAGCTCGTCGCGCTCGGTCTGCCGGATCAGGTCGGCGTTGGCAGCGGCGGCCGCGTCCGGGTCGAGGGCGTCCGAGGCCAGCAGCAACCGCGCGGCGTCGGCGGCCGCCCGGCCGTGCGAGGCCGCGCGGGTGCCGGCGGCCGCGGGTGTCGGCGCCTGCTCCAGCCAGACCCTGGCCTCGGGGTTCACACCGACGACCGCGAGGAGCAGCGCGAGGTGGGCGGCTGCGTCCGCCTCGAGGCGGGCATCGGGGGTGAGCCGGCCCTGGTCGAAGCCGGTCTTCATCGGCAGGATCGCTCCGGAGAGATCGCCGGACAGCATCCGGGTCACGCCCGCCTGCACCTGGACGACCGGATAGAGCGGTGCCGTCTCGTTCGGGTGGCGCTCGTGGGCGGTCTCGGTGATCTGCAGCAGCCGATCGGCGTACGGCCTCGCCCGGTCGAAGGCGCCGCGCCGGCGGAGCGCGACCAGCAGCGCGAGCCCGGTGTCGACCACGTCCGCGGCGTTGTCGAGCCGGCCGAGAGCGTCGAGGTCCGCGGGGTCGGCCGGGAGCTGGCCGGCGTCGAGCACGAAGTCGTCGGGCACCCGCATCTTGACGTCGCGCACCGCCAGCACCCGCGGGTCGCGTTGTGCCACCTCGAGCGGCAGCTGGAGCAGCGCACGGTAGAGCACCTCGCTCCGGCCGGCGATCAGGTCGCGCCAGGAGGCGGCGACGATGTCGGCGACCTGGTCCCAGTCGTGCGCCTCGGTGGCATGCCACAGCGCGAGGTCGGTGGCGCCGGCGCCGGCGTACCACGTGGCGAGTCGGCTGTGCAGGTCCGGCACCCGCTCCCGCCACCGGGCGCGCAGCTCGTCGTTGAGCGAGCGTCGTGCGGCCGGGGGCCATCGGTACACCGGGCCGTCGGGCCCGTGCTCCATGGCCAGGATGCCGTCGCCGAGGAAGTCCGCGATGTGCTCGGCCACGCACGGGTCGCCGGTGAGGTGCTCGGCGAGGTCGATCGTGAACGACTCCGGCAAGCTGGTGAGCAGCGCGAGCTCGACCCGGTCGGTGGGGTAGGTGTCCGGCACCAGCCGCTGTCGCAGGTAGTCGGTCGCGACCGCGTGCACCACGTCAACGACCATCTCGGTGGTGACCCGGCCCATCTCGCGCATGCGGAGCGCTCCGGCACGCAACGGTTCGGCCCAGCCGCCGGACTCCTCGGCGAGGTAGTCGGCGACGTCCTCGGAGAGGTCGACGCCGGCCTCGGCCATCAGCTCGCCGATCTCGCCCGGGGTGAACCGAAGGTCCGCGCTGGTCAGCACGGTGCTGTCGAGGTCGACACGGAGGCGCTCGGGGAACGCGTGCGCGCTGCGCACACAGGCGATGAGGCGCACGTGCGGCAGGTCACGGACCAGGTCGAGCAGCTCGACGTCCACGCTGCTCCCGGTCAGCCCGTGGTCGTCGTCCACGACCAGCGCGACCGGTCGATCGACGCTTCGCAGCAGCGAGACGACCGCAGGGTGGGGTGACGCCGGGCGGGCCACTTGGTCCGCGGCGCCGATCCCGTCGTCGAGCAGGATCCGCAGCACGTGGTCCCAGAACCCGCCCGGTGAGGCGACCGCAGCCGCCGTCCGCACCCACACGACGTGGCCGGCGTTGCGGTCCTGCGCGGCCGCCCACTGTGCGGCCAGCGTGGTCTTGCCGTACCCGACGGGTGCCCGCAGCAGGCAGAGCGGAGCCGGTGCGTCGAGTGCGGTGAGCAGCCGGGGTCGGTGGACCAGGAACGACGGCAGGCGGGGCTCGTGGCCCGCAGGCCACCGGGTGGGTGGGCGTGTCGTGGTCACGGCGATGCTGCGTCCCTCGGCTCTCACGGGTGCGGAGGGTCACCCGGAGACCCGGGATCGGGCGGGAGCCCGACCATGCACCGGACCGTTCTAACGCGGGGATCGCAGGTCGTGGGACGAGATCGACCGGCTCACCCCGGTGAACCACCCGGTGAAATTCAACAGCGCTGACGACTCTACTGGGTTTCCGACGACTGCGTGGCCCGTCCCGATTTCTTGGTCGTCTGCTTGCCGGTCGTCCGCTTGGCGGGCGCCTTCTGACCGGTCGGCTGCTGGTCGGCCCGCTGCTGTCCCGTTGTCCGCTTCGGCGCCGCCTTCTTCGCCTGCCGGGTGGCCTTGAGGCGCACCCGGGCGCTGCCGTCACCGGTGTTCTCGACCTCCACGTAGGGCTGGGCCTCGGCCAGCACGCTCAGCCGTGGGTAACCGTAGTTGCGCGGGTCGAAGGAGGTGTCGGCCGAGCTGAGATAGGAGCCGACAGCGCCGAGGTGCGCCCAGCCGTCGTCGCCGGCGCGATTGTCGATCGCACGGGTGAGCAGCCGCTTCAGGTCCGGCAGCGGAGGGTTCTCGCCCGCCGGCTCGGCCGCCTCGTCGCCGAGCACCTCGAGATAGATGAACTTGTCACAGGCCGCGACCAGCGACTGCGGTGTCTTGCGGAGCCCGAGGCCGTAGACGGTCTTGCCCGACCGGCGCAGCCGGATCGCCAGCCCGGTGAAGTCGCTGTCACTCGAGACGAGCGCGAACGCGTCGAGGCTGTCGGAGTAGAGCAGGTCCATCGCGTCGATGATGAGCGCCGAGTCGGTCGAGTTCTTGCCGGTCGTGTAGGCGAACTGCTGGATCGGCTCGATCGCGTGGTTGCTCAGCTCGGCCTTCCAGCCGCTCAGCTGCGGCGTGGTCCAGTCGCCGTAGGCCCGCTTGACCGTCGCGACGCCGTACGACGCCAGCTCGCCGAGCAGGGCGTCGACGTGCTTCGGCGAGGTGTTGTCGGCATCGATCAGGACCGCCAGGCGGGTGTCGGGAGCGGGCATGCCCGCCATCATCCACCATCGCCGCCCGGGGTGACGTCCACAGCGCCGTCGGCGGGCGCGGCGGTCCGGGGGCGCCGGGTGCTGCGGAGCCACAGCCAGACGGGCACGCCGATCACGGCGAGGAGTGCGAGCCACGGCAGGGCGTATCCCAGGGCGGTGAGGGCGACCGAGAGTCCTGTGACCAGACCGTCCCAGCCGGCGCGGAGGCCGCCGAGGAAGCCATCCGCCTCGTCGGTGTCCTCCTCGTCGGTGTCGGCGCGGTTCAGGTGCACGGTGATGGTGGCCAGACTGGTCTGGTCCTGCAGCCACTTCTGCTGGGAGCGCAGCGAGTCCAGCTCCGCCTGGCGGCGGGCCAGCTCGGTCTCGATCGACATGATCTGCCGGATGGTCTCGGCCTCGCCGAAGAGCACCTCGACCCGGGCGACGCTGCGCTCCTGCGCCCGGATCCGGGCCTCGACGTCGACCACCTCGGAGGTGACGATGTCGGAGCCGGTCGTCGACGTGGTCAGCGTGGCGACGTCCTCCAGCTCGGCCACGGTGTCGTCGAACTCGTCGGTGGGGACCCGCAGCACGAGGCGGGCCGACACGAGGTCGCCGTCGTCGCCGGTCCGGGTGTCCTGCTCGGCGATGCTCCCGCCGCGACGATCGGTGATCTGCTGGACGTCGTCGCGGGCGTCCGCCACGTCGTCGGTCTCCAGCGCGACGCTGCCGGTCGCGATGACGGCCGGCTCCCGGGGCTCGTGGGTCGCCTGGGCGTCGTCCGGTGCCTCGGCCGCCGACCCCGCCTCGACCTGGTCCTCCTGCAGCGCGCGTTCGTCGGCGGGGCCGTCGGGAACGGCGGCGTCGCCGCGGTCGGCGATCGCCGGCTCGGCTCCTCCGTGGTCGGCCTGGTCCCCCGAGGAGCAGGCGCCGGTGGCGAGCAGGACGGCGAGTGCACCGGTGGCGAGGAGCGTGCGGATGCGTGTGGTCGTCTTCATGCACCTGGGACGCGACGGGGCAGCGGTCGGTTCCCGGCGAAGGATCGTCACAAGAGAACGGGTCGGTTACCGAGCGGTACACCGACCCGATCTCTTGTGACGATCCGTGACCTAGGCTGGCCCCGTGACGCAGCGGGTGGTCGTGGTCGGTGGCGGGATCTCCGGGCTGACCGCGGCGTACGACCTGGTCGCGGCCGGCCGGGACGTGCTGCTGCTGGAGGCGACCGACCGGGTCGGCGGCAAGCTGCGTCGCGGCGAGGTCGCGGGCGTCACGGTCGACGTCGGGGCCGAGGCGATGCTGCACCGGCGGCCGGAGGGCGTGGAGCTGGCGCGGGCGCTGGGTCTCCCGATCGTGCACCCGACGGGTGCCACCTCGCGGATCTGGACCCGCGGCGCGCTGCGTGCCCTGCCGCGCAGCCTGATGGGCGCGCCGCTGGACCTCGACCAGCTCGAGGCGTCGGGCGTCCTCTCGGAGGAGGGCCTCGCCCGCGCCCGGCAGGAGCCGGCCGTGCCGCCCACCGCAGCGGACGGGGACGTCTCCGTCGGCGGCCTCGTCGAGCAGCGGTACGGCGCCGAGGTGACCGACCGACTCGTCGAGCCGCTGCTCGGCGGTGTGTACGCCGGCCGCGCGAGGGAGATCTCCACCCGTGCCGCGATCCCGCAGCTGCTCGACCTGGCGACGCGAGGCTCGCTCGTCGAGCAGGCCGGGCCGCCGCCCGCCGCGGGCGAGCCGGTGTTCGCCGCCGTCGAGGGTGGCATGTGGCGACTTGCGGAGGCCCTGCACGACGAGCTCGTCGCGCGGGGAGCCGAGATCCGGCACGGAGCGACGGTCCGCGAGCTCCGCCGCACGACCGGCGGTTTCGCGGTCGACGGCGAGCCCGCCGCGGCCGTCGTTCTCGCCACGCCGGCGGCACCCACCGCACGCCTGCTCACCGACCTCGCCCCGGCGGCGGCCGCCGAGCTCGCCGGGATCGCCTACGCCTCCACAGCGCTGGTCACGCTGGCCTTCCGGGCCGACGAGGCCGCCGTGCTCGACCTCGGGGCGTCGGGCCTCCTCGTGCCTCCCGTCGACGGTCGACGGATCAAGGCGGCGACCTTCTCCTTCGCGAAGTGGGACTGGGTGCGTGCCGCCGGCACGGGCCTGCTCGTCCTGCGCACCTCGCTCGGCCGCCACGGCGAGGAGGAGACGCTCCAGGTGCCCGACGACGACCTGGTCGAGGCATCGCTCGCCGACCTGAGGACCGCCACCGGGCTGGACGCGGCGCCCGTCGACGCCACCGTGCGCCGGTGGGGCGGCGGGTTGCCGCAGTACTCCGTGGGCCACCTCGACCGGGTCGCCCGGATCCGTGCGGCCGCCGCCGAGGTGCCCGGGCTCGCGCTCGCAGGAGCGGCGTACGACGGGGTCGGCATCCCCGCCTGCATCGCGTCGGCCCACCGGGCGGCAGCGGTCATCACCGGCCGCGGATAATGGGGCCATGACCGACCCGCAGGAGCACATCAAGTCCAACGCCGCGAAGATCAACGAGCTCAACGACACCGTGCGGTTCACGATGTGGTCGGTCTTCCGTCTCGAGACCCCGCTCGGCGCCGACGAGGTCACCCGCAAGACCGAGGCGGCCGAGGTGGAGCAGCTGATCGCCGACCTCGCCGACGAGGACGTCGTCGTCCGCGGGGTGTACGACGTCGCCGGGCTGCGGGCCGACGCCGACGTCATGATCTGGTGGCACGCCGAGTCGAGCGACCAGCTGCAGCGGGCCTACCACCGGCTGCGTCGTACCGGCCTCGGCGGGCGCCTGGCGCCGGTCTGGTCGCAGATGGCGCTGCACCGCCCGGCGGAGTTCAACCGCAGCCACCTGCCGGCCTTCCTCGCCGACGAGCGCGCGCACGCGTATGTGGCGGTCTACCCCTTCGTCCGCTCCTACGAGTGGTACCTCCTCGACGACGGGGAGCGCCGCCGGCTGCTGGCCGAGCACGGCCAGATGGCCCGCGGCTATCCCGACGTCCGCGCCAACACGGTGCCGAGCTTCGCGCTGGGCGACTACGAGTGGATGCTGGCCTTCGAGGCCGACGACCTGACCCGGATCGTCGACCTGATGCGTCACCTGCGCGGCTCGGAGACCCGCCGCCACGTGCGCGAGGAGGTGCCGTTCTACACCGGCGCCCGGGTCGAGGTCGCCGAGCTCTTCGAGCGCCTGCCCTGAGGGCGGCACGGGTATCGTGGGCACCATGGCTTACAACGTGGAGAAGAGCGAGGAGGAGTGGCGCTCCCATCTGTCGCCCGAGGAGTACGCCGTCCTCCGGGAGGCGGGCACCGAGCGCGCCTTCACCGGTGAGTACACCGACACCGAGACCGTGGGCATCTACCGCTGCAAGGCCTGTGAGGCCAAGCTGTTCGAGTCCGACACCAAGTTCCACTCCGGCTGCGGCTGGCCCAGCTTCTACCAGCCGATCACCGACACCGTGGAGTACCTCGAGGACAGCTCCCACGGCATGACGCGCGTCGAGGTGCGCTGCGCCAGCTGCGCCTCGCACCTGGGTCACGTCTTCCCCGACGGCTACGGCACGCCCACGGGCGACCGCTACTGCATCAACTCGATCAGCCTCACCTTGGAGCCGGCTGACGACTGAGTGTGGTGTCGAGGCTCGCAGGCTCGCACCTCAACCACCGTCGCCGCCACCCGCTAGCCTCGGCGCCATGGCGAAGAGCGCGGCGGCGCACGTACAGGCCGGCGACCGGGAGGTCCGGGTCTCGAGCCCGGACCGGGTGATCTACGAGGCGACCGAGCGCACACCGGAGGTCACCAAGCTGATGGTGGCCGAGTACGTCGCGAGTGTCGGTGACGGCCTGATGCGGGCGCTGCGGGAGCGTCCGACGGCGCTGGAGCGGTGGCCCTCCGGCGTCCGGGAGGGGTTCCGGCTCGCGACCGGTCCGCAGGATCGCGATGCCGAGGCGTTCTACCAGAAGCGGGTGCCCAAGGGCGCGCCCGACTATCTCGAGACCGTGCGGGTGGCCTTCCCCTCCGGACGCCAGGCCGACGAGATCTGCCCGACGGAGATCGCGGTCCCGGTGTGGTGTGCCCAGATGGGCACGCTGACCTTCCATCCGTGGCCGGTCCGTCGCAGCGACGTGGACCGTCCCGACGAGCTGCGCATCGATCTCGACCCCCAGGAGGGCACCTCCTTCACCGACGCTGTGCGCGTCGCCGGGGTCGCGCGGGAGCTGCTCGAGGAGCTGGGGCTGCGTGGATACGCCAAGACGTCGGGCAAGGCCGGCGTCCACATCTACGTGCGGATCCGGCCGGAGTGGGAGTTCACCGACGTCCGCCACGCCGCGATCGGGTTCGGCCGCGAGCTGGCCCGGCGCGACGACCAGGTCACCGTCGACTGGTGGAAGGAGCAGCGGGGCGAGCGGATCTTCGTCGACTTCAACCAGAACAACCGCGACCGCACGATCGCATCGGCCTACTCCCTCCGACCCGCCCCGGGCGCCCCGGTCTCCACGCCGATGACCTGGGACGAGCTCGCGGGCGTGACCGACCCGCGCGATTTCAACCTCCTCACCGTGCCCGACCGGATGGCCGACGGCGATCCCTGGGCGAGCATCGACGACGAGGCATACTCCCTCGAGCCGCTGCTGAAGCTGTGGGAGGAGCTTCCGGGCGGCGAGCTCAACTTCCCGCCCGACTATCCGAAGATGCCCGGTGAGCCGCCGCGCGTGCAGCCCAGCAAGAAGGTCGCCGAGCACTGGGACGAGGACGGCAACTGGATCGGCCCGGAC
>CAZJDU010000139.1:0-8894 GCA_964544855.1 uncultured Nocardioides sp.
GGACATCAGGCTCCTGGGCCAGCGGGGCGCAGGGAGCTCCAGTCGGGCAGCACAGCGTCGGCGCGGTAGATGGTGATGCCGAACCGGTCGAGGATCGCCTGCACGCGACGTACGTCGTCCGCGGTGAGCCGCTCCTGCCAGCCGCCGACCATCGCCGCGTGGTCACCGGAGGCGATGGCGGCGCGGGCGGTGTCGGTGGACAGGCCGCTGGAGCGGGAGGCGCCGTCGGAGGCGCGACGCATCCGGTCGAGGTCGGTCAGGCCGAGCCGGGTGGCGACGGTGCGCAAGGTGCGCTCCCTGTCGACGACGGACTCCTCGTAGGAGAGCGCCAGCCAGTCCGGACGGTCGGCGAGGACGCGCAGCGGGGCGAGGTTCTCGACCACCCAGTTGACGACGAAGCGCTCCAGCCCGGTGCCGTCCCGATCGAGGTCCTCGGCGTACGACGCGAGGTCGGGGTCACCGATCACCTCGTCGACGAAGCGCCGGCTGCGGGTGTAGGCGAGCGTGGTGGTGTCCCAGCCGTTGCGGAGGCAGGACAGCGCCTGGGGGACCGGGTGGCGCAGCAGGTAGACGACGTCGACGTCGTAGTGCTGGTCGAACCAGTCCATCATCGGCTTCGCGTCGACGATCTTGAGCAGCAGCCGGTCGGTGCGCCACTGGAAGTCCGGCCGCCACGGCCGGTGCGGGGCGTTGACCCGGATCCGGCCGGCCAGCAGGTCGTCGACGTAGCCCCGCAGCGCCCGCTCCTGGTCCGCCTCCGGCAGCACGACCTGGCCACGGTCGAACTTCGGCAGCCGGCGGTACTGGTAGGGCGTCAGGTTGGGGGTGAGGATCTCCAGCGGCTGGTTGAGCGGCAGCACGCCACGGGCGGCGCCGAGGGTCTCCATCAGCCAGGTGCTACCGCCGCGCCGGGTGCAGAACAGGCAGATCGGCCGCTGCTCGCCCGGGGTGTGACGCACGGGCAGCCACACCAGCTCCTTGGCGGTGGCACGGAGCGCGTCGCGCAGGCTCTCACGGCTCATGTGGCGTCCTACTCATGCGGTCAGCCCGCCGTCGACGACGATCACCTGACCGGTCAGGTAGTCGCTGCCCGGCTCGGTCAGGAACCGCACCACCCGGGCGATGTCGGCCGGCTCGCCCAGCCGTCCCGCCGGCGTACGACGCACGATCTGGCCGAGCTGGGCCTCGTCGAGACCGTGGCTCATCTCGGTGCGCAGATAGCCGGGCGCGACGCTGTTGACGGTGATGCCGCGGGAGCCGAGCTCGCGCGACAGCGACCGGGTCAGTCCGTCGAGCGCGGCCTTGGTGGCGCTGTAGACCGACAACCCGCGGTAGCCGGAGAGCCCCACGATCGAGGAGATGTTGACGATGCTGCCGCTGCGGCGGGCCAGCATCCGGCGGCTCACCAGCCGGGTGAGGTAGAGCGTGCCCTTGAGGTTGAGGTCGACCACGGTGTCGATGTCCTCGTCGTCGGCCATGCCGAGGATGCCGTCGCGGGCGACACCGGCGTTGTTGACGAGGATGTCGACGCGACCCCACCGCTCCACGACCGCGGTGACGAACGTCTTCACCTCCTCCACCGACGACAGGTCCGCCGGCACGAAGAGGAACCGGTCGGCGGTCGCCGGATCGGAGGCCCACTTCTCCACCTCGTCGGTGCGGGAGCGTGCGCAGGTGGCGACCAGGTCGCCGGCGTCGAGGAACGAACGGACGATGCCTGCGCCGAGCCCGCGGCTGCCGCCGCTGACGATGACGACCCGCGGCTCGTGCCCACCCTGCCTCCGCTGACCGAGCTCCTCCCGCTGATCGAGCCTGTCGAGATCCGTCATGGCTGCCTCACGATCTTGTCGCCCTGGGTGCTGATGTCGTCGACGATGCGGACGCTGCGCGGCTGGGCGGCTCGCGGCAGGTCCGCGCAGGCCTGCTTGACCGCCGGTGTGAGACCGGCCGGGTCGACGCCACCGTCGGGCACCACGTCGACCGCGACGATCGACCCGGTCATCGCGTTGGGCCGACCCCACACGCGCACCACCGCCACGCCCGGGACCGCGGCGATCCGCTCCTCGACCGGCAGCGGGTGCACCTTGACCCCGCCGACGTTGATCACCTCCGAGGCCCGGCCGCGGAACTCCACCCGGCCGTCGACCTCCTCGACCAGGTCGCCCGTCGGGCGCCATGCGTCGGGGTCGACCGGCGGCTCGCCGTAGTAGCCCAGCATCCCCGTGCGCGAGCGCACCCACAGCTCGCCGTCGACGATCTTCATCGCGACGTCCGCGTCGTCGCCACGCCGCAGCACGTCGGCCGAGAGCCCGGCGCGACCGTCGCGGACCGAGCCGGTCGAGCCGAACTCGGACGCGGCGTAGATCTGCGAGACCCGGGCGTCAGGGAACCTCGATCGCAGCTGCTCCAGCAGCGGGCCGGGGATCGCCTCGCCGCCGAGAGTGAGCTGTCGGAGCGTGGGCACCGGGCCGCCGTCGCTGCGCATCTCGGCCAGCAGGAACCGCCAGTACGTCGGGGTCGCACTGGCGTGGGTGACGCCGAGCGACCGCATCGCGGCGAGCCCCTCGCGCGGCCGGCGCGGAGCGGGAGCGACCAGGGTGGCGCCCGCAGCGAGCACGTGCAGCAGGATCTGCAGCCCGGCGAACTGGTGCAGCCCGTAGGCGAGCAGCCACCGCTCGTCGGGTGCGGGCTGCACGCGGGTCACGCCCCGCAGCAGCCGCTCCCAGTCGTGGCGGACGCCCCGCGGAGCGCCGGTGGTGCCGGTGGTCAGCACCAGGTGCGGGCGGCCATCGGACGGCCCCTCGGGCGGCCGGACGCCACTGGTCCCCACGATCTCCGCCGGATCCACCACCTGCGCCTCCCCGGCGGCCAGCCCGGCCTCCGCGCACAGCACCACGTCGTGGTCGAACCGCGCCACCAGCCCGGGCACGTCGTCCGGGTCGGCGGGTGGGTACTGGCAGACCTCCGCACCGACCGCGGATGCCGCGGCCAGCAACGCGACCACCGTGGCGGCGTCGGGCTCGACGGTCGCCACCCGCTGCCAGCCCCGCTCGGTGAGCGCCGCCGCGGCGGCGTAGGCCATCGTGCGGAGCTCGCCGTAGCTGACGACGGCGTCGTGCGTCACCACCGCGGGCCGCTCGGGGGCGGCCCCCGCGGCGCGCTCGACCAGCTCGATCACGAGGCCTCGCCCGCGCCCTCGCGCCGGCCGACCCGCTTGGCGGGGTTGCCCAGCACCACGGTGTCGGGCGGGACATCGGAGAGCACCACCGAGTTGGCGCCCACCATCGCGTTGCGACCGACCCGGACACCGCCGACGATCACGGCGTGGGCACCGACGGTCACGTCGTCCTCGATCACCGGGAACTCCTGGTCGCGGCCCTCCTCGGCGTCGTAGTACTTGCCGGCGAGGGTCACGCCCGACGCGAACCGGACGTTGTCACCGATCCGGGCGCCGAACCCCATGGTGACGCCGACGGGATGGACCATCATGAAGCCGCGGCCGACCACCATGCCGGCGCCGAGATCGACGCCGATCAGCACGTTGCCGAGGGTCCGCAGCGCGCGCGCCGCCATCCCGTGCCCGCCGCGATGAAGGCACTGCTGCGCGCGCAGCAGCAGCGACGCGAGCACCCCGGGCTCGAACGGAAGTCGCAGCAGCACGCCGAGCCAGCTCGGGCGGGTGCCGGGCCGGAGCGCGACCAGGTCGCTGAACACCAGCTCGCTGAAGCCCATCGACTCCGACGAGCCACCGACGTCGGGCTCACGCATCTCCCACCTCGCATGATCCCTGCGGTGCCTCGCTCCAGCGGGGCTCGTTCCTCGCCCCACGTCCGCGGGGGCTCCTCACGATCATGCAGGTCTCCTCACTGCGATCAGGCCGTAGCCGAGGGTGCCGTCCTCCCAGAACCGGTCGAGGATCGGCAGTGACGCCTCGAAGGCCGCGGCTCCCTCGTCGCCGATGCTGGCGACGACCTCGTCGCGGTGTCGGTCGAGGTTGCGCCGCCAGGCGGCGAACGTGGGGCGGGTCGCCTCGCTGAGGTCGAGCGTGGTCTCCACCACCAGCCCGGCCGCCTCGGCGTGCGCGGCGTACGTCGCCAGCGGGTCCATCCGGGCCGCGCCGAAGCCGGCCCGGAGCGTGGCGAACTCCTCGCGCCGGTCCCGCAGCTCCAGGAACCCGATCTCGCGACGCCGGATGATGTCGCACAGCACGAACCGGCCGCCCGGGACGAGCACCCGCGCGGCCTCGCCCAGCAGGGCGCCGCGGTCCGGCATCAGATGGGAGGACTCCAGCGCCCACACCCGGTCGAAGGAGCCTGCCGGCAGCCCGTTGTCGGTGCCGTCACGCACCTCGAAGCGGGCGCCGCCGACGCCGGCCGCGGCCATCCTGGCCCGGGCGGCCGCCACGCCCACCTCGCTGGTGCTGATGCCCAGCACCGAGGCCTCGTGCGCAGCGACCAGATGGCCGGCGGGACCTCCGGTGCCACAGCCCACGTCGAGCACCCGCATCCCGGGGGAGAGCCGGGCGTGCTCGGCCATCAGCGCGGTGAGCCGCGCGGTCGCCGTCGGGAGCGGCTCGTCCGGGGAGTCGAAGACCCCGTAGTGCAGGTCGTCGCCCATGAGCAGTGCCCAGGCGCGGGTCACGCGGTCGTAGTGCGCTGCCGGGTCGTAGTCAGCGTCGGTGGACACCAGGCCGTGTCTCCCGGTCACCCGGCCGCTGCGGTGGCGTCGCTCCCGGCGTAGTGGTCGAGCACCTCGCCGAGCGTCTCGGGGAGGTCGCCCTCGCTGAACGGGTCGCTGCCGAACTCGTCCTCGAGCAGCGCGGACAGCTCGGCCGTCTCGAGCGAGTCGAGGCCGATCCCGTCGGCGTAGAGGATCGCGTCCTCCGGGGCCTCCGCGTCCTTCTTGGCCGTGCGGAGGAAGCTCCGCACGGTCTGCTCAGCGGCTGTTCGCGTGGTGGTCATGACGCGTCTCCTCGTCCCCGTTCGAGATGTCCTTGCGGCGGCGTACGGCCGCTCGCTCGCCGCCGCGGCTGCTGCGGCTCTTCGCCTTCGCCCCGCCCTTGACCGACGTCGGGCTGGTCTCTTCGTAGTAGTAGTAGTAATAGCTGCCGACCGCGCGCTTGGCGACCATGTTGACCACCACGCCGTAGAGCCGGCCACCGACCTGCTTGACCCGGTTGACGGCCTCCTCGGTCTGGTCCCGGGTGGTGTGGGCGTGTCGGATCACGACGATGGTGCCGTCGGCCAGCGTCGAGAGCACCGACGCGTCGGCGACGGGCAGCAGCGGCGGCGCGTCGATGATCACCATGTCGTAGGACGCCCGCAGCCGGCGGATCAGGTCCTGGGTCACCTTCGACTGCAGGATCTCGGTCGGGTTCGGCGGCTTGGCGCCGCTGGCCAGGACGTGCAGCCCGCTCTTCTCGTGGACCTGGATCGCTGCCTCGATGTCGGTCTTGCCCACCAGCGCCGTCGTGAGACCGACGGCCGGGTCGAGGCCGAGCGTGGTCGCGACCCGGGGCCGCCGCAGGTCGGCGTCGATGATGAGCGTGCGCCGACCGGTCTGGGCGAGCGCCACGGCGAGGTTGGTCGCGGTCATCGTCTTGCCCTCGCCCGGCACGGCGCTGGAGATCACCAGGCAGCGCGGCTGGGCGTCGATGTCGATGAACTGCAGGTTGGTGCGCAGCAGCCGGAACGCCTCGGTGCGCGCGGCGAAGCCACCGAGGTCGGTGAGCAGCGGCGACTGCCGGACCGAGTTGTCGTAGCCGATGCTCGCGAGCACCGGCGCGTCGGTGATCTCGGCGACGTGGTCGGCGGTGCGGATGGTGCGGTCGAGCAGCTCGCGTGCGACGGCGAGCGCGACCCCCAGCAGCAGTCCGATGATCGCCGCCACCGCGTAGTTGAGCAGCACCCGGGGGCTGACCTGGTCGGGGTTGAAGCTCGCGGGGTTGGTCACGTTGGGGTTGATCGGCGAGGCGCCCGAGTCGTCGCCGCCGGGCCGCTCGAGCTCGGAGACGTAGGCGGTGAACAGCTCGGTCACCGCGTCGTTGCGCAGCTGGGCGTCGTGCGGGTCGTCCGCCTCGACGGTGATCTCGATGATCGCAGTGCCCTCGACCACCTCGGCCGCGATGTCCTCGGACAGCTCGGCAGCGGTGATGTCCAGGTCGAGCTGGTCGATCACCCGGTCGCTGAGCTCGGTGCTCACGGCGATGTCGGCGTACGTCGTGGCGCGCTGGGCGATCAGTGCGCCGGCGGCGAAGCTGTCGTTGATGTCGCGCACGTCGACGCCGAGGATGATCCGCGACTTCGACTCGTAGGTCGGGCTCATGACCACGAAGGTGATCACCGAGCACACGCCGGCGGCGACGGCCAGCATGGCGACGACGCTCATCCAGCGGCGGCGGAGCACGCTGAGGAACTGCTTGAAATCCAAGACCGGGCCCTTGCGACGAGACGGACGTGTGGACGTGTGGATCCTAGGCCACCGTTGGCCGAGGACCCCGTGGTCCCGGTGGTCCGGAACAACGCCCCGGTCTGCCTAACTACCGAACCGCCCAGTCGTTATCCGCGCCGTGGAACAAACCTCGACCATCCCCGATTGAGTCGTGTCGCCCGTCGTACGCCGCAGGCGCAGCACCCGGACCCGGTGGATCCGGCGCAGCCGCGCGCTCCTGCGCGAGCGCCCGCGGCTGGTGGCCGCCCTCGGTGGGCTCGCCGTGCTGCTGGCGGTCGCGACGTGGTGCGGATGGAGCGCGTGGACCGCGGCGAACGACCTCCGGGAGGTCGAGCGGGCCGCGGAGCGGGTCCGCTCGGAGCTGGTCGCCGGCGACGCCGAGGGCGCGGCGCGGGCGCTGGCGGACTACCAGGCGGCGGCCGACGGTGCGGTGGATCGGACCGACGGAGCGGCGTGGTGGGTGGCCGAGCGGCTGCCGCTGCTCGGTGACGACGCCGCCGGTGTGGCGGTGGCGGCCCAGGTGCTCGCCGACGTCGGTCGCGACGGGCTGCCGCCGCTGGTCGACGCGGCCGACACGGTCACCGCCCGCGAGTTCCAGCCCGACGACAGCACCTTCCCGCTGGAGACGATCGCGGCGATGCGGCGGCCGGCCCGGCAGAGCGAGCAGGCCTTCGACGACGCCGCGGCCGGCCTGGACGACGTGGACTCGACCGGTTTCCTGGCACCGATCCGGCAGCGGTACGACGCCCTCGACGACCTGGTCCGGGAGGCGCGAGCGACCCTGGGGTCGGCCTATCGCGCCGCCGAGATCATGCCCGAGCTGCTCGGCGCCGACCGGCCGCGGCGCTACCTGCTGGTGATGCAGAACAACGCCGAGCTGCGCAGCACCGGGGGGCTCGCCGGGTCGCTGTCGCTGATCCGCGCGCGGGGTGGCAGTGTCGACATCGTGGAGCAGGAGGCGGCGGCGAACTTCCACCGGCGCGAGGCGCCGGTGCTGCCGCTGACGGCTGAGGAGCGCCGGGTGTTCGGCGACGTGCTCGGGACCTACCTGGTCGACGCCAACCTCACGCCCGACGTGCCGCGGGCGGCGGATCTCGTGCGCGCCCGGTGGGAGGAGGTCACCGGCGTCGGCGTGGACGGGGTGTTCTTCGTGGACCCGGTCGCGGTCTCCTACCTGCTGGCGGCGACCGGGCCGATCGACGTGCCCGGGCACGGCAGCGTCACCGCGGGCACCGTGGTCGCGCAGGTGGAGAACGAGGTCTACCTCACCACCGAGGACCGTGACGCCCACGACGACTTCCAGCACGCCGTCGCCGAGGCGGTCTTCGACACCTTCGCCGAGGGGAAGGGCGACCCGGCGGCGATCATCAGCGGCCTGGTGCGCGCCGTCGACGAGGGCCGGGTCCGGTTGCACAGCTTCGTCCCGCAGGTCCAGCAGCAGATCGCCGGCACCGACATCGCCGGTGAGCTGCCCGACGAGCCGACCGAGCAGCCCACGGTCGGGGTCTACCTCAACGACTCGACGGAGTCGAAGATGTCCTACTACCTGCACTACGACGTCGACATGCGCGCTCGCTCGTGCACCGACGGGGTGCAGGAGCTGGTGGGGTCGGTGGAGCTGTTCAGCGACACCCCGGACGACGTACGCCTGCTGCCGCCGTCGGTGACCGGCTACCACGACGACAGCACGATCGTGCCGGGTCAGCAGCTCGTGCTGCTGATCCTCGCGAGCCCGGTCGGTGGCTCGATCGAGGAGGTCGAGGTCCAGGGCCGCGACCTCCGCCCCGAGGTGTGGACCTTCGAGGGGCGCAGCGTCGCGGTGGTCGGGGCGATCCTGGACCCCGAGGAACGGCAGACCATCGACATGGTGCTGCGCTCAGGGCCCGACCAGACCGGCGACACCGACCTCTTCGTCACGCCGGGCGCGGCGCCGGGGACCGAGTCGGCCACCCTCCGAACCGCCTGCGTCTCATGATTCGGGCACTTGTCTCATAAAATGGACGCTCGATTGGGCGGTGGTCGTCGCGAGGCCTACGCTGGCCGCCATGTCGACGACCCTGCTCACGAAGCGCCGTGCGGTGGACAACTGCCGTGTCAGCTCGGCGCTGTGTCCCCGCTGAGCACTGGCGCACCCTTCACGTCGGCACTTCTCTGAGCACGCCACGGGCGGATCCGTGGGTTCGGTGCCGTGCGTGAGCGCACGTCGCACCATCTGATCCGCACGTCTGCACCCATCTCGAATCCGAAGGACATCACATGAGCCGCGAGAACACGCTCGTCTCCGCCCAGTGGGTGGAGGAGAACCTCGACAACCCGAAGGTCGTACTCGTCGAGGTCGACGAGGACACCACCGCCTACGACAAGGGCCACATCCAGGGCGCCATCAAGCTCGACTGGACCACCGACCTGCAGGACCAGGTCCGTCGTGACTTCGTCAACAAGGA
>CAZJDU010000140.1:0-8682 GCA_964544855.1 uncultured Nocardioides sp.
GTGGTCTCGCCGGCGAAGAGCTGCTGGCCGACCAGGCCGTCGTCGATGAGGTTGAAGGAGTACTTCAGCATCCGCTGCGCGGTGGGGGACTTGCCGTTGATCAGCCGGCCCCACTCCAGCGCGGTGGCCTCGAGCTCGGCGTGCGGCACAGCCCGGTTGACCGTGCCCATCCGGACACCGTCCTCCGCGGTGTACTCCTGGGCGAGGAAGAAGATCTCGCGGGCATACTTCTGGCCCACCTGGCGGGCGAGGTACGCCGACCCGAAGCCGCCGTCGAAGGAGCCCACGTCGGCGTCGGTCTGCTTGAAGCGACCGTGCTCGGCGCTGGCGATCGTCAGGTCGGAGACGACGTGCAGGCTGTGTCCGCCACCGGCCGCCCAGCCCGGCACCACGCAGAGCACCACCTTGGGCATGAAGCGGATCAGCCGCTGGCACTCCAGGATGTGCAGCCGCGCCAGCTTGGCCTTGTCGATCGGGCTCGGCTCCTCCGCGCCGGTCGCGCCCGCCGCCGCACCGTCGCCGTCGACCTCGTACTGGTAGCCCGCCTTGCCGCGGATCCGCTGGTCGCCGCCGGTGCAGAACGACCGCTTGCCGTTCTGGGCGCTCGGCCCGTTGCCGGTCAGGATCACGCAGCCGACGTCCGCGCTGGTGCGGGCGTGCTCGAGCGTGCGCAGCAGCTCGTCGACGGTGTGCGGCCGGAAGGCGTTGAGCACGTCGGGCCGGTCGAAGGCGATCCGCACCGTGCCGTGCGCCCGCGCCCGGTGGTAGGTGAGGTCCGTCAGGTCCTCGAAGCCCCGGACCTCGTCCCAGGCCTCGGGGTCGAACGTCTCGGACACACCCTCGATCGCGCTCATGGGATGCACGCTAGTGCGTGGAATCTGCGAGGGCCGGCCCGGGTTGTACCCGGCATGACACTCACAGGCGAGTACGAACCGAGCCCCACCCAGTGGGTCCGCGACCAGGTCGAGCTCTACGAGTCGACCGGCGGCACGGAGGGCTGGTACCTCAGGGGCCGCGAGGACTGGCCGATCGTCGTCATCACGTCCGTCGGAGCGACGTCGGGCAAGCTGCGCAAGAACCCCGTCATGCGGGTCGAGAAGGACGGCGTCTACGCCGCCGTCGCCTCGTACGGCGGCGCGCCGCAGCACCCGGTCTGGTACCACAACTTCGTCGCGAACCCGGTGGTCCAGCTCCAGGACGGCCCGGAGCCCGGGCTCTACCGCGCCCGGCTCATCGAGGACCCGGCGGAGTACGACGAGTGGTGGCAGCGCGCGGTCGAGATCTACGAACCGTACGCCGAGTACAAGCCCCGCGCCGAAGCCGCGGGGCGCACGATCCCGGTCTTCCTGCTCGAGCCGGTGAGCTGACTCAGGCCTCGGAGATGGTGACCGCCAGCGCGCACAGGTGGCCCAGGCGGGCGACCTCGGAGTCGACGAACTCCGGCCCGCCCCGGCGGCCCACCACAGCGATCTCGTTGCCGTCGATGCGCGCGGCGGCGTAGAGGTTCACGTCGTCGTCGGTCACCTCGAGCCGGCTCGGCGCCTCGAGCTCGACGAACTCGAAGTCCTCCGGGGCCGCGCTGGTGCCGTAGACCACGCCCTTGGCGCGATGCACCCGCGCCGCCCAGTCGGTGCGGAACGTGACGGGCAGCAGGTCGATCAGCTTGTCGAGCGCCTCGCTCGGCGCCGCCGTGAGCTCCTCCACGGCCTCCAGGTCGAGGACGACGTTGCCACCGGTCGGGTAGCGGCTCACGAACACCACCCGCACCCCGGCGAGCTTGTTGCAGGCGGAGACGATCGAGTCGGGCATCGTGCCCTGCGCGACCTCGAGCAGCACGTCGTCCAGCGCCGTGCCGTCGGACCGCTTCTCGACGATCTCGATCGCCTCGATGTCACCGCCGGCGACACCGATCGCCGAAGCGACCCGGCCCAGGGACCCCGGGACATCAGGCAGCTCGACACGCATGAGGTACGGCATGACGCCGAGGCTAGCCCCCTCAGATTGCCCCGGCGTTTCCGGATCGGTGGGCAGGACGAGCGTCTCAGTCACGTGGTGAACCTCTGTTTCAATCCCGTAGCGCGACCGGCCGTGGTCGAGACCGCGGCCCGGATCGCTCCCTCTCCCCCAATCACCCTGAGCCTACGACGTGCCCGGGTGACGGCGGTATAGAACAGCTCTCGAGTCAGCAGTGGCGAGTCCTCCGCCGGCAGGAGCACGGTGACCCTATCGGCCTGGCTGCCCTGACTCTTGTGCACGGTCATCGCGTGCAGCGTCTCGACCTCGCTGAGCCGGGAGACGGCGAAGGAGGTCAGCTCCCCGCTCGCGATCACCGCCCGCAGCTGCTCGCCCTCGGCGATCACCACCCCCGAGTCGCCGTTGAACAGCCCGAGGCCGTAGTCGTTGGCGGTCACCAGCACCGGACGGCCGACGTACCACTCGTGGCCGCGGGCCGCTCCCACCGGGAGCCCGGTCTCCTCGGCGAGCCACCGCTCGACCTCGCGGTTCCAGTGCTGCGCACCCCACGGGCCCTCGCGGTGGGCGCAGAGCAGCCGGTGCCGGTCACCGGCCGCCACCGCCGCCGCCGGGTCGCCCCCCGCCGCCGCCTCTCGTACGGCGACCGCGTGGCCGGTCAGGTCGGCGCGGACCTGCGCCATCGCCGCCTCGTCCTCCGGGTCGACCAGCTCGACGTCGTCACCACCGGCCAGGAGCAGGTCGAGCACCCGGTCGGCGTCCTGCTCCCGCAGCGCTCGAGCCACCTCGCCGATCGTCGCGCCGAAGCGGTGGGTGGTGGTCAGCTCCGCGACGGTGCCGGGAGCCCGCAGCGCGAGCCCACCGACCAGGTCGGAGAGCACCGCGCCGGCCTCCACCGAGGCGAGCTGGTCCGGGTCGCCGACCAGCACCAGGCGGGTCTCGGGGCGCACCGCCTCGAGCAGCCGCGCCATCATCGTCAGCGACACCATCGAGGTCTCGTCCACGACGATCACGTCGTGCGGCAGCCGGTTGCCACGGTGGTGCTTGAACCGGGTACGGGACCCCGGCCGCCAGCCCAGCAGCCGGTGCAGCGTCGACGCGCTCAGGCCGCGCAGCCGGTCGCGGTCGGCCGGGGTGAACCCCTCGGCCAGCTGGGCCTCCTCGACCGCCTCCTGAAGCCGGGCGGCGGCCTTGCCGGTCGGCGCCGTCAACGCGATGCGCAGCGGCGTGGGCGACTCCGCGGTGAGCAGGGCCAGCAGCCCGGCGACGGTGGTGGTCTTGCCGGTGCCGGGGCCACCGGTCAGCACGGTGGTCGACCGCCGCGCAGCGGCGAGCGCGGCGGCCCGCTGCTCGGCATACCCGTCCCCCGGGAAGAGCCGCTCCGCGCTCGCGGTGAGCCGGTCGTCGTCGAGCGGGGGCACGGCGGCATCGAGCCGGGCGAGCAGGTCGGCATGCACCTGCCGCTCCTCGCGCCAGTAGCGGTCGAGGTAGAGCAGGCCGTCCTCGACGCGCACCACCGACTGCGCGGCCAACGGGCTCCCGGTCACCCGGTCGAGCCAGCCCGCACCGTCCGGCCAGGGCAGGTCGGCGTCGGCCTCCTCCGCGGCGAGCGCGGCGAGGTCGACGCAGACCGAGCCGTGCCGGACGGCACGGACCGCGAGCGCCACCGCGAGCCGGACGTCGTCGCGCTCCTCGCCGACCAGCTCACCGACCCGCGTGGCGACGTGGACGTCGGCTGCGGTCAGCGCACCGGCAGCGTTGAAGCCCGCCAGGGCGCCGGTGGCCTCGAGGGCGAAGCGGGCGTCGCGCGGATCCTCGGTCTCCCACCGCTCCAGCATCAGGACCCGCCTCCTTCGGCCGCGAGCAGGTCGGACATCGCCACGACCAGGTCTGCCGGTGGCTGCCAGGAGAAGACGCCGGCCGGATGCCCGTCGGTCTCCGGTGTCTCCGGACCGCACATGCCCCGCAGGTAGAGGTAGAGGACCCCGCCGAGGTGGGTCTCCGGGTGGTAGCCCGGCAGCCGCCAGCGGAGGTAGCGGTGGGCCACCACGGAGTAGAGCATCGCCTGCAGCGGGTAGTGCGAGTGCAGCATCGCCTCGGCCAGCCGGTCGGCGGCGTAGTCCGCCGCCGTCGACGGCCGGTCGGGCTCGGCGTCGGGAGCGCCGAGCCGGTTGGTCTTGTAGTCGACCACCACGAACCGCTCGCCGAGCCGCAGCACCACGTCCACCGAGCCGGAGAGGTAGCCGCGCAGCGGCTGGTCGCCCAGGGCCGGCTGCTCGAGTCGATCGGCGTACGGCGCCAGCGGGTCGCCCGAGGGCAGGTGCTCTCGCAGCAGCGGGGCCAGATCGCGGAGCCGCACCTCGTCGCGACGCTGCGCCCGCCGGTCGGCGAGGTCGCCGCCCGCGAGCGGGAACTCGAAGTCCAGCTCGCAGAGTCGGTCGCGCAGCGGGACCTCCGCGAGCGTCCGGCCACCAGCGAGCGGGCCGAGCGAGGTGTGATGGAGCGGCAGCAGGGCCTCGGCGATCGCCTCCGGCTCGGCCGGGACGTACCACCAGCGCTGCTGCTCGCGCACGTGCGTCAGCAGCTCCTCGCGCAGGTCGGGGGCGTCCGGGTCGGTGTGCTCGAGCACCGCGTGGACCAGGGAGCCGAAGGTCGCACCCGCCGGGAGGTCGGCCATCGGTGAGAGCGGGGCGTCGGGCGTGCTGGCGGTGGTTTCGAGGCTCGTCGCCAGGGCTCCTCGCTCCTCAACCACCGTGTCGGACGCTGGTTGAGGTGCGAGCTCGCGAGCCTCGAAACCACCGTCCGCAGCGACCTCCTCGTCGTCGCGCGTCGGCTGCTCGGGCTCGCTCGCCACCCCGGGCGGCTGCTCCTCCTCGACGCGGATCAGCCCGGAGTACGACGTACGGCGCCACGCGTGGTCGACGGTCCGCGTGAACGTGCGCACCGCCGGGCGCCCTTCCTCCGGTGCCGGGGCCGGCGCCTCGGCGGGCACGATCACCGAGGTCTCGGCCACCGGGCCGCCCAGCGCCTCGATCCGGCCGAGGATCTCGGCCACCCGGTCGTCGTCGCTGGTGTCCTGCCGGTCGGGCACGTCCGCGGTGCCGGGCAGCCGGCCGAAGAGCAGTCGGTGCAGCGCGCCGTGCGGGGTGTTGTAGGTCGGCGCCCACCAGGTCACGACCTGCGACTGCGCCCGCGTGAGCGCGACGTAGAGCTCGCGCAGCTCCTCGCCGAGGTCCTCGGCGTTGTGACGCTCGACGTTGCCCTCCCAGCTGCGGCCGCTGCCGCTGACGTCCAGCGTGCGCTGCCCCGCGTCGTCGTGGAAGAGCGCCGCGTCGGGCGGGCGGAGGTAGTACTGGTAGGCGAAGGGGAGGTAGCAGATCGGGTACTCCAGTCCCTTGCTGCCGTGGATGGTGACGATCTGCACCGCTGCGGCGTCGGAGTCGAGCCGCCGCGAGCGCTCGCCCGCCTCCGCCTTGCGGGCCCGCTCGGCCTGGAACCACTCCCGCAACGAGGTGAGCCCCAGCCCGTCGCGCACGACCACCTCGTGGAGCAGGTGACCGACGTGGCGCAGGTCGGTGAGCAGCCGCTCGCCGTCGGTCTCGCCGAGCACCCGCCGCCCGAGGCCACGCTCCTCCGCCGCCTCGACCAGCGCCGCCACCCCGCGCCCGCGCAGCAGCAGCGACCAGCCCCGCAGCGTGTCCGCGACCCGCGCGGTCAGGTCCTCACCCTCGGTGTCGAGCTGCTCGGCCGTGGCGCCGAAGAAGTGCGTGAGCGCGGCGGCCCGCACCAGCCCCGACCGGTGCGGCGACTCCAGCGCGGTCAGCAGCGCCAGCCACTCGTCGGCCGCCGGGGTGGCGAAGAGGTCGCCGCCGGGCAGCACCGCGGGCACGCTGTGCTCGGCGAGCGCGCGCTGCACGAGCAGGCCGTGGTTGCGCTCGGCGACCAGCACCGCGATGTCGCCGGCCCGCACCCGGCGGTCGTCCCAGGTCGCCTCCGACGCCAGCAGCGCGGCGATGTCGGCAGCGCAGTCGCGCGCGATGTGCTCGCGCGCCTGCCCGGCGTTGAGGCCGTACTTCGTGGTGCGGAACCCGTCGGTGCGCAGCTGCCGGAGGCGGAACGGCGCGTCCTGCGGAGCGCCGCGCAGCCGGCTGCCGCGGTGGCGGGCAGCGACCTCGCGGACCACGATCTCGGCGTCGCCCAGCGCGGCGCCGCGCAGCACCACCTGCAGCCGGTCGAGCAGCGCTCCGTCGGTGCGGTGGTTGGTGCCGAGCGTGGCGTGGGTGGTCGCGGTGCGGGCGGCGGCGAGGTACGTCGTGACGTCGCCGCCGCGGAAGGCGTAGATCGCCTGCTTGGGGTCACCGATCAGCACCATCGTGGCGTGGCCGGAGAACGCCCGGTCGAGCACCTGCCACTGCACCGGGTCGGTGTCCTGGAACTCGTCGACCAGCACGATGCGCCACCGGTCGCGCATCCGAGCGCGGGCCGGTGCGTCCGGGTCGTCGAGCGCCCGGGCGAGCCGGCTCAGCAGGTCGTCGTAGTAGAGGATGCCGCGGCGCCGCTTGCGACGCTCCACCTCGCGGCGCACGGCCTGCGCGAAGTCGGTGCGCGCCCGGCCCGACGCGCTGCCCTCGTCGGCCTCCGCCAGGGTGGCCTGCGGGTCGCCGACCGCTGCCCGCGCCACGGCCAGCGCCTCGGTGCGGTCGAAGTGCGGCGTGCCCCGGGAGTCGCCGTACCACTGCAGGTAGAGGTCGTCGGCGACCTCGACCACGAGCTCGTCGAGCGAGTCGACGAGGGTGGCGGTCGCGTCGGAGTCGCCGGCCACACCGAGCGAGCGCAGCACCAGCTGGCAGAACTGGTGGGTGGTCGCGATCGTCGCCGCATCGAAGGAGGCCAGCGCGTCGCGCAGCCGCCGGCCGCGTACGGCGCGCTCGGGCTCGTCGGCCGCGAGCAGGTGGGCGAGCACCGCGTTGTCGGTGTCGGCCACGTCCGGGTCGGCGAGCGCCCGCTCGGCCTGCACCAGGGCGGACCGGACCCGCTCGCGCATCTCCTGGGTGGCGGCCCGGCCGAAGGTGATGACCAGCATCTCGTCGAGACGGGCCACGCCCTCGGCGACGTAGCGCGTCACGAGCGCGCCGAGGGTGAAGGTCTTGCCGGTGCCGGCGCTGGCCTCGAGCAGCGTGGTGCCCGTGGGCAGCGGACCGGTCAGGTCGAACGGGGTGGGCGTGGTGTCGGGCACGGTCACCAGCTCCCCTGCTCGGCGGCGGCCAACGGCCCCCAGAGCCGCAGGGCCAGGGCACCGAACCGCGTCGTCTCGCCCTCGTGCTCCTCGCCGGGGCGCGGCGGCTCGTCGCCGCCGGGCAGCGGCGCGGCCGGCCCCCAGATGCGCACGTGGGCGTCGTCGGAGCACTCCCCCGGGAACCTGCTGTCCGCCCACTCCCACCGGATGGCCTCGTCGCGGGCGTGGACCTCGTCGGCCCGGGTCCGGCGCTTGCGGGCATAGCTGAGCGAGGTCTTGAGCGGGAGCGGCAGCGGCTCGCACAGGCCGCTGTCGCGCAGCGCCACCAGGTCGCGCAGCACGTCGCGGGCGGTGTGGTCGAGCGGACCGAGGATCGAGGTCGCATCGACGGTGGCCGAGCGGCCACCGGCCCGCCCCACCGTGTGCGCCGTCCAGGCCCGGTCCTCGTCGGACGCCGCGAGGGCGAGCAGCTGGATCCAGGACTGCAGCCGGTGCCCGGCGTTGAGGCGGCCGTAGTGCACCGGCACCAGGCGGTCGCCGTACACCTCCGGCACGGTGCCGCGCAGCACGCGGCCGCCGCCCAGGTCGACCGCGACGTCGACGGCGGCGGCCTCGCGGGTGCGGAGCTCGAGCCCGCGGCGGGCCAGCGGCTGGGCGGTGCCGAGCACCTCGCCGAGGATCCGCCACCCCAGCTGGCGGGGTGGCAGCACCCCGCGGCGCCACTCCTGCTGGCGGGCCTGGTCGGGGTCGAGGCCGGCGAGGAGGTCGCGCAGCACCCGGTCGCCGACCTGCCACTTCACCAGGGCGTCGACCTCGACCGGCAGAGCGTCGTCGAGCTGCTCCTCCTCGCGCGGCAGCGTCAGGTCGAGGCGGTCGCGCAGGAAGCCGCGGGCCGGCGAGCGGAAGAACGACAGCAGGTCGTCGAGCTCGACGTCCTCGACCGGGCGGGGCGGCAGCGCGCCGGTCAGCAGCCGGGGTGGGTCGGAGCGCGGGCCGGCCGCGGCCGTGGCGCCGGCGAGCGCGGCACGGTCGAAGCTGAACGGCTGCTCCGGCACCAGCGCTCCCGGGACGAGGTTGCGGCGGTCGAAGGGCTGCAACGGGTGGTGCACGGTGATCGCCTCGGACACCGGACGATCCGTGCTCGTCGCGGTGGCGTCGAGCGTGTCGAGCAGCTCGCCGAGCGGCGAGGCGGGCGGGCGGGGCTGCCCGGAGTACTCGTTGGCGCCGGTGTAGGTGACCACCAGATGGTCGGTCGCCGCCAGGAGCGCGTCGAGGAAGAGCTGCCGGTCCTCACCCCGGACGTCGCGCTCGCCGGTGATCGGGGCGCGCGCGAGCGCGTCATCGCCGTCGGTCACCCCGACGCGCGGGAAGACCCCGTCATCGAGGCCGAGCAACGCGACCACGCGGTGGGGCACCGACCGCATCGGCGTCATCGTGCAGACGGTCATCGTGCCGGTGCGGAAGTTGGCGCGGGT
>CAZJDU010000141.1:0-8639 GCA_964544855.1 uncultured Nocardioides sp.
GCGAGATCCTCGACCAGGGCCGCGCCCAACGCCTCTTCACCCCAGCCCAACGCCGGGCCCTGCGGCTGCGCGACCGGGTCTGCCGCACCGAGGGCTGCACCACGCCCGCGACCTGGTGCGAGGCCCACCACCTGACCCCCTGGTCAGCCGGCGGCCGCACCGACCTCGACCACGGCGTCATGCTCTCTCCCTTCCACCACCACCGCATCCACGACCCCACCCACCACACCGACCGACTCCCCAACGGCGACCTCAGATTCCACCGACGCACCTAGCGAGGTCGATCGTCACCAGAGCCGCTCGCAAGGGCGCCCGGCCGTCGAGCCCTGGCGCGCGCACCGGCCGTGACGGCGCGGTCGCACTGGTGTCGGACATCGATCAGAGCCGCCGTGCGATGACCCGCTTGGTGCCGTGGGAAGCCTGCACCTCTCGGCGGACCGTCTCGGTGAAGCCCAGCTTGGCCAGCACCCTTCGAGAAGCGGTGTTCCAGTCCCAGACCGTCGCCCACAGGCGCTCGTGTCCGGAGGACCTGGCCCATTCCAGCACCGCCCACGCGGCCTCGGTCGCGTATCCCCGGCCCCAGGCCTGACGGAGCAGTTCGAAGGCCAGCTCGGGCTCGCCCTCGGTGTCCGGCCCGCCTTCGACCAGCCGCAGCATCCGATGACGGCGTCGTCGGCCCGCTGTCACTCCGTGCGCAGCAGGTGCTCCAGCAGCTCCCCGGCGCTGCCACCGTCGGTGGGCCGAGCGCCCCGGAAGGTGACGGTGTGCAGGGTTCCGGTCCAGGGGAACGGCGGCGTGTAGTCCTCGCTCACGGGGAAGCCGGCGTCGTGGCCGAGCCGGAGGCCGCCGCCGCCGATCTGGATGCCGCTGGCGCCCATGCCGGCCGGCAGTGGCGCCGTGCCGACCACCTCGTCGTCGCAGAGCAGCACGCCGGTGCCGCCGTCGTGCGGTACGAACCGGAAGCCCACCCGGTGCCGACCGGCGGCGAGCCGGCGCTCGCTGCGGACGGCGTACGGCGTGCTCGTGAGGTTCAGCAGCATCGCGGGAGCACCGTCGAGCACCACGAGCGCCCAGCCGTTGGACCAGTCGCCGATCGCCGCGAGCACCCCCACACCGCCACCGTCGGGCACGTCCACGTCGGCCTCGACGACGGCGCCGAGCGACAAGGACGGCACCTGCTCGTCGGCGAGCGGCGTCCCACCGGGATGGACCACGTGCGTCGGCCGGGGCGGCCACAGCGGCGTCTCCATCGCGGCGAGCCGTCCCTGGAGGTCGTCCTGCAGCGGCAGCACCTGGTTGCGCTCGGCCTCGCGCCACCAGACCTCCTCGAGCTCCGCGACCACCGCCGGATGCTCCTCGGCGAGGTCGTGCACCTCCGCGAAGTCGTCGGCCAGCCGGTAGAGGCTCCACCGGTCGTCGTCGAGGTCGCGACTGCCGGGCAGCAGCCGCTCCTCGTCGAGCACCCCGCTGGGCACGTGGTCGGTCGTCGCCTTCCAGCCGTCGTGGATGATCGACCGGGAGCCGATCATCTCGAAGTACTGCGTGGTGCGGACGTCGGGCGCAGCGCCGTCGTCGAAGGTCGGCACCATCGACCGGCCGTCGATGCGCTGCTGCGCGACCCCGTCGACCTCCGCGGGCGCCTCGACGCCGCACGTCTCGAGGATCGTGGGGAACAGATCCACGACGTGGCACAGCTGCGGTCGCACCGCGCCCGGGTCGGCCACCCCGCCGGGCGGCCGCACGACCAGCGGCACCCGGGTGCCGCCGAGCCAGGTGTGCCGCTTCCACAGCTTGAACGGGGTGTTGCCCGCCCACGCCCAGCCCCACGGATAGTGGTTGTAGGAGCGGAACCCGCCGATGTCGTCGAGGCCTGCGAGGTTGTCGGCCAGGTCGTCCGGCACGCCGAAGCCGAACCGGTGCTCGTTGATCGACCCGACCGTCCCGCCCTCGGCGCTCGCCCCGTTGTCCGAGGTGACGACGACCAGGGTGTTGTCGGCGACGCCCAGCTCCTCCAGCCCGGCCATCAGCCGGCCCAGCTGGTGGTCGAAGTGGCTCAGGAAGCCGGCGTACACCTCGTGGAACCGGGCGAAGAGCCGGCGCTCCTCGGTCGACAGCCCCTCCCAGTCCGGGATCCACGGCGGCCGCGGCGCGAGCTCCGTGCCCGGCGGTACGACGCCTCCCGCCACCTGCCGCGCGAAGACCTCCTCGCGCCACCGCTCCCACCCCTGGTCGAAGGCGCCGGCATACCGCTCGGACCACGCGCGCGGCACCTGGTGCGGTGCGTGCGCGGTGCCCGGGGCGAAGTAGAGGAAGAACGGCTTCTCCGGGGCTGCGTTGTGCTGGTCGCGCACCATGCGCAGCGCCTCGTCGGCGAGATCCTCGGTGAGGTGGTAGCCCTCCTCGGGCGTGCGCGGCGGCTCGACCGGCGAGTTGTCCCGCACCAGCGTGGGCGTCCACTGGTTGGCGTCACCGTGCAGGAAGCCGTAGAACCGCTCGAAGCCGAGCCCGAGCGGCCAGGTGTCGTAGGGGCCCGCCGCGGACCGGTCGTTGCGCGGGGTCAGGTGCCACTTGCCGACCGCCATCGTGCTCCAGCCGGCGTCGCGCAGCACCCGCGGGAGGCCGGCCGCCGAGCGGGGGATGCGGCAGGAGTAGCCCGGGAACCCGGTCGGCAGGTCGACGAGCAGCCCCATCCCCACCGCATGGTGGTTGCGGCCGGTGAGCAGGGCGGCGCGGCTCGCCGAGCAGACAGCGGTCACGTGGAACCGCTGGTAGCGCAGCCCCTCGGCCGCCAGCCGGTCGATCGTCGGGGTGGCGATGTCGGCGCCGAAGGCACCCAGCTGGGCGAAGCCGACGTCGTCGAGCAGCACGACCACCACGTTGGGGGCCCCCGCGGGGCGTGGCCGCGGCGGGTGCCACGGCTCCGAGTCGTGCAGGGTGCGGCCGATCACCGGTCCGTCAGGCATGCGCGGTCTCCTCGCTGTCGCGATGTCGGGCACGCCCTAGGCTGGCCGGGTGACCACCGACCGGGCCGACTTCGGCGTGCTGCTGTCCTTGGCACAGGTGACCTTCGCCGAGGAGCTGCGCCACCACATGGCCGACGTCGGCTTCTCCGGCTTCTCCACCCGCACGGGTTATCTGCTGCGCGTGCTCACGGCCCGGCCGTGCAGTCTGCGCGCCCTCGCCGACGAGCTGGGGATGACCAGCCAGGCGACGCTGAAGATCGTGGACCGGATGACGCAGGACGGTCTGGTGGAGCGGCAGGCCTCGCCGGAGGACCGACGGCTGCGGCTGATCACGGTCACCGCTCGCGGTCGGTCGGCCCTCGAGACCGCCCGCGCCTTCCACGACGACTTCGAGGCCGACCTGGCCCGCCGCATCGGCGCCGACGGGGCGGCCGAGACCCGGCGCGCCCTCACCGAGATCGCCGCCCGCGCACCCGCAGTCGTGCCGCAGGCGGTCCGCTCGCCCGCAGCGCCGCGCTGAGGTCGCGGCGTCCGCGGCCACCCGGCCGGTCATGGGTTGGCCTCCAGGCGGCGGCCCCGCGCACCGCGCTCCTGGCCCCGCCGCTTCCACCACGTGGCGAGCGTCAGGCCGGTGATGACGTCCCACAGCCCCCAGAACGCCACGACCAGTACGGCGCCGCCGAGCGACCCGAAGAACGCGATGACGAGCACCAGGGCGAGCCCGGTGTTGCGCAGACCGAGCTCGAAGGTCAGCGCCCGCACCGCCGGCGCCGGGAGCCGGCCGGCGCGGCCGATGCCGTAGCCGAGCAGCAGCGAGCCGAGGTTCTGCACCACGACGCCGACCACCACGGCGCCGATGGTCGCGACGAAGACGCTCAAGCGGCCGGCGAGGGCCCCGACGATGAAGAGCACCAGCAGCACCAGGGTGCCGGTCTCGACCGGGCCGCGGGCGCGCTCGGCGAACCGGGGCCAGCGCTGCGCCACCACGATCCCGGCGGCGAAGGGCGCGGCGATGAGCAGGCCGACCTCGACCGCCATGTCAGCGGGGTCGAGCGCGATGTCACGCAGCAGTCCGGCGACCTTCGGCTGGAGGCTGCCCCAGAAGGCGAACGCGGCCGGCGTCGCCAGGATCGCGACCACGGTGGAGACCGTCGTGAGCGACACGGACAGCGACACGTCGCCGTGGGCCCGGTGGGTCAGCAGGTTGGAGAGGTTGCCCGAGGGGCAGCAGACGACGAAGAGCATCCCCAGGGCGACCGACGGGTGGACGTCGATCGTCAGGAGGAGCAGCAGCGTCAGCGCCGGGACGACGGCGTACTGCGCCACCAGGCAGACCACGATCACCCAGGGCCGACGCAGCACCTCGCGGAAGTCCGACGGGGTGGTGTCGAGCGCGACCCCGAACAGGAAGATCGCGATCAGCACCTTGACGATGGTGGTCAGCGTCCCGCTCGCGTCGAGCGCGTAGTCGTCCAGGTCGGCGGCCAGTGCGGTCAGTCCCGCCGGTTCGGCCAGCAGCGCCGGCACCGCGACAAGCGTCACCACACTCCCTCCCCTCCCGCGACGTGACCGAGATCATAAACTCAGGTTTATGATCTGGTCCAGGGAGCGGGCGGAGGCTCAGGTGCGGCCGGGCTGCGCCGCTGCCGCCTGGGTGACGGCCTCGTCGACCGAGCACTCGCCGGCGATGAGCGTCCACTGGTGGCCGACGGAGTCGTCGCGGTCGAGCACCACGGAGACCACCGAGGCCACGTCCTGGCGCGGGATGTCGCCGCGCGGCAGCTCGGGGGCGAGCGCCACCCGTCCGGTGCCGGCGTCGTCGGTGAGTCGCCCGGGGCGGATGATCGTCCAGTCCAGACCACTGTCGCGCAGCGCCGCGTCGGAGTCGCGCTTGGCGGCGACGTAGGCCTTCCAGACCTCGGGCGTGTCGTCGGGCACCGGCGTGTCCACCCCGATCGCGGAGACCTGGACGAAGCGACGGATCCCCGTCCGCTGCGCGGCCTCGATCGACTTCAGCGAGCCCTCGAGGTCGACGGTCCGCTTGCGCTCGATGTTGCCGTCGGGACCGCCGCCGGCCGTGAAGACGACGGCCTCACAGCCCGCGAATGCTGCGGCGAAGTCGTCGACGTCCTGGCTCTCGATGTCGAGCAGCCGGACCTCGGCGCCGAGCCGCTCGAGCTCGTCGCGGTACTCCTCGCGGCGGACCAGGGCGACCGGCGTGTGGCCGGCCGCTGACAGGATCGGATGCAGATGCAGGGCGACCTTGCCGTGGCCGCCGACGATGGCGATACGCATGCCCACCAACCTACGTCGGTGGCGAGGGCGTGCCGCCGGACGCGACTCTCCGGCGAGGGTGACCCGGGGGATGAAACCCGGCGACCTGCTGGTATAGGGGCTCCTGTCGTGGTTTGATCGTGTCCGGTGCGGCGCTCGGGTCCCACACCGGCACTGCTCCGAGCGGCCGGGGCCGCCGGCCGCGTGAGTCATGGGGTTGACGCGATGCCGTGGAAGATGCATCCATATCGAAGCCGAAGACGCGGACTGTTGAGCCTGTTCGGGCTCCGGCGCCGACGGCGGGTGCGCCGGCGCGTCAGCACGACCATGCTGCCCCGCGACTGACCCGCGAGGCCGAGCGCGAAGCCGAGCTGAGGTCCGGCCTGAGCACGACACGAGACGCCCGGCCGGATTTCACCGGCTGCTCGTCACCGCGCCACCTGGGACTGGTCGGCTCGGCCCATGAACTCTCGGAAGCACCCCTCCCACCCGTCCACCCTCCGCCGCACGATCGCCGTCGCCGCCGTGCTCACGACGCCGGCGCTGGTCGCGGTCGGCGCTCCGGCGGCCGCCGACCCGGCCGGACCCGCCTCGCCCGTCGCGCAGGCCGCCGCCGGCGACGACCCGTTGGTGATCGCCCACCGCGGCGCCTCCGGCTACCGCCCCGAGCACACCCTGGCCGCCTACGCCCTCGCGATCGAGATGGGCGCGGACTACATCGAGCCCGACGTCGTCTCCACCGCGGACGGCGTGCTCGTCGCCCGCCACGAGAACGAGATCAGCGGCACGACCGACGTGGCCGACCACCCGGAGTTCGCCGACCGCCGGACCACGAAGACCATCGACGGCCGTGAGACCACCGGCTGGTTCACCGAGGACTTCACGCTCGCTGAGCTGAGGACGCTGCGCGCGGTCGAGCGGCTGCCCGACGTCCGGCCGGAGAGCGCGACGTACGACGGGCGGTTCCCGGTGCCCACCCTCGCCGAGGTGGTCGAGCTGGTGCAGCAGGTCGAGGCCGACACCGGCCGGGTCGTCGGGATCGCCCCGGAGACCAAGCACCCGACGTACTTCGACTCCATCGGGCTGTCGATGGAGGAGCCGCTCGTCGCGACCCTCGACGCCTACGGCCTGGACAAGAAGAAGGACCCGGTGGTGCTGCAGTCCTTCGAGGTCAGCAACCTGCGCGACCTCGACACGATGACCAGGCTGCCGATCGCGCAGCTGCTCAGCGGTGGCGGAGCGCCGTACGACCAGGTGGTCGCGGACACCGGGGTGACCTACGACGACCTGCGCACGCCCGCCGGGCTCAAGGGCATCTCGAAGTACGCCGAGTGGGTCTCGCCGGAGAAGAGCCAGATCCTGCCGCGCGACCCGGAGACCGGCGCGACCGGTGAGCCCACCTCGCTGGTCGACGACGCCCACGCCGTGCACCTGCGGGTGGTCACCTGGACGCTGCGGGCGGAGAACCGCTTCATGCCGACGAACTTCCGCGTCGGCACCGCCCCGAACGCCCACGGCGACCTCGCCGGCGAGATCGACCAGCTGCTCGACGCTGGTGTGGACGCGTTCTTCACCGACCACAGCGACCTCGGGGTCGCCGCCCGCGACGCCTGGCTCGACTGACCGCCTGACCGCCCACCCGCCGAGTCGGCTCATCTCTTCGACGATGCGCACCAACGGTGCGAGAGATGAGCCGACTCGGCGTGCTGGGGCGCGAGAGACCAGCCGACTCGGCACTGCTGCTCTAGGCTCGCGGCCGTGCCCGACTGCGTCTTCTGCTCGATCATCGCCGGGGGGACCGACGCCGAGATCGTGCTCGACGAGCCCGATCTGGTGGCGTTCCTCGACCAGCGGCCGGTCTTCAAAGGACATGTGCTGCTGGTGCCGCGGCAGCATGTCGTGACGCTGCCCGAGCTGCCCGCGGAGCTGCGCGACGGGTTCCTGGCCGCCGCGCAGCGGCTCGCCACGGCGATGGTCGAGGGGCTCGGCGCCCAGGGCAGCTTCTGCGCGATCAACAACACCGTCAGCCAGTCGGTCCCGCATCTGCACCTGCACGTGGTGCCGCGCACCAAGGGCGACGGGCTGCGGGGCTTCTTCTGGCCGCGCCGGAAGTACGCCGACGGCGAGCCGGCGACGTACGCCGGCCGGCTCCGCGACGTGCTGTGAGGCCCCGCGCTCACGCCGTCCGCCGTCGTGCGCCGACCGAACCGCCGAGCAGCTCTGGTCACTGCGCACAACGCTCCGATGGGACAGGGCGACCGGGCGCGTCGTAGGGTGCGCTCTGGACTTTGCAGATCGCCCGAGCCGAGCCGGGCGCAGGAGAGGAGCAGTCATGGGTCGTTTCGACGGACGGGTCGTCGTCATCACCGGTGCCGCCCGCGGCATCGGATTCGGCACCGCCACCAAGTTCGCCGAGGAGGGCGCCTCCGTGGCGATCGTCGACCTCGACGAGTCCGCGGCGGCCGACGCAGCGGCCAAGCTCCCCGTCACCGGCGACGCGAAGGCGATCGGCATCGGCGCCGACGTCTCCAGCGGCGACTCGGTCGACGCTGCGATCGAGCGGGTCGTCTCCGAGCTCGGCGGCATCCACGTGCTGGTCAACAACGCCGGCATCACCCGCGACAACCTGCTGTTCAAGATGTCCGAGGACGACTGGGACCTGGTCATGGGCGTGCACCTCAAGGGCGCGTTCCTGATGACCAAGGCTGCTCAGAAGCACTTCGTCGAGCAGAAGTACGGCAAGGTCGTCAACACCTCCAGCATCTCCTCGCTGGGCAACCGCGGCCAGGTGAACTACTCCTCGGCCAAGATGGGCATCCAGGGCTTCACCAAGACCCTGGGCATCGAGCTCGGTCCGTTCGGCATCAACGTCAACGCCGTCGCGCCCGGCTTCATCGCCACCGAGATGACCGACGCCACCGCGGAGCGGCTCGGGATCGAGCTCGAGGAGTTCCGCAAGCTCAACGCCGACGCCAACCCGGTCAAGCGCGTCGGCTTCCCGGAGGACATCGCCGCGGCCGTGACCTTCCTGGCCAGCGACGAGTCGTCGTACATCACCGGGCAGACGCTGTACGTCGACGGCGGCGCGTCGCTCACCCGGCTGACCTGATCGGACGCACACTCAGCACATGTTCGGAGTAACCATGGGGCGTCACCGGCCCGTCCTGCGCGCCGCGGTGGCCTGCACCGCGCTCGGTCTGGCGCTCGTCGCCTGCGGTGGCGAGGACGAGCCGACCGACAGCGAGCCGGCGGCGGAGACCAGCGCGCCGCCCGAGCCTGAGACCTGGCCACTGACCGGGCTCGAGGCCGACGGCTCGGTGGCCAAGAACCGCCCGCCGCTGGTGGTGAAGATGGACAACACCGACTCCAGCGCGCCGCAGGTCGGCCTCGGCAGCGCCGACC
>CAZJDU010000142.1:0-8529 GCA_964544855.1 uncultured Nocardioides sp.
TGTGGGGGTGCTTGATCAGGTGACGCAGCGCCTGCACCACCTCGACCAGGTTGTGCGGCGCGCAGTTGGTGGCCATGCCGACCGCGATCCCGGTGCCGCCGTTGACCAGCAGGTTGGGGATCGCCGAGGGCAGCACCGAGGGCTCGGTCTCGCGACCGTCGTAGTTGGGCCGGAAGTCGACGGTGTCCTCGTCGAGCGCCTCGGTCATCGCCATCGCGGCGGGCGCCATCCGGCACTCGGTGTAGCGCATCGCCGCGGGCGGGTCGTCGGGCGAGCCGAAGTTGCCGTGGCCGTCGACGTAGGGGAGCCGCATCGCCCACGGCTGGGCCATCCGCACCATCGCGTCGTAGATCGCGCTGTCACCGTGCGGGTGGAGGCGACCCATCACCTCGCCGACGACGCGGGCGGACTTCACGTGCCCCCGGTCGGGCCGGAGGTTCATCTCGTTCATCGTGTGCAGGATCCGGCGCTGCACCGGCTTCAGGCCGTCGCGCGCGTCGGGGAGCGCGCGGGAGTAGATGACGGAGTAGGCGTACTCCAGGAAGGAGTTCCGCATCTCGTCACCCAGGTCGGTGTCGAGGATGTGCTCCTCGAAGTCCTCGGGCGGGGGGTTCTTCGTGCTGCGCCGTGCCATGGGCGCATTGTCTCCGGTGCCGCCGACAGCCCTGCACGCGGCACGCCGTGACGGGGGTGCCGATGAGGAATCCGGCCGTGCCGGGTCTGCCCGTACCGA
The DNA here is from genome assembly GCA_964544855.1 of uncultured Nocardioides sp. GTDB lineage: Bacteria > Actinomycetota > Actinomycetes > Propionibacteriales > Nocardioidaceae > Nocardioides. Next base: position 734 of record CAZJDU010000142.1, read on the forward strand.
CAAGGTCAACCTGATGGTTGAATACGTGCGAGCGAAGCGAGGCGACGGATGAGCACAGTGGTCATGCACGCGGTGGTGTCGGTGGACGGCTTCATCGCCGACGCGAACGACGACGTCGGGCCGCTCTTCGAGTGGTACTTCAACGGCGACCAGCCGCTGGTCGACGAGGAGGGGGAGCAGCAGCACGCGCCGTTCCGGGTCTCGGCGACCTCACGGTCCTACGTCCGGCCGTTCTGGGACAGCGTCGGGGCGACGGTGACGGGCCGCCATCTCTTCGACCTGACCAACGGCTGGGACGCCCGACCGCCGGCGGGGGAGCACCTCGTCGTGGTCTCCCACCGGCCGAAGCCGGACGGCTGGCACCCGGAGGCCGACGTACCGTTCTTCGACGACGTCGGGGCGGCCGTGACCGAGGCGCGGAGGCGCGCCGCGGGCCGTGCCGTGGCGCTGACCGCGGGTGAGGTCGGTGGACAGGCGTTCGCGCTCGGGCTCGTGGACGAGGTCGCCATGGACGTCGCGCCGGTCGTCTTCGGCTCCGGCAAGCGCTTCTTCGGTGCGGTCGAGGGCCGGCACCTGCTGGAGGACCCGTACGTCGTCCTCCAGGGCGAGCGCGTGCTGCACCTGCGCTACCGGGTGCGGCGCTGAGCCGGGCCTCGGGGCGGCGCCGGGTCAACGTCCGTGACATGGGCGGGGCATCCCAGGGCCGGTAGGTTGTGAGCGTGACACCCCAGCCCGACGGTACTCCCACGGACGAGATCCCGGCGCCCCCGGCGCACTGGTCCGCCGACGTGATCCTGCGTGACGGCCGCACGGCCCACATCCGGCCGATCCGCGGCGAGGACGCCGACCTGCTGACCGAGTTCTACTCCCGTGTCTCCGACCAGTCGAAGTACTACCGGTTCTTCAGCCCGATGCCGACGCTGTCGCCGCGCGACGTGCGCCGCTTCACCCACGTCGACCACAAGGACCGGGTGGCGCTGGTGATGCTGGTGTCGCAGCGGATGATCGCGGTCGGCCGCTACGACGTCATCGAGCCCAAGGAGGCCGAGGTCGCGTTCCTCGTCGAGGACGAGCACCAGGGCCGTGGCATCGGGCAGCTGCTGCTCGAGCATCTCGCACAGGCCGGCCGCGAGAGCGGGGTCGAGCGCTTCACCGCCGAGGTGCTGCCCGACAACCACCGGATGATCCAGACCTTCCGCGACGCCGGCTACCGGCTCGCCAGCGGGTACGCCGACGGCGTGATCACCCTCGAGTTCCCGATCGACCCCACCGACACCGCGATCGGCGTGATGCACAACCGGGAGCACCGGGCCGAGGCGGCCTCGATCCACAAGTTCTTCCATCCGCGCTCGGTCGCCATCATCGGCGCCAGCCGCCGGCAGGACACCATCGGCCAGCTGCTGGTGCACAACCTGGTGACCGGCGACTTCACCGGGCGCGTCTACGTCGTCAACCCGACGGCGGCGGCGGTGTCGGGGATGCCGGCGTACAAGACCGTCAACGAGATCCCCGACGAGGTCGACGTCGCGATCGTCGCGGTGCCGGCCGACGCGGTGACCGACGTCGTGCTCGACTGCGCCGCCAAGGGCGTGCACGGCATGGTCGTGATCTCCTCCGGCTTCGCCGAGACCGGCGAGGAGGGCCGCCGCCGGCAGCGGCACCTGGCCGGACTGTCGCGCTCCTACGGGCTCCGGCTGATCGGTCCCAACTGCCTCGGCGTGATCAACACCGACCCGAAGGTGCAGGTCAACGCCTCGCTGTCGTCGGTGATGCCCGCCCGCGGTCGTGCCGGCTTCTTCTGCCAGTCCGGCGCCCTCGGCTCCGCGATCCTGGAGAAGGTCAAGAACCGCGGCCTCGGCATCTCCACCTTCGTCAGCGCGGGCAACCGCGCCGACGTCTCCGGCAACGACCTGCTCCAGTACTGGGAGGAGGACGACGCCACCGAGGTCGTCATGATGTATCTCGAGTCGATCGGCAACCCGCGCAAGTTCTCACGCATCGCGCGCCGGGTCTCGCAGCGCAAGCCGATCGTGGCGGTGCGCTCCGGCCGGACCACCCAGGGCGTGCCGATGGGCCACACCGTCCGGCGCATCGACGCTCCGCAGGCGGCGGTCGACGCGATGTTCCGCCAGGCCGGCATCCTCCAGGTCGACACCCTCGAGGAGATGTTCGACGTCGCCCAGCTGCTGGCCCACCAGCCGCTGCCGCGGGGCCGCCGGGTCGCGATCGTCGGCAACTCCGACGCGCTCGGCCTGCTGGCCGCCGACGCCGGCACAGCGGTCGGCCTCGACATCGTCCGCTCGGTGGCGCTCGGCGCGGAGGCCACCGCGGAGGACTTCGAGGACGCCCTCGACGACGCGATCGACGACCCCGGGATCGACTCGGTGATCGCCGTCTACATCCCGCCGCTCAACGTCTCCGGCGACGAGGTCGCCAACGTGCTCGCCGCCGTCGGTGAGCAGTCCGACAAACCGCTGGTCTCCTCCTTCCTCGGCGCGGAGGGCATCCCCGAGCTGCTCCGGGTCCCCGACGTCGCCGGCTCCACGGCCGGTCGCGGCTCGGTGCCGTCCTACCCGGCCGTCGAGGCGGCGGTGCGCTCGCTCGCCCGGGTCGTGGACTACGCGATGTGGCTGCGGCACCCGGACGTTGCGCCGGCCGAGCCGGAGGTGGTCGACGAGCACGGGGCCAGCGCCCTGGTGCACGGCGCGCTCGACCGGCAGGACGAGGTCGAGCTGCCGCCGGAGAAGGTGACCGAGCTGCTCGCGGCCTACGGCATCGAGCTGTGGCCGTCGTACCCCGTCACCACGCTGGAGGAGGCCGAGCAGCGCGCCGAGGAGCTCGGCTGGGACGTCGTGCTCAAGTCGACGCGGGAGTCGCTCCGCGACCGCCCCGACGGCGCCCACGTCTGGCGCAACCTCGACGACGCCGGCGAGCTCGCCGACGCCTGGGAGAGCGTGAGCACCGTCGTGTCCCAGCCCGAGGACGCCGAGCTGGTCGTTCAGAAGAGCGCTCCGCCCGGCGTGCCGATCGCGGTGCGGTCCTTCGAGGACCCGCTCTTCGGGCCGGTGGTGTCCTTCGGCGTCTCCGGTCCGATCGTGGAGCTGCTCGGCGACTGGTCCTACCGGATCCCGCCGCTGGACCACAACGACGTCGCCACGATGGTGCGCGAGGTGAAGAGCTCTCCGCTGCTGTTCGGCTACCGTGGCAGCGACCCCGTCGACACCGACGCCGTCGAGTCGTTGATCGCCCGGGTGGCCCGGCTGCAGCACGACCTGCCCGAGATCAGCTCGCTGGAGGTCTCGCTGGCGCTCGCGGGCGCCCACGGCGTCAACGTGCTGACCGCGGCCGCCCGGCTCGCCGTGGTGAAGGACCCCCGACCCGACTCCTTCGTCCGGCGGATGCCCGACGTCGCGACTACCATCCCCGAGTGACAAGATCGGCACATGCCGTTGCGTGACAGGACCGAGGAGCGTGACCGTGCCGGTGAGTTGAGGCGCGCGCTCGAGACGACCGGGTTCTACCCCGAGGTGGTGGCCGACGCGGTCGCGGACGCCACCGGCGGCGAGCCGGTGCTGTCCTTCTACGTCCATCACGAGCCGACCTTCGACCGCGACGAGGTGCGTCGTCACCAGAGCGTGCTGGTGCTGACCCCGTCGCGGCTGCTGCTGGCCCACATCGACGAGCACGCGGGCGACGACCTGCTGCCCGAGCCCTACACCTCCACCTCGACCGAGGCGGTGAGCCTGAGCTCGGTCGCCTCGGTCGTGGTGACCCGGATGACCACCGAGCCGAGCGCCGGGCCCCGGCCGCCCGCCGAGGCGGTGCTCACCATCGGGTGGGGCGGCGTCAGCCGGCTCGATCTGGAGCCCGCGAGCTGCAGTGACCCGCAGTGCGAGGCCGACCACGGCTACACCGGAGTGCTCAGCTCCGACGACTTCACCCTGCGCGTCTCCGCCGCGGCCGACGGCACCGACGCCGTCGCCGGGCTGCTGTCCTTCGCGGCCAGCCTCTCGGCCCGCACCCGCGGATGAGCGGGTTCTGCGAGCCGGCGTACGGCGACCGCTCGCTCGGCGACGTGGTGCCGGCCGTCGCCCGCGCCCTGGGTCACCCGTTGGACGCCGGCCCCACCGGGCTGGAGCTGCCCGAGGCAGCGTCGTACGTCGTCTTCCTGGTGGACGGGCTCGGCGCGCAGCTGCTCGAGCGGTACGCCGAGGCAGCGCCGTACCTCTCCTCGCTCCTCGCCGGCTCGGCGACGGCGACCGCGGGCGTGCCGTCGACGACGGTGACCAGCCTCACCTCGCTCGGCACCGGCCTGACGCCCGGCGGGCACGGCATGGTCGGGTTCACCAGCCGGGTGCCCGGGACCGACGACCTGCTCAACGCGCTGCTGTGGGACGCCGACGTCGACCCGCTGGAGTGGCAGCCGCACCCCACCGCCTTCAGCCGGCTGCAGGGCGCCGGGGTGCCGGTCAGTGTGGTCAGTGAGCGCAAGTTCGCCAAGAGCGGGCTCACGCTGGCGGCCCACCGGGGCGGTGACTACGTGGGCGCGGACCGCGCGGGGGAGCGGATCGCCGCCACCGCCGCAGCGTCGGCCCGCCGGCCCTCGCTGACCTACGTCTACGACGGCGACCTCGACTGGACCGGGCACCGGTGGGGCGTCGCCTCCAGCCAGTGGCTGCAGCAGCTGTCGATGATCGACCACGAGGCCGAGCAGCTGCGTGAGGCACTGCCAGCGGACCGTCGACTGGTCGTGGTCGCCGACCACGGCATGGTCGACGTGCCGGCGGAGTCGCGCATCGACGTGGCCGACCACGACGCGCTGCAGGCCGGGGTCGGGCTGGTCGGCGGCGAGGCACGCTTCCGGCACCTCTACTGCCGCAGCGGCGCCGTGCCCGACGTGATCGCCGCCTGGCGCGAGACGCTGGGGGAGCGGGCCGAGGTGATGAGCCGTGGTGACGCGGTGGCCCGCGGCTGGTTCGGCGCGGTCGACACCTCGGTCGTGCCACGGATCGGCGACGTCATCGTCGCCTGCACGGGTGACACCGCCGTGCTGTCGAGCGACACCTTCCCCTACGAGGGTCAGCTGATCGGGATGCACGGCTCGCTGACGCCGGTGGAGATGCTGATTCCGGTGCTGGTGGACTGAGCTGGGGGCGGGAGTTTCACCGGCTGGCCGGTGAAACTCCCGCTTGGACGAAGAAGGTTCGTCGTCCAGGCGGGAGTTTTGTCGTCCAAGTCGAGGATCTGCGGCGTCACGACGCGTCCGCGCCGATGGTGAGCACGGCGGCTCCCGAGATCTCCCCGGCTGCGAGGGCGACCAGCGCCTGGTTGACCTGGGACAGCGGATAGCGCTGCACCTCGGTGCGGATCGGGATCTCCGCGGCCAGCTCCACCAGCTCGGCGACGTCGCGGCGCGTCACGTTGGCGACGCTGCGGATCTGCCGCTCCCACCACAGGTCGGTGTAGTCGAACGCCGGGATCCGGTCGAGGTGGATCGCGTTGACGGCCACCACGCCGCCCTTGTCGAGGGCTTGCAGCGCCGCCACGACGACCGAGCCCACCGGAGCGAAGGTGATCGCGGCGTCGAGCGGCACCGGTGGAACCTCGTCGTACCCCGCCGCCCAGCTGGCACCGAGCCGTCGCGCGCGCTCCTGCTCCTGCTCGGAGCGGGTGCAGACGTGGACCTCGCAACCCCAGTGCCGGGCGATCTGGATGGCGCACGTCGCGCTGGCGCCGAAGCCGTAGAGCCCGAGCCGCCCGCCGGGCTCGATGCCGCTGACCCGCAGCGCCCGAAGGCCGATCGCGCCGCCGCAGAGCAGCGGCGCAGCGGCCACGTCGTCGAAGCCGTCGGGCAGTGGATGCACGAAGTCGGCCCGCGCCACCATCCGCTCCGCGAAGCCGCCGTCACGGTGCCACCCGGTGAGCTCCGCCTCCTCGCAGAGGTTCTCGCGTCCCGAGGTGCAGAACCGGCAGCGGCCGCAGGTCGATGCGATCCACGCGACGCCGACCCGGGTGCCGACCTCGACGTCGGTCACGTCGGCCCCTCGTCGCGCCACCGTGCCGACGACCTGATGGCCCGGTATGACGGGGAGCCGCTGCGCCTCGAGGTCGCCCTCGCACAGCTGCAGGTCGGTGCGGCACACCGCGCATGCGACCACGTCGATCAGCACCTCGTCGGGACCGACCCCCGGGTCGGGGACGTCGACCAGGTCGAGCGGGTGCTCGGCGGCCGGTCGAGGCGACCGCAGCAGCGCAGCGCGCATGCTGCCACCATCGGCGATGTGCGGCGGCCACGCAACCAGCGCGTGCCACGCAACCAGCGGGTGCACGGAACCGGTGACCGGCGTGGAAGGATGCTCCGCTGTGGCGGAGCTGACCTTCTGGACCGGGACCATGGACGCCGGCAAGTCGACGCTGGCGCTGCAGACCGACCACAACCATGCGGCTCGCGGCCGCGAGGGGCGGCTCTTCACCAGTCACGACCGCGCCGGCGCGGCGACGGTCTCCTCCCGGCTCGGCTTGGCGCGCGACGCCCTCGAGGTCGGGCCGGACTTCGACTTCTGGCGCTACACCGTCGACGCGCTCACCCACGGCGCGCGGATCGACTACTTCGTCTGCGACGAGGCGCAGTTCTACACGCCCGACCAGATCGGCCAGCTCGCGAAGGTCGTCGACGAGCTGCAGATCGACGTCTTCTGCTTCGGGATCCTCACCGACTTCCGCACCCGGCTGTTCCCGGGCTCGGCCCGGCTCGTGGAGCTCGCCGACCGCACCGAGGTGCTGCAGGTGGAGGCGCTGTGCTGGTGCGGCAAGCGGGCGACCCACAACGCCCGCACCGAGAACGGCGCGGTCATCACCGAGGGCGAGGTCGTCGTGGTCGGTGACGTCGAGTCCGAGCGGGACGACGCGACCGACGTCGCCTACGAGGTGCTGTGCCGCCAGCACCACCGGCGTGGCCTGACCGCCGCCCGGGCGCGAGCGGTCTCGCTCGCGCCCGAGCCGCTGCCGTTCGGATAGCCCGTCAGAAGGTGTGGTCGGCCCCGGGGAACGTGCCGCCCTTGACGTCGGCGTCGTAGGCCTTGGCGCCCTCGAGGAGGACGCCGTGGAGGTCGGCGTACTGCTTCACGAAGCGCGGCATCCGGCCGGTGCGGAGTCCGAAGGCGTCCTGCCAGACCAGCACCTGGCCGTCGCACTCGACGCCGGCACCGATCCCGATGGTCGGGATGGCGAGCTCCTTGGTGACCTCGGCGGCCACGTCGCCGGGCACCATCTCCATCACCACCGCGAAGGCACCGGCCTCCTGCACCGCCCGGGCGTCGCCGAGCACCCGCTCGGCGGTCTCGCCGCGGCCCTGCACCCGGTAGCCGCCGAGCACGTGCTCGGACTGCGGGGTGAAGCCGATGTGCGCCATGACCGGGATGCCGCCGTGCGTCATCCGCTCGATCTGCGGCGCCATCTCAGCGCCGCCCTCGAGCTTGACGCAGTGGGCGAGGCCCTCCTTCATGAACCGGGCCGCGGTGAGATAGCCCTGCTCCGGAGAGGCCTGGTAGGACCCGAACGGCAGGTCGCCGACGACCATGGCGCGGTCGACCGAGCGCGCGACCGCCCGGGTGAGCGGCAGCAGCTCGTCGACGGTCACCGGCAGCGACGTCGCGTTGCCGTAGACGTTGTTGGAGGCACTGTCGCCCACCAGCAGGACGTCGATGCCGGCCTCGTCGAACGTCGCGGCGGTGTACATGTCGTAGGCGGTGAGCATCGAGAAGCGCTCGCCGCGCTCCTTCATCTCCCGCAGGTGG
>CAZJDU010000143.1:0-8517 GCA_964544855.1 uncultured Nocardioides sp.
ACTTCAAGCTGGTGACCGAGGGCTTCCGGGTCCCGCCGGGCCAGGCCTACGTGCCGGTGGAGTCCCCGCGCGGTGAGCTCGGTGCCCACGTCGTCTCCGACGGCGGCACCCGTCCGTTCCGGGCGCACTTCCGCGACCCGTCGTTCAACAACCTGCAGGCGGTGAGCGTGATGAGCGAGGGCGGCATGCTCTCCGACGTCGTGGTCGCGATCGCCTCCATCGACCCGGTGATGGGAGGGGTCGACCGATGAGCACGCCGTCGCTGGACGACCAGACGCTCGCCGAGCTGCGCGAGATCGCCGCACGCTACCCGGAGAAGCGGTCGGGGCTACTGCCGATGCTGCACCTCGTGCAGTCGGTGCAGGGCAAGGTGACCCCGGAGGGCATCGAGGCCTGCGCCGACATCCTCGAGATCAGCGGCGCCGACGTGAGCGGCGTCGCGACGTTCTACACGATGTACAAGCGGCACACGGTCGGCAAGCACCTGGTCGGCGTCTGCACCAACACGCTGTGCGCGGTGATGGGCGGCGACCAGATCCTCGAGCGGCTGCAGCAGCACCTCGACGTCGGCAACGACGAGACGACCGCCGACGGCACGATCACCCTCGAGCACGTCGAGTGCAACGCCGCCTGCGACTTCGCCCCGGTGATGATGGTCGACTGGGAGTTCTTCGACGACATGACGCCGGAGAAGGCGGTGGACCTGGTCGACCGGCTGCGCGCCGGCGAGGAGGTCCGCTCCAGCCGCGGCCCGACGATCGGCAGCTGGCGAGAGACCGAGCGGCTGCTGGCCGGCTACCCCGACGGCCGCGTCGACGAGGGTCCGGCCGCCGGGCCGGCGAGCACCGTCGGCCTCGAGATCGCCCGCGAGCGCGGCTGGACGGCTCCGGCGCGCGCTGACGGGAGCCCGCCCGCGCTGCCGGGCTCCAAGCAGGGCGCGGTCGCCGTGGCCGACACCCAGCGCGCCGAGTCAGAGACCCTCCAGGAGCAGCAGCCCGGACCTGCCGGCTCCGCCGACGCCGAGGACGGTGACGCCTGATGTTGACCCCGGTCCTCACCGACATGTGGGACGTCGAGCAGTCGTGGAAGCTCGCGTCGTACGAGGCCAAGGGCGGCTACGGCTCGCTCGACGCCGCGTTCGGGATGCAGCCCGACGAGATCATCGAGTCGGTCAAGGAGTCCGGCCTGCGTGGCCGCGGCGGCGCCGGCTTCCCGACCGGGATGAAGTGGTCCTTCATCCCGCAGGACAACCCCAAGCCGAAGTACCTCGTCGTCAACGCCGACGAGTCCGAGCCGGGCACCTGCAAGGACATCCCGCTGATGATGGCCAACCCGCACGTGCTCGTCGAGGGCGTCATCGTCAGCTCCTACGCCATCCGCGCCAACCAGGCCTTCATCTACATCCGCGGCGAGGTCGCCCACGTGATCCGCCGGGTGCAGGCCGCGGTGCAGGAGGCGTACGACGCCGGCCACCTGGGCACGAACATCCACGGCTCGGGCTTCGACCTCGACGTGGTGGTCCACGCCGGCGCCGGTGCCTACATCTGCGGTGAGGAGACCGCACTGCTGGAGGGACTCGAGGGCCGTCGCGGGCAGCCGCGGCTGCGTCCGCCGTTCCCCGCGGTCGCCGGTCTCTACGCCAGCCCGACGGTGATCAACAACGTCGAGTCGATCAGCTCGGTGCCCAGCATCGTCGCCAACGGCGCCGACTGGTTCGGGTCGATGGGCACCGAGAAGTCCAAGGGCTACGGCATCTTCTCGCTCTCGGGTCACGTCCAGAAGCCGGGCCAGTACGAAGCGCCGCTCGGCATCACGCTGCGCGAGCTGCTCGACCTCGCCGGTGGCGTGCGGGCCGGCCACGAGCTGAAGTTCTGGACCCCGGGCGGCTCCAGCACACCGATCCTGACGGCGGAGCACCTCGACATCCCGCTCGACTTCGAGGGTGTCGGGGGAGCCGGCTCGATGCTCGGCACCCGTGCGCTCCAGATCTTCGACGACAGCGTCTGCGTCGTACGCGCCGTGCTCCGGTGGACGGAGTTCTACAAGCACGAGTCGTGCGGCAAGTGCACGCCCTGCCGCGAGGGCACGTGGTGGCTGGTGCAGGTGCTGACCCGGCTCGAGCGCGGCGAGGGCAGCGAGGAGGACCTCGACGTCCTGCTCGACCAGTGCGACAACATCCTGGGCCGCTCGTTCTGCGCCCTCGGTGACGGCGCCACCAGCCCGATCTCCAGCTCGATCGAGTACTTCCGCGACGAGTACCTCGCCCACCTCCGGGAGGGTGGCTGTCCGTTCGATCCCGCGAAGTCGACTGCCTGGGCAGGTCAGGAGGCGCTGGCATGACGGTCGAGAAGAACGACGACAAGGCACTGACCCAGGAGGACCTGGTCAACGTCACCGTCGACGGCATCCAGGTGGCGGTGTCGAAGGGCACGCTGGTGATCCGTGCGGCCGAGCAGGTCGGCGTCCAGATCCCGCGGTTCTGCGACCACCCGCTGCTCGACCCGGTCGGCGCCTGCCGCCAGTGCCTGGTCGACATCCCCGACGCCGGCAACGGCCGTGGCTTCCCCAAGCCGCAGGCGTCCTGCACGCTGCCGGTCGCCGAGGGCATGGTGATCAACACCCAGGTCACCAGCCCGGTCGCCGACAAGGCACAGCAGGGCGTGATGGAGTTCCTGCTGATCAACCACCCGCTGGACTGCCCGGTGTGCGACAAGGGCGGCGAGTGCCCGCTGCAGAACCAGGCCATGTCCAACGGCCGCGGTGACTCGCGGTTCAGCTCCGGCGAGCACCAGGGCGTCAAGCGCACCTTCCCGAAGCCGATCAACCTCTCGCCCAACGTGCTGCTCGACCGGGAGCGCTGCATCGTCTGCCAGCGCTGCACCCGCTTCGCCGACGAGATCGCCGGCGACCCGTTCATCGAGATGATCGAGCGTGGCGCCGAGCAGCAGGTCGGCATCGCCGAGCACGCCCCGTTCCTGTCCTACTTCTCCGGCAACACCATCCAGATCTGCCCCGTCGGCGCGCTCACCTCCGAGGAGTACCGCTTCCGCTCCCGGCCGTTCGACCTGGTCTCGACGCCGGGCGTGACCGAGCACGACGCGTCGGGCTCGGCGATCCGGATCGACCACCGGCGCGGCAAGGTGATGCGCCGGATGGCGGGCAACGACCCGGCGGTCAACGAGGAGTGGATCACCGACAAGGACCGCTTCGCGTTCACCTACGCCACCGCCGACGACCGGCTGACCTATCCGCAGGTGCGCGACGACAACGGGCTGCTCCGCCCGGCGTCGTGGCCCGAGGCCTTCGCGGTCGCCGCCCGCGGTCTCCAGCAGGCGGGTGCCGCCGGTGTCCTCACCGGCGGCAGGCTCACTGCCGAGGACGCCTACGCCTACAGCAAGTTCGCGCGGGTCGCGCTCGGCACCAACGACATCGACTTCCGCGCGCGGCCGCACTCCGCCGAGGAGGCATCCTTCCTCGCCGCGCGGGTCGCGCTGACCACGCCCGACGCCGGCGGGGTCACCTACGGCGACCTCGAGTCGGCCGGGCAGGTCGTGCTCGCCGGTCTGGAGCCGGAGGACGAGTGCGGGTCGATCTTCCTGCGGCTGCGCAAGGCCACCCGGGCCGAGCGCACCCGCGTGACCGCCGTCGCGCCGTACACCACCCGCGGCCTGCGCAAGCTGGGCGCCCGGCTGGTGCCGACCGCGCCGGGCGACGAGGCCGACGCGCTGCGGTCGATGGTCGAGCACGCGGAGCACGGTGTCGACGCCACCACCGTGATCCTGGTGGGCGAGCGGCTCGCCACGGTGCCCGGTGCGCTGACCGCCGCGGCCGAGCTGGCCGACCGGACCGGCGCGCGGCTGGCCTGGGTGCCGCGCCGTGCCGGTGACCGCGGTGCGGTCGAGGCCGGCTGCCTGCCGGCGCTGCTGCCGGGGGGACGCCCGGTGACCGATGCCGCCGCCCGCGTCGACGTGGCCACCGCCTGGGGCGTCGGCGGGCTGCCTGCCACCGAGGGCCGTGACGCCGACGCGATCGTCGCCGCGACCGCGGCGGGCGAGCTCGGTGCGCTGGTCGTGGCGGGCGTGGACCCCGCCGACACGACGGACCCGGCCGCGACCCTCGCCGCCATCGAGGCGGCCTCGTTCGTGGTCGCGCTCGAGCTGCGCGAGACCGCGGTGACTCGGGCGGCCGACGTGGTCTTCCCGGTCGCGCCGACCAGCGAGAAGGCCGGCACGTTCGTCAACTGGGAGGGCCGGTCCCGGCCGTTCCCCGCCGCCCTGCAGAACCCGTCGTCGCTGCCGGACCTGCGCGCCCTCGCGGGCATCGCCGAGGAGCTCGGCACGCCCCTCGGGTTCCGCACGGTCGAGGAGGCGCGCGCCGAGATGGCGCAGCTCGGTCCCTGGGACGGTGAGGTCGAATCAGGGGTTTTCGGAGGTTCATTCGGGGGTTCTGGCTCTCCGGGTGACCAACAAACCTCGACTCGACCGCCAGAACCCCCGAATGAACCTCCGAAAACCCCCGACTCGACCGAGGGGCTGGTGCTCGCGACCTGGAAGCAGCTCGTCGACAACGGGTCGATGCAGGACGGCGACAAGTACCTCAAGGCCACGGGTCGCACCCCGGTCGCGCTGGTCACCGAGCAGGTGTACGACGCACTCGGGCCGACCGTGACGCTCACCGGTGACCGTGGCTCGGTCACGCTGCCGGCCGAGATCGGGGACGACCTGGTCGACGGCGTGGTGTGGGTGCCGGGCAACTCGTTCGGCGCCGGCGTCCTCAGCGATCTCGCCTCACCCGGCAGCCGGGTGCGGGCGACTGGAGGTGAGCACTGATGGAGGGCTACGGACTCGAGCTCTTCGGCAACGACCCGTGGTGGATCATCCTCGTCAAGACGCTGCTCGTCTTCGTGGCGCTGGTGCTGCTGACGCTGTTCAACATCTGGGCCGAGCGCCGCGTGGTGGCCCGGATGCAGCACCGCATCGGTCCCAACGTGCACGGTCCGTTCGGGCTGCTGCAGTCGCTGGCCGACGGCGTCAAGCTCGCGCTCAAGGAGGACATCATCCCCAAGGCCGCCGACAAGGTGGTCTACCTCCTCGCTCCGATCATCGCGGCGATCCCCGCGTTCGTGACCTTCAGCGTGATCCCGTTCGGTCCCGAGGTGAACCTCTTCGGGGTGCTGACCCCGCTGCAGCTGACCGACATGCCGGTGGCGGTGCTCTTCGTGATGGCGATCGCGTCGATCGGCATCTACGGCATCGTGCTCGCGGGCTGGTCGAGCGGGTCGACGTACTCCCTGCTCGGCGGGCTGCGCTCGAGCGCGCAGATGATCTCCTACGAGGTCCCGATGGGCCTCGCGCTGGTCAGCGTGTTCATGTACGCCGGCTCGATGTCGACCAGTGAGATCGTCGCCGCCCAGGACGACCTGTGGTTCGGCCTGATCCTGCTGCCCTCGTTCGTGATCTACGTGATCTCGATGGTGGGGGAGACCAACCGCGCGCCGTTCGACCTCCCCGAGGCCGAGGGCGAGCTGGTCGGCGGCTTCCACACCGAGTACTCCTCGCTGAAGTTCGCGCTGTTCTTCCTCGCGGAGTACATCAACATGGCCATCGCCGCGACGCTCTTCCTCGGCGGCTGGGCCGCGCCGTTCTGGATCGACGAGGTGTGGGCCGGCGCCAACGAGGGCTACTGGCCGGTGCTGTGGTTCTTCGGCAAGGTCATGTTCTTCATCTTCATCTTCATCTGGCTGCGCGGGACGCTGCCGCGACTGCGCTACGACCAGTTCATGGCGTTCGGGTGGAAGGTGCTGATCCCGATCTCGCTGGCGTGGACCGTGCTGGTCGCGGCGATGCGCCTGGTGCGGCCGGAGATCGAGCTGGACCGCCAGCTGCTGATCTTCATCGCGATCGGGCTGGCCGCCGTCTTCCTGCTGCTCTTCCTGCTGCCGGAGGGCAAGAAGGAGGAGCCCGCAGCCGAGTCGACCGAGCCGCGCCCGGACGGGTTCCCGGTGCCGCCGATGCCCGAGGGCGGTCCCGTGCGCGGGGCGGCCAAGCCCCTGGTCTTCCAGACCGATACGGAGGAGAGCCATGGCTGAGGAGCAGCAAGGCCCGACGCTCAAGGAGCAGTTCTGGGACCCCGTCGCCGGGTTCGGCGTCACGTTCCGGACCATGTTCCGCAAGACCGTCACCGAGCAGTACCCCAAGGAGAAGAAGCCGACCGCGCCGCGGTTCCACGGCCGCCACCAGCTCAACCGGTGGCCCGACGGCCTGGAGAAGTGCGTCGGCTGCGAGCTCTGCGCCTGGGCGTGTCCCGCCGACGCGATCTACGTCGAGGGCTCGTCCAACAGCGACCTGCCCGACGAGGACGGCAACTCCCAGCGGTTCAGCCCCGGCGAGCGCTACGGCAGCACCTACCAGATCAACTACCTGCGCTGCATCCTCTGCGGCCTCTGCATCGAGGCGTGCCCGACCCGGGCGCTCACGATGACCAACGAGTACGAGCTGGCCGACGACAACCGTGCCGACCTGATCTACGAGAAGTCCGACCTGCTCGCGCCGCTGCTGCCCGGCATGGAGCAGCCGCCGCACCCGATGCGGCTCGGTGACGACGAGGGTGACTACTACCGCGGCGAGTTCGCGGCGGCGGACGTCGCTCCGGCCCCGGGGGAGGGAGAGGACAAGTGACCGCCTTCTGGATCCTCGCGCCGATCATGGTGATCGCGGCGCTGGGCCTGCTCTTCGTGCGCAAGGCGGTGCACGCGGCCCTGCTGCTCGCGACGGTCATGATCAGCCTGGCGATCCTCTACGCCGTGCTCGAGGCGCCGTTCCTCTTCGCCGTGCAGATCATCGTCTACACCGGCGCGATCCTGATGCTGTTCCTCTTCGTGGTCATGCTGGTCGGCGTCGACGCCTCCGACTCCCTGGTCGAGACCATCCGCGGCCAGCGGTTCCTGGCCTGGGTGGTCGGCCTCGCGCTCGCGGTCCTGCTGGTGGTCGGGCTGAGCCAGCTCACCCTCGGCGCTGCCGTCGGTCTCGAGGCGGCCAACGAGGGCGGCAACGTGCAGGCCGTCGCCGATCTGCTGCTCTCGCAGTACGTCATCGCCTTCGAGGCGACCGCCGCCCTGCTCATCACCGCGGCGGTCGGCGCGATGGTGCTCGCCCACCAGGAGCGGCTCACGCCGAAGAAGACCCAGGCCGAGACCGCCGACGAGCGGGTGCGCGGCTTCGGCCAGGACGGCGTGCACCTCGGTCCGCTGCCCTCACCGGGTGTCTACGCCCGCCACAACGCGGTCGACACCCCGGCCCTGCTGCCCGACGGCTCGGTGGCGCCGGCCTCGATCTCCCGCGTGCTCGCCGCGCGCGGCACGGTCGGCTCCGCTCGGAGCGCCGAGGACATCGACCGCGTCACCGGCCGGCTCGGCGTCGACCCGACGAGCATGCCGGAGACCGGCGGCAAGACCGGCGCCGTCGCCACCAGCGAGGAAGACGTGGACCGGCCCGCGGGCGATCGGTCCGAGGACGAGGGGGGTCACCCGTGACCGAGTACATCGTCCTCTCCGCGATCCTGTTCACGATCGGCGGCATCGGCGTGCTCACCCGGCGCAACGCGATCGTGGTGTTCATGTGCGTGGAGCTGATGCTCAACGCCTGCAACCTCGCCTTCGTCGCCTTCGCCCGGCAGCACGGCAACCTCGACGGGCAGATCGCGGCCTTCTTCGTGATGGTGGTCGCCGCGGCCGAGGTCGTGGTCGGGCTCGCCATCATCATGACCATCTTCCGCACCCGGCGCTCGGCCTCGGTCGACGACACGAGCCTGCTGAAGTTCTGAGGGACGCATGACTGCACATCTCGCCTCGCTGACCGCTGCTGCCGCCGCGCAGGAGGGTCACGCTCCCGTCGTCGACCCGACCGCTGCCGACGGCGCGTTCACACTGCTGTGGCTGATCATCGCGCTGCCGCTCCTCGGCGCCGCGGTGCTGCTGTTCGGCGGCCGCTACACCGACAAGTGGGGGCACCTGCTCGGCACGGCGCTGCCGATCGGCTCGTTCGTCATCAGCCTGGTCCTCTTCCTCCAGCTCCTCGCCCGCGACGAGGCCGACCGGCAGATCAGCCAGCACCTCTACGACTGGATCGACGTCGGCGGGCTCCAGATCGGGATGGACCTCCTGCTCGACCCGCTGAGCTCGCTGTTCCTGCTGCTCGTCACGGGTGTCGGGTCGCTGATCCACATCTACTCCATCGGCTACATGGAGCACGACGCGCGGCGTCGCCGGTTCTTCGGCTACCTCAACCTCTTCGTCGCCGCGATGCTGATGCTGGTGCTGGCGGAGAACTACGTGGCGCTCTTCCTCGGCTGGGAGGGCGTGGGCCTGGCGTCGTACCTCCTGATCGGCTTCTGGCAGCACAAGCCCTCGGCGGCGGCCGCGGCCAAGAAGGCCTTCGTCATCAACCGGGTCGGCGACATGGGCATGACGCTCGCGATCTTCCTCGCCTTCGTCACCTTCGGCTCCACCAGCTTCACCGT
>CAZJDU010000144.1:0-8516 GCA_964544855.1 uncultured Nocardioides sp.
GACGAGGTCGGCGCGACGCTCATGGTCGACATGGCGCACTTCGCCGGGCTCGTCGCCGGCAAGGTCTTCACCGGCGAGGAGGACCCGGTCCCGTACGCCCATGTCACGACCACGACCACCCACAAGTCGCTGCGCGGGCCGCGCGGCGGTCTGGTGCTCGCGACCGAGGAGTACGCCCCGGAGGTCGATCGCGGCTGCCCGATGGTGCTCGGCGGCCCGCTGTCGCACGTGATGGCGGCGAAGGCCGTCGCGCTCGCCGAGGCCCGTACGGCGGAGTTCGGCACCTATGCCCAGCAGGTCGCCGACAACGCTCAGGCGCTCGCCGAGGGCTTCAGCTCCCGCGGTGGCACGCTGGTGACCGGTGGCACCGACAACCACCTGGTGCTCCTCGACGTCTCCTCCTTCGGCCTCACCGGCCGACAGGCCGAGTCCGCGCTGCTCGACGCCGGCGTGGTCACCAACCGCAACTCGATCCCGGCCGACCCCAACGGCGCGTGGTACACCTCCGGCATCCGCCTCGGCACGCCGGCGCTGACCACCCGCGGCTTCGGCAAGGACGAGTTCGACGCGGTGGCCGACCTGATCGTGACC
Source organism: uncultured Nocardioides sp. (assembly GCA_964544855.1). Classification (GTDB taxonomy): domain Bacteria; phylum Actinomycetota; class Actinomycetes; order Propionibacteriales; family Nocardioidaceae; genus Nocardioides. The sequence goes on from CAZJDU010000144.1 coordinate 592, forward strand.
GTGCTGCAGAACACCCAGCCCGGCACCGCGAAGGCGGGCGGCCCGTCGAAGGCGTCGTACGTCACGGGTGAGGGTGTGGCCGACAAGGTGCGGGGTGGCGCGGCCGAGCTGCTGGACAAGCACCCGCTCTACCCCGGTCTCGAGCTGACCTGACCGCCGTCCGGGGAGGGGCGGCGCGACGTCTCGGACGTTCGTCGCCCCGGCCTCGGAGGACCGGCCGCCGCGCCCCGGGTCCGGTGCGGCAAATCAGCTGGCCCGGTCCCCGCGGTCGCTACCGTGGCGTCCATGACCGCTGACGCTCCGGGGGCGGCGGAGGACACCCCGCCTCCCGTGCTGCGGCGGGCTGCACGGGTGATCTGGCGACTGATCGTCACGACGGTCGGGTCGTGCCTGAAGTACCGGGTGACCGGCCTCGGCGCGGAGGCGGCGTTCTTCGCCGTCCTCTCGGTGCCGCCGCTGATCTTCGCCCTCGCCGGTGCCGTGGGATACGTCTCGGACCGGTTCTCCGCGGCTCAGATCGACGAGGTCCGGCTGTCGGTGGTGGACCTCTTCTCGACCTTCCTCACCGACACCGCGGTCAACCGGGTGATCGTGCCGACGATGGACGAGGTGCTGCGGGGCGGCCGCTTCGACGTGATCTCGCTCGGCTTCGTCCTCGCCCTGTGGTCGGGGTCGCGGGCTCTCAACGTCTTCGTCGACACCATCACGATCATGCACGGCCTCGGCGGGCACCGGGGGATCGTGAAGACCCGTGCCCTGTCGTTCGGGCTCTACATCCTGGCGATGATCACCGGCGGCGTCTCGATCCCGTTGATCATCGCCGGGCCGACGCTGGTGCGTGGCGTGCTGCCGGACCGGCTCGACTTCCTGATGTCGTTCTACTGGCCGACCGTGGTGGTGGTCTGCATCTGCTTCCTGGCCACGCTCTACCACGTCTCGGTGCCGGTGCGGACCAAGTGGCGGTTCAACCTGCCGGGAGCCACCTTCGCGCTCGTCGCGTGGATCGTGGGGTCCTGGCTGCTGCGCTGGATCCTGACGGTCACCGCCCAGGACTCACGCTCGATCTACGGCCCGCTGGCGGCCCCCATCGCGATCCTGATCTGGCTCTACATCGTCGCGCTGGCGGTGCTGATCGGGGCAGCGGTCAACGCGGCGTTCGACGAGGTGTTCCCGCAGCAGGCCACCACGAGGGCCCGCCGCGAGCTGGTGGCGCGGCTGCGAACCCGGGTGGCGCAGGCGCGGGACCGTTGGTGACGACGGGCCGTCGACTAGATTTCACTGCGTGCGCATCGTGAGGGGGCAGGGCCAGTCCACGGTCGACATCGCGCTGCCCGAGCGGGATCGCTCGCCGTGGCGCCAGCTCGGGGTGCGGCTCGGCGCCGCCTTCGCGATCCTGTTCGGTACGACGCTGCTGGTCTATCTCGACCGGGAGGGCTACAGCGACAACGGGGATCCGACCGGCGAGATCACCTTCCTCGACGCGCTGTACTACACGACCGTCACGCTCAGCACGACCGGATACGGCGACATCGCTCCGGTCGACGCCCAGGCGCGGGCGATCAACGCGTTCGTCGTCACGCCCGCCCGGATCGCCTTCCTCGTGCTGCTGATCGGCACCACGCTCGAGGTGCTCGCCGCCCAGGGGCGCGAGCAGTTCCGGATCGCTCGATGGAGGAGACACATGGGACACCACGTCGTGGTGATCGGGTACGGCACCAAGGGTCGCAGCGCCGTCGAGACGCTCGTCAACAACGGTCAGGAGCGCGACCGCATCGTCGTGGTGGATCCGAATCCGGAGGCACTGTCCGAGGCGCACAGCGACCATCTCGCGGTGATCACCGGTGACGCCACCCGACGCGATGTGCTGCGTCGCGCGGGGGTCGCGACCGCCGACCACGTGATCGTGACGACCGACCGCGACGACACCAACGTGCTCGCCACGCTCACCGTGCGCCAGCTCAACCCGGAGGCGTTCATCGTGACCGCCGTGCGCGAGCACGAGAACGGGCCGCTGATGCGTCAGTCCGGTGCCGACTCGGTGATCACGTCGGCCGACGCGGTCGGTCGGCTGCTGGGGCTCTCGGCGGTCTCGCCGACGCTCGGCTCGGTGATGGAGGACATGCTCACCTACGGCGCCGGTCTGGAGATCGCCGAGCGCGAGCTGCTCGTCTCCGAGGTGGGCCGCCAGCCGCAGTCGCTGACCGACCAGGTGATCGCTGTCGTGCGTGATGAGAAGGTGTACCGCTACTTCGACCCTGTCGTCGGGTTGCTGGCGCGCGGCGACCGGCTCGTCGTCGTACGGCCGTCGGAGGAGCTGCCGTGGGCCCCGCGGCCGGGCACCCACGACGAGGACCTGGCCAGCGAGGAGCGCGGCTGATCTGGACCTGGTGTCCCGAACTTGAGATCCGCACCATCAGTCGCACCCTGAGCACGCACTTCGCTGTGTCGGCATCGCTCGAAAGACCCCGGTCTGCCAGCGCGACGCCGCCGTGCGATGCACGCACTCATGGCACGACTTCTGGCACGGACTTCGCGTCCGGGACACCAGGACCTTCGGTCCGGGCCGGGAGGGCCTCCGACCGATGGAGTCGTTCGCGTCGATCGGCCAGGATGGGGCCATGGACGCCACTGATCTTCCGAACGGGGCTGTCGTCGTCGCGGTGGACGGCTCGGAGCACGCCGACCGCGCCGCGACGTGGGCCGCTGACGCGGCGGTGCGGGAGCGCCGTCCGCTGCTCCTGGCCCACGCGCTTGGAGTCCCCAACCCCTACACCTACTCCTCGGCCGTGGTCGACGCGGGCGCGCTCAGCACCGCCATCCGCGAGGCCGGTGACGAGCTGGTCCGCGAGGCCGCCGAGCGGATCCGAGCGGACCACCCCGACGTGGACGTGCGGACGCTGGTCGAGATCGGCGACGCGCGCGACCTGCTCGTCGACCTCTCCGAGCACGCCCACCTGCTGGTGGTCGGGTCGCGCGGCAGAGGACCGGTACGGAGCCTGCTGCTGGGCTCCGTCGCTGCGGCGGCGACCCGCCACGCGCACTGCCCGGTCGTCGTGCTGCGGCCGAACTCCGACATGTCGAGCGGCGGAGGTGTGCTCGTCGGCATCGACGGCACCGAGAGCTCCGTGCCGACCCTGGAGTTCGCGTTCCGGGCGGCCTCCTGGCGCGATGCCCCGCTGACGGTCGTCTACTGCTTCTGGGAGTCCGGGCGGTCCTCGGAGGACCCGATCCTGGTGGCGGCCGACGACCCTGACTACGAGGACGAGCGTCTTCTCGTCGGTGAGATCGTCGCTGGCCTGCGCGAGAAGTATCCCGATGTCGAGGTTCGGGTCGATCTGGCCCGGGGGTTCGTCGATCGGATCCTGGTGGAGCTCTCGCACGGTCGCGACCTGGCGGTCGTGGGTGCCCGCTCGCGTGGCGCACTGACCGAGGCGCTCCTGGGGTCGGTGGCGACCACGATGGTCGAGTATGCGCCCTGCCCGGTCGCGGTCGTGCCACACGAGAAGGCCTGACGCGGCGCAGGCGGGGGAGGGCCTGGCTCAGCTCTCGGCGACCGCCTTGAGCCGGGCGAGGCCCTGCTCGAAGTCCCGCACCACGGCGCGGTCGAAGTAGAGCCGGCCGAGCGCCGCCATGACCGCGCCGCGTTCGCCGGTCATGCTCCAGGTGACGACCGTGACGTCGTCCTGCTCCTCGAGCGTGAAGGTGGTCCGGTTGGTGGCGCGGAACGGCTCGACGAAGTGCAGGTCGATGTCGATGCGCTCCGGGGTGGAGGCGGTGATCGCCATCGAGCCGCGGCCGACCTTCCTGTTGCCGGACCAGGCGTAGTGGGCACCGACGCCGTCGTGCGAGCCGGAGTGGGTCCGCTCCATGGCGGGGTCCCGCTGCTCCCACGGCGACCACTGCGGCCACCGGTGGAAGTCGTTGATCAGGCTGTGCACCGTGGCGGTCGGAGCGGCGACCGTCGTGCTGCGCACCACGGAGAACTGCTTCATCGACGCATTCTACGGCGGCCGCGCGGCTCCGGTCCGGGCTTTTGCGCTCAGCCGTACTGCGACCCGGTGCAGAGCTGGGCGCGGTGATGCATTCGACCCTCGTGTCGAGCCAGCACTTCGCCGACGCACTGGTGTGCGTCGTGTCGAGGACCCGTGTGGACGGCTACCTGACCGAGATCGCGGACGATCTGCCGACGCTAGCCGGACCGGCGGGCACCGTGCGACCGGCAGCGGCACTCGATGACCTGGCTCGGTGGGTGGCCGCCGGTGGAGGCTGGCAGGTGCTGAGTGTGAGGCCTCCCGCGAGGGCCAGCCTGGCGACCGTGCCCGGGTGCTCGCCTGCCACCGGGAGTGCTTCGTCGAGCGATGGGACCAAAGACTCTTTGGTGTCCGTCGAGGCGAGCAGACCATGACGAGAGGGGGAGTGGTGGTGATGGGTTCGACGACCACCGAGCCCGCCGTGGGAGGCATTGCCGGCGGGCCCGAAGAGAGTGCGCCGCTGATCGACCTGCAAGGCGTGGTGAAGATCTACCGCACGGGCCGGCTCGAGTACGCCGCGCTGCGCGGCATCGACCTGCGGATCGACCCGGGCGAGATGGTCGCTGTCGTCGGGCCGTCGGGGAGCGGCAAGTCCACGGCGCTCAACCTGATCACCGGCATCGACCGGCCGACGGCCGGCACGGTCACGGTCGACGGTCATCGACTCGACCAGATGACCGAGGAGCAGTTGGCGGCGTGGCGGGGGCAACGTGTCGGCGTCGTGTTCCAGTTCTTCCAGCTGCTCCCGACCCTCACGACGCTCGAGAACGCCATGCTGCCCCTCGACCTGGCGCGCGTGGGCTCGAGCCGTCAGCGCGTGGAGCGGGCGTCGCATCAGCTGGAGCTCGTCGGGTTGGGCGACAAGCTCCACCACGTGCCGTCGGAGCTGTCCGGAGGTGAGCAGCAGCGGGTCGCCATCGCGCGCGCGATGGCGTGCGAGCCGACCCTCCTCGTCGGCGATGAGCCCACCGGCAACCTCGACAGCGAGACGGCCCGGCAGATGTTCGACCTCCTCGCCGCGGTGAATGCCCGGGGCATGACCGTGCTGTACGTCACCCACGACCCCGATTTGGCGGCTCGGGCCAACCGCACCATCGCCATCCGCGACGGGCAGGTCACGCGGACCGGCCCGCCATGAGCGCACTGAGCCGCAAGTCATGGGGTGACGTACGGCGTCGGGCCGCACGGAGCCTGTTCACCGTAGTGACGATCGCGTTCGCCGTCGCCGGCATCTGGATCCTCGCCATGCCGCCTCTGATGGATCAGGCCATGGCTCGGCGCATCGCCGAGGACCGGTTGCACGACGTGCGCATCCACACCTCGGACGTCGTGCTCGGCGATGCCGACCTGGCAGCGCTGCGTGCGGTCCCGGGCGTTGCAGCACTCCAAGCGCGCACGCTCTTCGACACCGAGACGATCGACGGTGACAGCCGCCGCGACGTTCTCGTCGTCGGCATCCCCGACTGGGGCGACCAGCCCGTGAACGTCGTGGTGGTCGACGAGGGTGCCGTGCCCGGCGGGGGCGAGCTGGTCACCGACCGGATGAACGCCCGCACCGGCCGCTATGCGGGCGACGTCGGTGACGGCGTGGTGCTGGCTGATCCGCGGGGCCGACCTCACCCGTTCATCGTGTCCGGGCGCGGCGACACCATGCTGTTCAGCCAGCTCGTCGCTGAAGGAGAGGCGGTTCTCTACGCTCCACAGGCCACGGTGAACCAGCTCGCGGGCCTTGCCGGCGTGAACTCCCTCGAGCTGCGGGTCGACGACGACGCGTCCGCCGCCGATGTCGCCGCGGCCGTCCAGCGACGCCTCGCGGAGCTCGCTCCGGGCGTGACGTTCACCGACATCGCCGATCTCCGCACCGGCGAGTCCTGGCCGGGGGAGGAGGTCTTCGACAACTACAACACGCTCTTCTACGTCGGCGCAGTCCTGGCACTCGTCTCGGCGCTGGTGCTCATCTCGAACACGATGACGACGATGGTCGCCGAGCAGCGCCGCGAGGTCGCCGTGATGAAGGCGATCGGCGGGCGGCGCCGGCAGATCCGACGCTCGTTCTTGCGGACGGCGCTGTATCTGGGCGGCGCGGGCACGGTCCTCGGCATCGCCCTCGGGATCCCGTTCGCCAACCTGACGCTCGGCTTCATCGCAGACCGGTTCTTCGGGGTCGAGATCGAGTGGGGCGTCCCTGCGAGCACCGTCGCGGCGAGCGTTGTGGTCGGCCTCGGCGCCACCGCGCTCGCCACGCTGCCGGCACTTCGCCGGGCGGCGCGCACATCGGTCCGCGCCGGACTGGAAGTGGTGCCCAGCGGGGGCCGCAACGACCTGGTCGACCGCACGCTCCGACGCGTGCGGCTGCCCCGGACGGTGCAGCTCGGCCTGCGGAACGTGACACGTCGGCGGACCCGCTCGCTGACCACGCTGCTGCAGATCGCCCTTGCTCTCGGCATCGCCATCGGCTTCCTGGGGCTCGGCGTCACCGTCGCCAACGTCACCGCCGCCACCTGGGACACGCTGACCTGGGACATCGTGGTCTACCAGCGCAGTGCGGCCGCCCTCGACGAGCGCGCCGCCCAGGTGATCCGGTCGACCGACGAGGTGGCCGTGGCCGCGCCCGTGCTCGTCAACACCGTCGAGGTCGACCAGACTCAGTACGACGCCTTCGGGCTGTCCGACGCCAGCACGCTCGTCGATGCGGATCTCGCAGCCGGTCGGTGGCTCGAGCCGGCCGACGACGCCGAGCGGCGCAAGGTGGCCGTGATCGGGCGCGCCCTTGCTGAGATCGCGGGCCTTCGGGTCGGCGACACGATGCGGACCCAGACCGCTGCTGGTCCGATGGTGTTCGAGATCGTGGGCATCGATCGCCGGCTGGTGGAGGACGCCAGGGGCATCTACGTCCCGCTGACGACGTTCCAGGAGCAGCTCGGGCGGACCGACACCAACGCGTACTGGATCGTCGCAGACGACCAGAGTGAGCCAGCGATCGAGGCACTCGGCACGACCTTGGAGGAGCGACTCACGGCAGCCGGCTACCCGGTCGGCACGGAGATCCACCACGTCGAGAAGGCGGCGAGCGTCGAGGCCAATGGCGTGATCACCGCCGTGATCGCGATCATGGCGGTGCCGATCGTGCTCATCGGCATGATCGGTCTCCTCAACGCGATGACCATGAACGTCATCGACCGCACGCGCGACGTCGGTATCCTTCGATCGATCGGCGCCTCCTCGCGGGACATCTCACGGGTGTTCCGCACCGAAGCCGTCACCGTGGCCGTCGTCGCCTCGGTGCTGGGTGTGCCCGTCGGGTACGTGATCGGTCGGTTCTTGGCGTGGCTGGTGACCGACCTCTTCCACTACGGCTCCGTGCCCTTCACGTTCCCGTTGCCGGCCGTGGCGTTCACCGTGATCGCCACGCTCGTGCTCGCGTGGTTGGTCGTCATCGGCCCCCTGCGCCGGGCGGTCCGACTCGAACCCGGTCTCGCCCTGCGCTACGAGTGAGGGCCGGGTGCACGAGATCGTCGCGGTGGTGGGTGCGCCAGAGGTCGGGCTCGGAGGCGACCCGCTGCTGGGCGTCGGGGGTGTGTTGTCCAGTGGGCCGGACGGACCTGAGGTGCACGCGTTGATGGACGCTCTGGGCGAGATCAGGGACCATTCTGGAAGCGGCGACCTGGAAGAGGCCACGATGACGACTCCGAACTCGGCGGACGTGGCCGACCACCGGGTCGACCTCGAAGCCGACGTCGCCAACGAGGACAAGACCGGCTACATCTGGGGGTGGCGTGACGAGGCTCACGATGGCGAGTGAGTCCTGAAACAGGACAGCAGCGGCCGAATCTGGCCGCTCCTTGTCTCCCGAATGTTCCCGATCTCAGATCCGGATCCGAAAACCTGCTCTGA
>CAZJDU010000145.1:0-8316 GCA_964544855.1 uncultured Nocardioides sp.
CCTGGTGGCCGTCGACGGCAACTACGACGACGTCAACAAGCTCGCCTCCGAGATCGCCGGCGAGGAGGACGGCTGGGCGTTCGTCAACGTCAACGTCCGGCCCTACTACGCCGAGGGCTCGAAGACGCTCGGCTACGAGATCGCCGAGCAGCTCGGCTGGCGGCTGCCCGAGCAGATCGTGATCCCGGTCGCGTCCGGCTCGCAGCTGACGAAGGTGCACAAGGCGTTCCAGGAGCTGATCGCACTCGGCCTGGTCGAGGACACGCCGTACCGCGTCTTCGGCGCGCAGGCCGAGGGCTGCTCGCCGGTCTCGGTGGCCTACAAGGACGGGGTCGACGTGATCCGCCCGGTCAAGCCGGACACGATCGCCAAGAGCCTGGCCATCGGCAACCCCGCCGACGGCATCTACGTGCTCGACATCTGCCGCGAGACCGGCGGGGCGGTCGAGGACGTCACCGACGAGGAGGTCCGCGAGGCGATCGTGCTGCTGGCGCGCTCCGAGGGGATCTTCACCGAGACGGCCGGCGGCACCACCGTCGGCGTGACCAAGAAGCTGGTCGAGACCGGTCAGCTCGACCCGAGCAAGGAGACCGTCGTGATCAACACCGGCCATGGCCTCAAGACCCTCGACGCCGTCTCCGGCGCGGTCGGCCCGGCCGCGACGATCGCCCCGACCTACGACGCGTTCAAGGCGACCGGCATCTGATCCCACCCGCCGAGTCGGCTCATCGCTGCAGCACAATTGCGCCGAGTCGGCTCATCTCGTCACGAACCGAGGCGGCACCGCACCACCAGGAAGGCACCATCATGAGCGTCAGTGTCCGGATCCCCACCATCCTGCGCACCTACACCGGCGGCGAGTCGGAGGTGACCGCGGCCGGCGCGACCCTCGCCGAGATCCTCGACGACCTCGACAGCAACTACAGCGGCATCAAGGGCCGGATCCTCGACGACGACGGCAAGCTGCGTCGGTTCGTCAACGTCTACGTCGGCAACGATGACGTACGGTTCCTCGACGACCTGCAGACCCCGACCCCCGCGGGCACCCAGGTCTCGGTCATCCCGGCGGTCGCGGGGGGCTGAGGCCTCCCCGGCATGCTGGGGGCATGGAGCACCAGTACGCGCTCGACCTGACCTGGCAGGGCAACCGGGGCAGCGGCACCAGCGGGTATCGCGACTACAGCCGTGACGTGCTGCTGCGGGCCCACGGCAAGCCGGACCTCCGGGGCTCGGCCGACCCCACGTTCCGCGGTGACGCGGGCCGCTGGAACCCCGAGGAGATGCTGCTCGCGGCGCTCGCGCAGTGTCACCTGCTGTCCTACCTCCACTCCGCCGTGCGGCACGGCGTGGTGGTGACGGCGTACGACGACCATCCGGTCGGTGTGATGAGCCAGGTCGGTCAGGGCGGCCACTTCGTCTCGGTCGTGCTCCGGCCGCGGGTGACGGTCGCGACACCCGACCAGGTCGAGACCGCAGCGGCGATCCACCACGAGGCGAGCGAGCACTGCTTCATCGCCGCGTCGGTGAACTTCCCGGTCGCCCACGAGCCGGAGACGTTGGTTCAGCAAGGCAGGTAGCCGAGCCCTCGCTTGCCACGTGGAGCTCCGCGGGGGAGGCGTCGGTCGGTCCGCATCGCTCGGCGAACCGTCACCCGCCCGCGACCGACCTCACTCCAGCAGCTCCTCGGCGAGCGCTTTGCTGGCGGGGTAGTCCACCTTGCTCACCGGCGTGCGCGGCACCGCGTCGACGAACAGGATCTCCTTGGGCACCTTGTAGTTCGCGATCCGTGACCGGCAGTGGTCGCGGAGCTCCTCGGCGCCGATGTCGGCTCCTTCGCGGCGCTGGACGAGCGCCGTGACCTGCTGTCCCCATCGCTCGTGCGGCGTGCCGACGACCGAGGTGTCGAAGACGTCCTCGTGGCGCAGCAGCACCGCCTCGACCTCCTCCGGGTGCACCTTCTCGCCGCCGGTGTTGATGCACACCGAGCCGCGACCGAGCACGGTCACCGAGCCGTCGTCCTCGCGGCGCGCCATGTCACCGGGGATCACCCATCGGCGGCCGTCGACCTCCTTGAAGGTCGCCGCCGTCTTCTCCTCGTCCTTGTAGTAGCCGAGCGGCACCGGGCCGGACCGGGCGAGCATCCCGGTGACGCCCGGCGCGCACGGCTGCAGCGCGGGGTCGAAGACCTCGACGTCGTCGTTGACCTCGAAGCGCGGCGCTCCGGTCTCACCCTCCGAGCCGTCGTCGACGCGGGAGCCGGCCGCGCCCGACTCCGAGGCGCCGTACGAGTCGAGGATGAAGCGGCCCGGCAGCGCCCGCCGGATCTCCTCACGCACCCCGTCCGACAGCGGCGCCGCGCCGTTGGAGACCGCGGCGAGGCTGCTGAGGTCCCAGCGGTCCGGCTCGGCCAGGATCGCCTCGGCCACCGGGCGTCCCATCGCGTCGCCGAGGAAGGTCAGCGAGTTCACGCCGGCGGCCTGCACCAGGTCCAGGATCTTCGTGGCGTCGAAGGCCGCCTCGGTGTAGAGCGAGACGGTCTGGCCGGCCACGTGGCCGTTGCCGAGGATCCACTGGCTCCCGCCGTGCATCATCGGTCCGCAGGCCAGCAGCACCATCGGGTCCTCGGTGGCCGCCGCCTCGGTCGCGAGCTGCTCGACGGACTCGATGGGGGCGCCGTACCGCGCGGCGTTGAGCGCGGCCCGGATGATGTCCTCGTGGCGCCAGACGACGCCCTTCGGGTTGCCGGTGGTGCCGCCGGTGTAGAGCACGTAGTGGTCGTCGGTGGTGCGTCCGGTGAGGCGCTCCGTCGAGGCGCCGGCGAGCGCAGCGTCGTACTCCTCGCCGAGCACGATGAGCTGGCGCAGTCCGGGGACGTCGAGGGCCCGGACCGCCTCGAGGTGCTCGGGCGCGACGATCGCGGCCACGCAGTCGGCGTTGCCGTAGAGGTAGTCCAGCTCGTCGTGGAGGTACTTGTAGTTGATGTTGATCGGCACGGCACGGGCCTTGAAGCATCCGTAGAGTGCGTCGACCCACTCGATACGGTTGGCGGAGTGGATGGCGACGTGGTCGCCGGGCCTGGTCCCGAGATCGATCAGGTGGTGGGCGAGCCGGGTGGAGCGCTCGTCGATCTCGGCGTAGGTGTACGCGCGATCCATCGTGAAGACGGCGGTGCGGTCGGGCACGGCGTCGGCCATGGCCTCGAGCACGTCGGCGAGGTGGAGCGGGCGACCCTCGGTCGCCGTGGCGCTGGCGGGGGCGGGTGTGGTCTCGGTCACAGAGGCTACTCTGCAAGGTAGAACATGTTCTCGTAAAGGTTTCGGTGAAAATGCCGCCGGATCTCCTTCCCGGATCCGGACCGCAGCCGACACCGGGCCGCCACGTGCCGGCCACGAGCGGTTCAGCCGGCTCTGGTTCAACAGCACCATGAGTCCTCGCCGTACGGCCGCGATCGCGGCTGCCGCTGCGCTGGGCGGGGCCGCGGTGACCGCCGGCGGCATGCGCACCCTGCTGCACCGCCAGGCCGCGCTGGCGCGGCAGCGCATCGGCAAGCCGCTGGGGGAGGACGCCATCGACGCCGACCGCGTCTGGAAGAAGTCGTACGGCGACCCGCTCGACCTGCTCGTGCTCGGGGACTCGATCGCCGCGGGGCTGGGGGCCGAGCGTCGCAAGGACACGCTCGGCGGGCGGGTCGCTCGTGGCCTGGCCCAGCAGCTCGACCGTTCGGTCCGGTTGCGCACGGGCGCGGTGGTCGGCGCGGAGTCCTCGGCGCTCGCCGGCCAGATCGACGAGCTGCCGCCCACCTACCGCCCCGACGTCGCGGTGATCATCGTGGGCGGCAACGACGTGACCCATCGGGTGCCCGTCGCCACCTCGGTGCAGCACCTGGAGGAGGCGATCGCCCGGCTCCGGGCCCGCGGTGCCGAGGTCATCGTCGGCACCTGCCCGGACCTGGGAGCGCTCCGGCCGGTGCCGCAGCCGCTGCGGGCGCTCGGGTCGCGGATGTCCCGGCAGCTCGCCAGCGCCCAGGCGGCGGCCGCCACGCGCAGCGGAGCCCATGCGGTGTCGATGGCGCGCGTGGTCGGGCCGTTCTTCATCACCAACCCCGACGAGATGTTCAGTCTCGACCGCTTCCACCCCAGCGCGCTCGGCTACAAGCGGACGGCCAAGGCCCTGGTCCCGTCGATCCTGACCGCCCTCGGGATGCGCGAGAACGTGCCGTTCGGTCACCACGCGCCGGCGGAGCGGGCCGAGTCCCCGTGACCCGGCACGTCATGCGGTGGGAGCGCTCGACGGCGCTGAGCGCACGACGTCCCGCGTGAGCGTCCAGGCCGCGCCGGCCAGGGCCACTCCGGCGGCCACCGCGAACGCCCAGGGGATCCCGGCCGCCTGGGCGACGAAGCCCAGCAGGATCGGTCCGCCGCCGAGCCCCAGGTCGAGGGCGGCGCTCGCCATCGCCGACGCCGCGCCGCGTTCGGTCGGCCCCGCCGCGGCGAAGATCGCCGAGAAGAACGCCGGGGTGCTGAAGGTGACGCCGATGCCGAGCAGCACTGTGCCTGCCAGCAGTCCGACGGCCGAGGTCGCCGATGCGGCGACGGCCAGACCGGCCGCGATCGCCACGAGGGCGCCGGCACCGAGCCGCAGCGGCGGCACCCGGTCGACCAGCCGCGCGACCGTCAACCGCCCCACGACCACGGTCGCGCCGTACGCGAAGAGTGGCAGGCTGGTCTGCACCATGCCGAGGCCGTCGGCGCGCAGCGCCACGAACGCCAGGAAGCCACCCATCGCCACGATCGATGCCAGGAACCCGAGTGCCACCGGGATCGACCGGCGATGGATCAGCGGCTGCCGGGCGGCGGCACGGTCGGGCCGGCCCGTCTCGGGGACCATCGAGTAGACCGCTGCAGCCGCCGTCGTCAACGCGCCCGCGACGATCCAGCCGGCGGCGAAGCCGCCATGGGTCACGACCAGCTCGGCGAGAGGCGGGCCGGCCGCGAGCCCGAGGTAGAGCGCCAGCGAGTTGTAGCTCAGGGCCTCCCCGAGCCGGCTCGGTGGGGCCAGGTCGGCGATCACGGCGAAGGTCGCGGTGAAGACCGCCGCCTCGCCCACACCGGCCAGGAGCCGGAGGCCCACGAGCCCGAACAGGCCGGACACGGGCGCAGTGAGCAGCAGCGCGACCGCCGCCACCAGTGCACCGCCCACCAGCAGCGGGCGGCGACCCCGGGTGTCGGCGAGCCGCCCGGCCCACGGGCGCAGGACCAGGGCGGAGAGCGCGAAGGCACCGAAGGCCAGCCCGGCGCCGGACTGACCGGCGTCGACCGGGCCGGCGGCATACACGGGGACCAGGTAGATCGCCATCCCGTCCGAGCACAGGTAGGCCAGCTCCCCGAGGGAGACGAGCAGGAAGCCCCGGGTGAAGAGTCGCTCCCGGGTGTCCGGAGTGGAGGTCGTGGTCATGCGGTCAGCGTGCGTCCGCCCACCGTGGCGGCACATGGGCAGACCTACCCAGGTTTGTCGAGCAGCCCGTGCTCCATCGCGAAGAGCGCGGCGCCCGCCCGGGTGGCGACACCGATCCGGGCATAGACGTCCTGCACGTGGTGCTCGGCGGTCCGGGGCGAGATCACCAGGGCCGTGGCGATCTCCCGGTTGGAGCGGCCGGCTGCCATGAGGCGGAGTACGTCGACCTGACGTGCGGTCAGCCCGGACGGGTGCGGGCGGCGTGCCCGCCGTACGTGGCCGGCGGCCTCCAGCACCGCCGCGACGGCGTCCGCGTCCAGCCGGCCCCGCTGGGCGTCCTGGGTGATCGACCGCGCGGCGTCCTCGGGGCTCAGCGCGGCGCGATGGGGCCGGTCCTCGACGAGTGACCGGTAGCGGTCGGCGGCAGCCAGCACCCGTGCTGCGGCCGGCAGCTGTGCGGCCACGCAGTGCCGGTGGTAGCCGGTGCCGTCCAGCCGTTCGTGATGGGCGACCGCGAGCGCCGCGACGTCGGCCAGGTCCGGCACGCGCGAGAGGACCTGCTCGGTGTGCCAGGGGTGCAGCTCGACCTGGGCCCGCTCGGCGGTCGTCAGCGGACGCGGCTTGTCCCAGATCCGGCTCGACACGCCGACCCGTCCCAGGTCGTGCAGGTGGCCGGCGATCCGCAGCCGCTCGACCTCCGGTGCATCGAGCCCCAGCGTGCCGCCCGCCGATGCCGCCAGCTCACCCACCGCGGCCGAGTGGCCCTGCAGCCAGGGGCTCTTCAGGTCCGCCAGGTCGCCGAACGTGCGGGCGACCGCGGGCAGCTCCTCCTCGCCCACTCGCTGCACCGGATCGGGCTCGAGCAGCAGCACCTCCTCGCAGGGGTCCAGGTCGGCGACGTCGGCGAGCAGCTCAGCGTTCATCAGCGCAGCCAGGTCGGGGTCGAGGTGGGTGCCCGCGCGGCCGCGGACCTCGGCGACCGCGCAGTCCGGGTCCTGATCGAGCGTGAGGGTGGTCGCGACCGAGGCGACGTGCATGACCCGCGTGGCCACGGGGATCGCGTCGCCGGCCGCGTAGGGGTGCATCGACCCGTCCCACATCGCCGTGGTGTGCCCGACGGCGTCCTGGACAGCGCCCGAGAGCCCGAGCCGAGCCGCGGCGCCACGGGCGACCTCGCAGGTGGCGACCGGACCGGTCGCGTCGACCTTCCGGCCGGCGCGCAGCGCGCGGGCGAGCGTGCCCGCCCGGGTGCGTCCGCTCGCGTCGGCGACCATCGGGACCATGGTGCGCAGCAGCGCCACCGGGTGGGACGGGTCGGCGAGGATGCTGGCCCGCACGGCACTGATGTCATCGCCGAAGGCGGCGGCGAACTCGTGGGAGTAGGCCGTGCAGCCCAGGTGCTCGAGCAGCGAGGCGTACAGGGTGGTCCGGACGTCCTCCTCGGGTAGGCCGGCAGCCCGGCCGAGCCGGGTCGCCACCAGGCAGCGGCGCAGCGACTCCTCGAGCGGCGCTCCCGTGCCGAGATCCGTCGCGACCGACAGCCCGCCGAGCAGGCCCAGCAGCCGGAACATCCTCTGAGCGTGGCACGGCGTGCCGGTCGCCGCCACCCCGCTGGGGTCCACGGGCGAGCGACGTGTGCGGACCGCATAGCCTGCCGACATGTCATCGGTGCTGCTCGTGACCTTCGCTCTCGCGCCGGACGGGGAGGTGGGGGGTGACCTGCTGGTCTCCGCGCTCGCCGACCGTGGCGTCGAGGCCCGCTGGGTCTGCTGGGACGACCCCGAGGTCGCGTGGTCGGAGGCCGATCTGGTGGCGGTGCGCTCCACCTGGGACTACCACCGCCGGCTCGCGGACTTCCTGGCCTGGGCGCGCAAGGTCGACGGCGACACGCGGCTGCTCAACGGCGCCGAGACGTTCGCCTGGAACGCGGACAAGTCCTATCTGACGGATCTCGCGGGGGACGTGCCGACGGTGCCGACGGCGCTGCTGGACGACACCGCCCTGGTCGACGGGCTGCGCGAGGCGCTGGGGCAGTGGCCGACGGTCGTCATCAAGCCGCGCACCGGGGCCGGCGGCGTCGGGCTGGTCGTCGCCGAGAGCGTGACCGACCCGCGCCTCGAGGGCCTCACCGCGGGGCCATGGGTGGTGCAGCCGCTCGTCGAGTCGGTGCGCACGACGGGCGAGACGTCGGTCTTCGTCCTCGGCGGTGAAGCGGTCTCGCAGGTCGACAAGGTCACGGCGGGTGCGGAGGTCCGGGTGCACGAGCAGTACGGCGGCAGCAGCCGGCCGGTCACGCTGGACGCCGGGGCGGCCGAGGTGGCCGGGTCGGCGGTGCGCGCGGCGGGCGTGCGCTGTGCCGCGGAGCCGGCGTACGCCCGCGTGGACCTGATGCGCGACGGCGAGGACTGGCTGGTCAGCGAGGTCGAGCTGATCGAGCCCGGCCTCTACCTCGATGTCGACCCGGCCAACGCCGGCCGGTTCGCCGATCTGGTCGAGCGCGAGCTCGGCTGATCCGGACCGTCCCGGCGTCGCCGTGACGCCCGGGAGCGACGTACGCTGTGCTTGCACTCGCCACCGGCGAGTGCTAAACATGACGCTGGCACTCTTAGGATGAGAGTGCCAGTACCGGACCGGTGAGGTTGTGGTCCATCCGGGGCGGCGAGCAGGGTTCGCCGTGATCGGGAGGGCCGGCCGTCGCGGGCGCCCATCGGACCGGCCCCACAGATACGCACCTGCGAAGGATCGCAAGAGTTATGGCGAAGCTGATTGCATTCGACGAGGAGGCCCGGCGGAACCTCGAGAGCGGTATGAACACGCTCGCCGACGCCGTCAAGGTCACCCTCGGCCCCAAGGGCCGCAACG
>CAZJDU010000146.1:0-8303 GCA_964544855.1 uncultured Nocardioides sp.
CGCGTCGTCACGGTCGATGCCGACCGGACCGGTCACCAGCGGCATCGGGGTCATCACCTCGTCGACCTTCGTGACGCCCCACTCCGCGACCGGGGTGAACCGCAGGTCGCGGTTGGTGCAGATGCCGAGCAGCCGGTTGTCCGCGTCGACCACCGGGAGCCCGGAGACGCGGTACTCACCGCACACCTTGTCGAGCTCCTCGAGCGTCGCGTCCGGGCCGATGGTGACCGGGTTGGAGATGATCCCCGTCTGGGTGCGCTTGACGAAGTCGACCTGGCGGGCCTGCTCGGTGATGGAGAGGTTGCGGTGCAGGATGCCGAGGCCGCCCTGGCGCGCCATCGCGATCGCCATCCGCGACTCGGTGACGGTGTCCATGGCCGCGCTGACCAGGGGCGCCTTGATCGTGATCTCGCGCGTGAGCCGGGTGCTGGTGTCGATGTCGTCGGGGACCAGGTCGGAGTGCCCGGGCAGCAGCAGCACGTCGTCGTAGGTGAGACCGAGGGCAGCGAACTTCTCCGGGACCTCCATGGCCCGATTCTAGGGGTCGGGCACCCACCGCTCCGAACCGGCGGACACTCGTGGATCCCCGGCGTGCGTTGCCTCGTGCCCCGGCGTCGGCAACGCTGGTGGCGTGACCACCGACCTCGCCCCCCACGTCCTCGTCCTCTTCGGCGCCACCGGCGACCTGGCGGCGCGCAAGCTCTTCCCCGGGCTGTACCGCCTGGCGGCCGCGGGACGGCTGCCGGACGGGCTGGCGGTGATCGGGACCGGGCGCCGGTCACCGGGCACCGACCCCGAATTCCGCGACCAGGTGCGCACCACGCTCGAGAAGTACGTCGGCGATCTCGACGAGTCGGTCGCCGGGCCCCTCGTCGACTGCGTGTCCTTCACCCCGTCGACGACCGACGACGGCGCGGCCCTCGCGGCCGCCGTGCGGGCGGCCGAGGAGCGCCTCGGCGAGCCCGCCGGACGGGACGACGTACGACGCCTGCTCTACCTCTCCGTGCCGCCGTCGGCCGTGCCCGGCATCGTCGGGATGCTGTCGCGCGACGGGCTCATCGAGCGGGCGCGACTGGTCGCCGAGAAGCCGTTCGGCACCGACCTCGCCTCCGCCAGGGAGCTGGACGCCACCTTGCTCGGAGCCTTCGACGAGGACCAGATCTTCCGGATCGACCACTTCCTCGGCAAGGAGGCGGTGCAGAACATCCTGGCGCTGCGCTTCGCCAACGGCCTCTTCGAGCCGGCCTGGGACCGGCACTCCATCGAGTCGGTGCAGATCGACGTGCCCGAGACGCTCACCGTGGAGGGCCGGGGCAGCTTCTACGAGGGCACCGGCTGCCTGCGCGACATGGTCACCACGCACCTGTGCCAGCTGCTCGGCTTCGTGGCGCTCGAGGACCCGCACGCGTTCCGTGAGTCGGCCCTCCGCGCCGCGAAGGCAGCCGTCTTCGCTGCCGTCCGGCCGCTCGACCCGGGCCGGGTCGTCTTCGGACAGTACGACGGCTACCGCGACGAGCCCGGCGTGGACCCCGGATCCGACGTGGAGACCTTCGCGGCCCTGGAGATGTGGATCGACAACGACCGGTGGCGCGGCGTCCCGTTCTATCTGCGCACCGGCAAGGCGCTGGCGCAGGGCACCCGGACCGTGACGGTGCGGTTCAACGACCCGCGGCACCGCTGGCTGCAGCCGGCCGACGGCGCCCTCCAGCCGAACGAGCTGGTGATGCAGCTCGGCGACGAGCCCCGGATCGCGATCGACGTCCGTGCCAAGCAGCCCGGACCGGACATGGCCCTCGTCGAGGGCGTCTTCCGCCTCGACCTCACCTGCGACGTGCCCGATGCCGACCCGCTCGAGGCCTACGAGCGACTGCTGCTGGACGTGATGCGCGGCGACCGGACGCTCTTCACCAGCTCCTCCGAGGTGGAGCGGCTGTGGGAGATCTGCCAGCCGGTGCTCGATCATCGGCCGGAGATCCATCGCTACCCGCAGGGCTCCTGGGGCCCGCCGGCCGCGCACGAGCTGCCGGACGGCGGCTGGCGGCTGGGCAACCACCCCGAGGACCGGGGTTGGTCGCGGCACCACTGAGCGACGGCTGGCGCCACGGGGTGGTGCCGGCCGCTGCGGTGGCCGCCTTCACGTTACGGCTGCCCTGGCTGGCCCTCCCTCCGTCGGCGGACGAAGCAGGCTTCACGCTGGTGGCGCGCGCCTGGACGCCGACAGCCGACAGCCTCTACGGCCCCTACTTCGTGGACCGCCCGCCGCCGCTCATCGCCGTCTTCGGAGCGACGGACCTGGTCGGCTTCCCCTGGGCGCTCCGGTTGCTCGGTGCGCTGGCCGCCGCGGCCACGGTCGTCCTCGTCGCCCGCGCCGCCCGGCTGATCGCGACCCCGTCGGCAGCCCGGTGGAGCGCCGTCCTGGTCGCGGCCCTCCTCGTCACTCCGCTCGTCGATGCGGTCGCCGTCAAGGGCGAGCTCCTGGCGCTGCCGCTGCTGGCCCTCAGCGTCTGGGCGGCCCTCGCGGCGGTGCGGGGCAGACCCCGGCATCCGGAGGTGGTGGCGGCGGTCGCCGGGGCCGCCGGAGTGCTCGCCATGGGCGCCAAGCAGAACCTCGTCGACGGCCTGGTCTTCGGCGTGGTCCTGATCGTGTCGAGTCGCCTCAGCGGCGAGGTCACCACGGATCGCTTCCTGCGGCTGGCGGCCGGGCTGGTCGCCGGGGCCGCGGTGCCGGTGCTCGCGATGGTCGCGTGGGCACGCGGTGCAGGCGTCCGGCTCGACACCTTGTGGTATGCGCTCTACGGGTTCCGGGCGGACGCCGGGATCGTGCTCGCGTCAGGCGAGACCGGCGCCGCGTACCAGCGCCTCGCCGTGCTGCTCCTGGTCGCCCTGGCTGCCGGCGTCGCCGCCGTGGTCGCCGGGTTCGTCCTCCATCTCCGTCGGGAGTGGCACGCGGACCCGCCCGTCACGGCCGCTGTGCTGGCGATGCTCGCGGTGGAGGTGGTCGGCCTCGTCGCCGGCGGCAGCTACTGGCGCGACTACCTCTTCCCGTTCGTCCCCTCGACCGGCCTCGCGGTCGCGCTGCTCGCCCGCCGATGGGACCGCGTCGGGCTGCGCGCGCGCACCGTGATCGTCGTTGCGGTCGCGACCTCGGTGGTGTCCATCGCGGTCTTCGCGGGACTGGCCGCCGACGGACGGCACTCCGGAGAGGCTCCCGAGGACGTCGGCGTGGCGGTGGCCCGGGCCGCCCACGCCGGCGACACGCTCGTGGTCTTCGGCGGCCAGGCCAACATCCAGATCGCAGCCGGCCTCGACTCGCCGTACCGCCATCTGTGGAGCCTGCCGATGCGCACCCTGGACCCTGAGTACGACGACCTCGTGGACACGTTGGGCGGGCCGGCGGCACCGACCTGGCTGGTGCGCGGGCTGCCCTTCGGGTCCTGGGACGCCGCGGGCGCCCCGCGACTCCGACGCGTGATCGCGCAGCGGTACGTCGTCCACGGCGAGTGCCACGACACGTCGGTCTATCTGCGCCGCGGACTGGTGCGCCGTGCACTGGACTGCGCGTGAGGCCGTGCCGTCGCCGGTCGGGGCGGGCGGTCAGGGCGGTCAGGCCGGCAGCCGGACGTCGGCCAGGGTGACCCGGACCGTCAGCGTCTCCCCCGCCATCCGGATCCGGCCCCGCAGCCCGGCGGCCAGCACCATCGGCAGCACCGCCCGGCTCTCCGCGGGGGCGCTGAGCAGGATCTCCTCCGCGCCGCGGTGACGAGCGAGCCGGGCGATCTCGGTCAGCAGCCTGCTGCCGATCCCGCGACGATGCCAGTTGCCGTCGACCCACAGGTCGACCAGCCACGGCCGGTCGGGCTCCGTCTCGACCGCGACGCTCGCCCGGCCGGCGACGGTCCCGGCGACGAGCGCGGTCACGGTGTCGTCGGTGGTGACATACTCCGGCCCGAGGCCGGAGGCGGCCGCGTCCGGCCGCGGCGGGGACGTGCGCTCCAGCACCTCGCTCACCAGGTCCGCCATCGCGGCGCCGCGAGCGTGCTCCACGGCGGTGAAGGGCGTCGTACGGCGCACCTGCACGACCGCGCTGCCGACGGCGAGCTCCATCACGTCCTCGGTGCCGTCCACCGGCTCGACGTCGGCGTCGAAGAGCCGCGCCACCACGTCGGGGAACGACGACGGCGCGGCGAGGATCGCGCGCGCGGCCTCGACGTACCGGGTCGGCTGGTCGGTCACCGCGGCCTCGGTGCAGCGCAGCACGGAGACACAACGACCGCCGGACCGCCGGACCAGCGTCACCAGGTCGTTCTCGGCCCAGCCCTCCGGGACCCGGACGACCAGCTCGTCGGTGACGCCGGAGCCCATGCCGGTGAAGATCTGGACGGCACGGATGTCCACGCCGGCGTCGCCGCACTCGCGCGCGAGCACCGCCAGCGAGCCGGGCCGGTCGGGAAGGGTGGCGCGGATCCTCCAGAGCATGGGGGCATCGTGACCGCCCGCTGTTGCCTCGCGGATTCATCCGGGTTTCAGCGGTGCAACGTGCATCACCAGGTGTCGATGCGACGACGAGCGGTGCGGTCGGCGGTCACCCGTGGCATCGTCCGCGTGATCCAGTCGCGCGTCGCCGCCGGGTCGACCACGTCGTCGAACTCGAAGACGCTCGCCGCCGCGACCGCCTTGCCACGGTCGTAGGCCTCCGCCAGCAGCGCGTCGAAGGCCTGCTGCCGCTCGTCGGGATCGTCGATCGCGTCCAGCTCGCGCCGGTAGCCGAGCCGGACGGCGCCCTCGAGCCCCATGCCCCCGACCTCACCACTCGGCCAGGCGAGCATCGCGTCCGGCACGTGGAAGCCGCCCCCGACCATGGCCATGGCGCCCAGCCCGTAGCCCTTGCGGAGGATCACGCCGACCAACGGCACCGAGAGGTGCCCACCGGCGACGAACATCCGGCTGAAGTGCCGCACCGTCGCGGTGCGCTCCGACTCGGGTCCGACCATGAACCCGGGGGTGTCGACGAGGGAGATCACCGGCAGTCGGTGGGCGTCGCAGAGCTGGAGGAAGCGCGCCGCCTTGTCGGCGGCGTCCGCATCGATCGCACCGCCGAGGTGCTCGGGGTTGTTGGCCAGCAGCCCCATCGGCCGCCCCTCGACGCGCACCAGCGCGGTGATCATGCCGTCGCCGAACCCGCGGCGCAGCTCGAGCACGGAGTCGTCGTCGGCGAGCAGGTCGACCGCGCGTCGTACGTCGTAGACCCGGACGCGGTTCTCGGGAACCACGTGCCGCAGCCGCCGCTGGTCCGGCGCGGTCCACTCCTCACGCGGCCCCTGGAAGTAGGAGAGGTAGCGGCGCGCGAGCCCGACCGCCTCCTCCTCGTCCGCGGCCAGCAGGTCGATGACGCCGTTGGACCGCTGCACCTCGACCGGGCCGACCTCCTCGGGACGGAAGCTCCCGAGGCCACCGCCCTCGATCATCGCCGGGCCACCCATCCCGATCGTCGCGTCGCGGGTCGCGATCACGACGTCGCAGCAGCCGAGCAGCGCGGCGTTGCCGGCGAAGCAGCGGCCCGAGGCGATGCCGACGGTCGGCACCAGCCCGTTGAGCCGGCCCATCGCGGCGAAGGTGCCGAGGTCGAGGCCGCCTGCGGTCACCACGTCGGTGTCGCCCGGCCGCCCGCCGCCGCCCTCGGCGAAGAGCACCAGCGGCAGTCGCTGCCGCTCGGCGAGCTCGAGCATCCGGTCGGTCTTCTCGTGGTTGGCGAACCCCTGGGTGCCCGCCAGCACCGTGTAGTCGTAGGACATCACCACGCAGCGGGCGTCCCCATCCGCGGTGGCGGCGTTGACCGTGCCGATGCCGCTGACCAGGCCGTCGGCAGGCGTGCTCGCGATCAGGTCGTCGAGACTGCGGCGACCGCGCTGGGCCGCGATCACGAGCGCGCCGTACTCGGTGAAGCTGCCGTCGTCGCAGAGATCGGCGACGTTCTCCCGTGCGGTGCGCTGGCCGGTACGGCGTCGCTTCGCGACCGCGTCGGGACGGGCCTCGTCGAGCCCGACCCGGTGCCGCTCGACCGCCTCCGCGAGATCCGGCCGGATGTGCTCGGGATCCGGCTCGCCGCCGGCGGCCCGCGCACCGGACTGGTCCGCGTCGGCGGTGAGGTCGACCAGCGCGCGACCCGGGTCGACGACGTCGCCGACCGCGACGTGCACCGCCCGGACCTCGCCGTGCACCGACGCGGCGACGACGTGCTCCATCTTCATCGCCTCCAGCACCACCACGGCCTCACCGACCCGCACCCGGTCCCCGACCTGTGGCACGGCGACGACCGAGGCGGCGGACGCGGCCGTGAGCGTGCCCGGGTCCGCCCCGTCGCGCGACGGAGCGGGCTCGGGGACGAGCTCAGCGAGGTGGTCGTCGACGTAGGTCGTCGTGATCGCGCCGCGCCGGACGTCCTCCCGCGCGAGCAGTGCGCGCAGGAACGCGAGGGTGGTGCCGGGGCCCTCCACCACGGTCTCCGCGAGCGCGGCGTCGGCCGCGGCGCACGCTGCGGCGAGGTCGGGCTCGGGCCGGTGCACGACCACCTTCGCCAGCAGTGAGTCGTACGTCGCCGTCGCGACCTGGCCGGCACGGGCCGCCGTGTCGACGCGCACCCCGGGGCCGCCCGGCAGGGTGAGGTCGGTGATCTCGCCCGCCGTCGCGTGTGCGGTGCCGTCCGGGTGCAGCCGCTCCAGGTTGACGCGAGCCTGCAGCGCGACGCCGCGGGGCGCCGGAACCTCCGGTTGGGTGAGGCCGAGGTCGCCGAGCGTGGCACCGTCGGCGATCCGGAGCTGGGCGGCGACCAGGTCGAGGCCGGTCACCTCCTCGGTCACGGTGTGCTCCACCTGCACCCGCGGGTTGACCTCGAGGAAGGCGAACCGCTCGGGAGCGTCGGCGTCGACCAGGAACTCGACGGTGCCGAGCCCGGCGTACTCGACCGCCGCGAGCATCCGCGCGGCAGCGTCGCGCAAGGGCGCGCGGTGCTCGTCCGGCACCGTGACGGCCGGGGCGATCTCGACCACCTTCTGGTGACGACGCTGCAGGCTGCACTCCCGGTCCCCCACGTGGCTGACCGCGCCGGTGCCGTCGCCGACCACCTGCACCTCCAGGTGGCGCGCCCGGGGCAACAGCTCCTCGAGGAAGACCTGCTCGTCACCGAAGGCCCGTGCCGCCTCGCCCCGGCAGCGCTCCATCGCCTCGTCGAGCCCTGCCGGGTCGGTCACCCGCCGCATGCCGCGACCGCCACCACCCGCGACCGCCTTGACCATCACGCCGCGGCCCTCACCGAGCGAGGCCAGGAAGGCACGGGCCGCAGCCAGGTCGACTCCCGGCTCGGTCGCCCGCAGCACCGGGACGTCCAGGCCGGTGGCGAGCCCGCGGGCCGCCACCTTGTCGCCCAGCCGGGCGAGCGTGGCCGCCGTGGGGCCGGCGAACCCCACCCCGGCAGCCGCGCACCGCGCGGCCAGGTCGGCGCTCTCCGCGAGGAAGCCGTAGCCGGGGTGCACCAGGTCGCACCCGGTCCCCCGAGCCGCCTCGACCAGCTCGGCCGCGTCGAGGTAGGGGCGTTCGCCGGTCAGCTCCACCCGGTGGTCAGCGAGGCGCACGGCGGCCGTGTCCCGATCCGCTGGAGCGTGAACGGCGACCGCACGCCAGCCGAGGGTCCGCACCGCCCGCAGCACCCGCAGCGCGATCTCACCTCGGTTGGCGATCAGCACGGTGGTCATCGGCGGCTCCTCGGGTCGGCAGGTACGTCGCGCGGGAGTCTAGGAGTGCGCTGAACACCTCGAGGGATGGACCGGTGCCGACGCAGGTTGGGCGGAGCGGCTCTTGCGCGCGGAGCAGAACGCAGCGGGGCCGGGCCCACCTCGCGGTGGACCCGGCCCCGATCTGCCGGAGAGCGGTCGGCTCAGTGGCCGTGACCGTGGCCGTGGCCGGCCGCGGCCTGCTCCTCCTCTTCCTCGGGCTTGTCGACGACCAGGGTCTCGGTCGTCAGCAGCATCGCCGCGATGGAGGTGGCGTTGACCAGCGCGGAGCGGGTCACCTTCACCGGGTCGAGCACGCCCTGGGCGACGAGGTCGCCGTACTCACCGGTGGCGGCGTTGTAGCCGTTGCCGACACCGAGCTCGCGCACCTTGGTGGTGATGACGTAGCCGTTCTCGCCGCCGTTCTCGGCGATCCAGCGCAGCGGCTCGTCGGCCGCCTTGCGGACCACGCGGACGCCGGTCGCCTCGTCGCCGGTGAAGCCGAGGTCGTCCTTGAGGGCCTCGACGGCGTGGATC
>CAZJDU010000147.1:0-8095 GCA_964544855.1 uncultured Nocardioides sp.
CATCAATGGCGGCGCCCACCTCCAGCGCTATCCCGACCTCGTCGGCCTGGTCGCGGCCGCCTTCGGTCCGGACGGTGGTTGAGGTGCGAGCTTGCGAGCCTCGACAGCACCCCCAGGACGGTGGTTGAGGTGCGAGGAGCCCCAGCGACGAGCCTCGAAGCCACCGTCACCGGCAAGACCGCCATCGTCACCGGCGGCGGCTCGGGCATCGGCGCCGCCCTCACCCGGGCACTGGTCGGCACGGGGGCGACGGTCATCTGCGCGGACGTCGACCTCGAGGCCGCCGAGAAGACAGCCGCCGGCGTGACGGGGCCGGGCACGGCGACCGCGGCGAAGGTCGATGTGACCTCCGCGGCCGAGGTGGCCGACGTGGTCGACCGGGTGGTCACCGAGCACGGCCGGCTCGACCTGATGTGCAACAACGCCGGCATCAGCCTGCTCGGCGACACCGAGGACCTCACGCTCGACCAGTGGAACGGCATCATCGACATCAACATCCGCGGCGTGGTGCACGGTGTGCATGCGGCGTACCCCCGCATGATCGAGCAGGGCGGCGGCCACATCGTCAACACGGCCTCGATGGGCGGGCTGATGGCGGGCGGGCTGCTGACGTCCTACGTCATGACCAAGCACGCCGTGGTCGGCCTCTCCATGGCGCTGCGCACCGAGGCGGCCTCGCGCGGCGTCGGCGTGACCGCGGTGTGTCCGGCCGCGGTGGACACCCCGATCCTCGACAAGGGACAGCTCGGGGCGGTGAAGGGACGCGACTACTTCCTGAAGGGTCAGGGCATCCGGCGGCCGGTCGACCCCGATGTGCTGGCCGACAAGGTGCTCGACGCCGTGGCGCGCAACAGGCCGCTGGTGGTCGAGCCGCGGCAGGCCCGGATCGCCTGGCGCATCGGGCGGCTCTCCCCCGGCTTCGTGCTGCGCTCGGGCACGCGCTTCGTGGAGAAGCAGCGGGCGGCCGCCCGACGCTGAGCACGAAGCGGGGAGCCCCGGGCACGAATGCTGTGCCCGGGGCTCCCCGGATGCTGGCGCCGCACGGGACTCAGGCTCGTTTCCACAGGCGGAGCGGAGCAAGGTGTGGCCGCTCACCGGCCCGGGGAGACCACCCCGCATGAACCCGATCGACGAGATCCTCCTCCACCAGGACGGCGTCATCGCGCGCCGGCAGGCGGTCGCGGCGGGCATGACCCGGGCCGCGATCGTGCGACTGCTGCGCCGACGGGAGTGGGTCCCGGTCCATCCCGGTGTCTATGTCACGCACACCGGCGAGCCGACCTGGCAGCAGCGTGCGTGGGCGGCGGTGCTCGCGTGCTGGCCCGCCGCGCTCGACGAACGCTCGGCGATGCGCGCCCACGAGGGCCCCGGACGGCGTCACGCCGACCACACCACCATCGCGGTGATGGTGACCCACTCCCGAAGAGTCCGGGCGCCACGCGGTGTCGCCGTACGACGCGCACGACGCTTCTCCAGCCAGGTGCAGTGGAACCTCGCCCCGCCGCGGATGCGGTACGACGACGCCGTGATCGACCTCGCCGACCGTGCACCCACCGAGCTGGCGGCCGTCGCCGAGCTCGCCGACGCCTGCGGCGGGCGACGCACCACGGCCCGGCGGCTGCTCGCGCGGATCGACACGACCCCGCGGCTGCACCGCCGTCCGTGGCTGCGGTCGGTGCTCGACGACGTCGCCGCCGGCACCTGCTCCGTCCTCGAGCACGGCTACCTCACGCTGGTCGAGCGACCCCACGGGCTCCCCCGCGGCGACCGGCAGGTCCCCGCCGTGGCCGGGCGCCGGCGGATGCTCCGCGACGTCCGCTACTCCGGTCGGCGCCCGGAGTGGGCACAGATCGTCGAGCTCGACGGGCGACTGTCCCACGACTCCGCCACCGCTCGCGACGCCGACATGGAGCGTGACCTCGATGCCGCCGTGGACGGGGAGGAGACGGTGCGGCTGAGCTACGGGCAGGTGTACGACCACGCCTGCCGGACCGCCGCCAAGGTCGCCCGGCTGCTCCGCCGGCGCGGCTGGCGCGGTGCGTTCCGGACGTGCCCCGAGTGCCCTGACTCCCTGAGCAACAGCGAAGCGGGGAATCCCTGACACGGAGATCGTGTCCAGGGCTCCCCACTCCTGCTCAACGGCCGAGCCGACGCCGCAGTCCCCGCTCGCAGCCGAGCATCGCCCGCCGGTGGTTCCAGACCAGCAGCGGGCGGGCGACGTACGACGCCAGCGCGAGCAGCCCGTCGACCGTGACCTCCTGGGTGTAGTCGCAGTGGGTGCCGCCGTCCTGCTCGGTCAGCCCCCAGCGCACCCAGCCGTCGACGTCGCCGCTCACCTCGACCTCGAGCACCGGCGGCTCCCGCGAGACCGCGTCGAGCACCACGTCGAGGGTGTACGGCAGCGCCGAGCGCAGCAGCACCCGTGCCGTGTCCGGACCCAGGCTCGCGACCGCGCGGATCTGCGGCCACCACTCCGGGTAGTGCTCGAGATCGGTGACCACCGCCGCCACCTCGTCGGCAGGTGCGGGCGTCAGCCACGACGACGCGAAGGAGTAGGAGACCACGCTCCCCATCATGCCGATCGGGCGCAGCCGGCCCTGCCCGCATGACGTGCGATCGCGCGGTTTCGGCCGCGTGTGCCCTACCGTGAGCCGCGTGACCGCTCGCAGTCTCGCCGCGCTGACGCCGTACGTCGTCCTGGCGCTGGTCCACCTGGGTGCGCAGGTGCTCGAGGCCGACCGGATCGCCGACCGCACCCAGGTGCTGCTGATGCCGGCGCTGGCTCTCTTCCTCGTGCTGCAGCGCCCGGGGCGGAGCCGGCTCACGACGCTGGTGCTGGCCGCGCTCGGCTGCTCGTGGCTCGGCGACACCGTGCCGCGGCTCCTCGACGGGGACGCGGCGTTCCTCGCGATGGTCGGCGGGTTCCTGCTGGCCCAGATCGCCTACATCGGCGCGTTCCGGCCCTACCGCTACGAGAGCATCCTGCACACCCGGCGCCGCTGGCTGATCCCGTACGTCGTCGCCGTGGTGGTCCTGCTCGCCCTGTGCCTCCCGGCGGCGGGCGTGCTCGCGCCGGCGGTCGTCGTCTACGGCGGCTGCCTCGGCACGATGGCCGTGCTGGCGACCGGGATCCACCGGCTCGCCGCACTCGGCGGCGTGCTCTTCCTGGCCTCTGACGGGATGATCGCGCTCGACGCCTTCGCGGGTTGGTGGTCACCGCCGCAGCACGACCTCGCCGTGATGACGACCTACGTGGCCGCGCAGCTGCTGCTCGTGCTCGGGGTGCTCCGCCGTCTCGCCACGGACGCGCCGGCATACACCCCCTTGCCTTCGAGTGCACTCCAGGAGTGAGACTGGGGTCATGCCTGCTCCATCAGGGATCGCCATCGCGGAGGCCGCCGAGCGGCTCGGCCTCACCGTCGACACGCTGCGCTACTACGAGCGCGACGAGCTACTGCTGCGGCCGGTGCCGCGCTCGAGCAGCGGCCACCGCCGCTACCACGAGCCGGACCTGCGGTGGATCGAGCTGATCACCCGGCTCCGAGCCACCGGCATGCCGATCCGCGACATCCGACGCTACGCCGACCTGGTGCGGGCCGGCGACGGCAACGAGACCGACCGCCTGGAGCTGCTCCAGGCACACCGGCAGCAGGTGCTCGCCCGGCTGGCCGAGGTGACCGCGCACCTCAGCGCGATCGACCACAAGATCGGCATCTACCAGGACCGGCTGCAGCGGGCCGAGATCTCCGCCTGACGCGCCACTTGACCTGGAGCGCGCTCCAAGGGGTTCGCTGGTGTCATGACGATCCCACAGCGCACGCTCGGCACCACGTCCCCGCTCACCGTCTCCGCTCTCGGCCTCGGCTGCATGGGGATGTCGGAGTTCTACGGCACGCCTGACCACGACGCGGGCATCGCGACGATCCACCGCGCGCTCGACCTCGGTGTCACGTTCCTCGACACCGCCGACATGTACGGCCCCTTCACCAACGAGCAGCTGGTCGGCGAGGCGATCCGCGACCGCCGTGGCGAGGTGCAGCTCGCCACCAAGTTCGGCAACGAGCGACTGCCCGACGGCACCCGGGTCGGCATCAACGGCCGCCCGGAGTACGTCCGCGCCGCCTGCGACGCGTCCCTCGATCGACTCGGCGTCGACCACATCGACCTCTACTACCAGCACCGGGTCGATCCGGACGTCCCGATCGAGGAGACCGTCGGCGCGATGGCCGCGCTCGTCGAGGCCGGCAAGGTCCGCCACCTCGGCCTGTCGGAGGCGTCGGCCACCACGATCCGCCGCGCGCACGCCGTCCACCCGATCACCGCGCTCCAGAGCGAGTACTCCCTCTTCACCCGCGACCTCGAGGACGAGATCCTCCCGACGGTGCGGGAGCTCGGCATCGGGCTCGTCCCCTACTCCCCACTGGGCCGCGGCCTGCTCACCGGCACCATCGGCCGCGGCACCGTCACCGACGGCGACAGCCGTGCATCGGCGTACTTCCCGCGTTTCCAGGGCGACAACCTCGACACCAACCTCGAGCTGGTCGACCGGGTGCGCGCGATCGCGAGCGACCAGGGCTGCACCCCCGGCCAGCTCGCCCTCGCCTGGGTGCTGGCGCAGGGCGTCGACGTCGCGCCGATCCCCGGCACCAAGCGGGTGCGCTATCTCGAGGAGAACGTCGCCGCGCTGGAGGTCTCCCTCACGCCGGACGACCTCGACGCGCTCGACAAAGCCGTCCCGCGCGCAGCGGTCGCGGGCGATCGGTACGGCGACATGAGCCACATCGACGACTGAACCGGCCCGAGCCCGGTCCGGGTCGCTACGGTGCGGGCATGGACGTCGATCTCCTCGCCCGTGCCCGCGACTGGCTGACCGAGGACCCGGACGCACGCACCCGGGCCGAGCTGACGGACCTGATCACTGCCGCGGAGGCCGATGAGGCGGCGGCTGCCGAGCTGGCCGACCGGTTCGACGGCACGCTGACCTTCGGCACGGCCGGCCTGCGCGGCGCGCTCGGCGCCGGCCCCAACCGGATGAACCGCGTCGTCGTCATCCGTGCCGCGGCCGGGCTGTCGGCGTACCTCGACGACCAGGGTGCCGACGGCCCGGTCGTGATCGGGTACGACGCTCGCCACAACTCCGACGTCTTCGCCCGCGACACCGCGGCGGTGGCCACCGGCGCCGGGCGGGCGGCGTACGTCCTCCCGCGGCCGCTGCCGACGCCGGTGCTGGCCTACGCGATCCGCCACCTGGGCGCAGCGGCGGGCGTGATGGTGACGGCCAGCCACAACCCGCCGCAGGACAACGGCTACAAGGTCTACCTGGGCGACGGCTGTCAGATCGTGCCGCCGTCGGACGGCGAGATCGCCCAGCGCATCGCGGCCGTGGGCCGCGTCGACGAGGTCCCCCGCGGCGACGGCGGCGAGGTGCTCGGTGAGGAGGTCGTCACCTCCTACCTCGACGCGGTGGCCACCGTGGTCGACGACGGTCCCCGGGACCTCGCGATCGTGCACACCCCGCTGCACGGCGTCGGCGGCGTGCCCGTCGCCCGGGTGCTCGAGGCGGCCGGCTTCACCGACGTCACCGCCGTGCCGGCGCAGGCCGAGCCGGACCCGGAGTTCTCCACCGTGGCGTTCCCCAACCCCGAGGAGCCCGGGGCGATGGACCTCGCCCTGGCGACCGCCGCCGAGGTCGACGCCGACCTGGTGGTCGCCAACGACCCCGACGCCGACCGGTGCGCTGCCGCCGTCCCCACCGCGGACGGCTGGCGGATGCTGCGCGGCGACGAGGTCGGCGCGCTGCTCGCCGACCACCTGCTCCGCGCCGGACGGCAGGGCGTCTACGCCACCTCGATCGTCTCCTCCTCCCTGCTCGGCAAGCTCGCCGCCGCCCACGGCCAGCCCGCCCGCGAGACACTCACCGGCTTCAAGTGGATCGGCCGGATCCCGGATCTCGCCTTCGGCTACGAGGAGGCGCTCGGCTACTGCGTCGACCCGGCCCACGTCGCCGACAAGGACGGCGTCTCCGCGCTGCTGCTGCTCTGCGACGTCGCCGCACGTGCCAAGGCCGACGGGCGGACCCTGCTCGACCTGCTCGACCGGATCGCGGTCGAGCACGGACTGCACGCCACCGACCAGGTCTCGGTGCGGGTAGGCGACCTCGCCGAGATCGGCGCCGCCACGGCTCGGCTGCGCGAGCAACCGCCGGAGTCGCTGGGCGGGATGCCGGTCGAGCTCGCCGAGGACCTCGCGACCGGCGTGGGCGAGCTGCCGCCGACCGACGGACTGCGCTATCACCTCGCCGACGGCGCGCGGGTGATCGTCCGGCCGAGCGGCACCGAGCCGAAGATCAAGTGCTACCTCGAGGTGGTGGTCCCCGTGGTCGACAGGGACGTCGCGGCGGCCCGCGCCGTCGCGGCCGATCGGCTCGCCGCACTCGGGGTCGACATCACCGCCGCCGCCGGCATCACACCAGCAGGGTGACCACGAAGGCCACCACGGCCGCCACCGACACCACGATCTCCGGCCAGGCCCAGGTGCGCCGTACGTCGTCGAGGAGCGCCTCCTGCTGGCTCGAGCCGGGCGCGACGCCCTGCTCGCTGCGCGCACGCTGGATGCTGTCCCAGATCTTCGACTCGACGTGGTGGCCGTAGGAGCGCTCACTCCGGTCGTCCTCCACCGGCTGGCGGGTGTCGCGGATGATCTGGCGTCCGCTCCGACCGACGGCGGCGTTGACGTACCGCTTGCCGCCGATCCGGATCTCGAGCACCCGCTGCACCCGCACCGACTCGATGGCGGCCAGGGGCATCGACTGGCTGCTGTAGGGGTGGCGCAGCAGCAGGCGGTCGCCCTCGATCCGCACGTCCGGCCGGATCAGCGTGGTCCAGGAGAGCACGCCGAAGAGGACGGCGACCGGGAAGACCCACGCGGGATACCCCGCGTTCGACCCCAGCAGGCCGTAGCCGATCACGAACACCGCGATCCCGAGGCCGACGACGCCACCGATCCGGCCGTTCGTCGGATGGAACCGCTCGGTGCCTGCGAGGCCCTCGCTCACGTCACTCGCCCCTCACGTCGACTCCGCGCCGGGTGGGTCCGACGCACTCCCAACCCTATGCTGGACCCATGGCCGCCATTCTTCCCGCCGACAGCGACGTCGGCCGCACGTCGTACGCCGACGTCACGGCGAACCAGGCCTCGCTGCGCCGGTTCCTCCACGGGCTGCCCGGCGTCGACCAGGTCGGTGCCGAGGCGCGCGCCGCCGCCCTCGGCACCCGGTCGATCAAGACCACCGCCAAGGCCTATGCGTTGGACCTCGCGATCCGGATGGTCGACCTGACCACGCTGGAGGGGCAGGACACCCCGGGCAAGGTGCGGGCGCTGGCGAGCAAGGCCGTGCGGCCCGACCCGGCCGACCCCGCGTGCCCGTCGGTCGCAGCGGTCTGCGTCTATCCCGACCTGGTGACCGTGGCTCGGGAGGTCGTCGGTGACAGCGGCGTCCAGATCGCCGCCGTCGCGACGGCGTTCCCGAGCGGGCGGGCGTCGTTGGAGGTCAAGCTCGCCGACACGCGCGACGCGGTCGCCGCCGGCGCCGACGAGATCGACATGGTCATCGACCGGGGCGCGTTCCTCGCCGGCCGCTACCTCCAGGTGTACGACGAGATCGTGGCGGTCAAGCAGGCGTGCGTGCGTGACGACGGCAGCCACGCCCACCTGAAGGTGATCTTCGAGACCGGCGAGCTGCAGACCCTCGACAACGTCCGCCGCGCCTCGTGGCTGGCGATGCTCGCCGGCGCCGACTTCATCAAGACCTCCACCGGCAAGGTGCAGCCGGCCGCGACGCTCCCGGTGACGCTGGTGATGCTCGAGGCGGTGCGCGACTTCCGCGAGGCGACCGGCACGATGGTCGGGGTGAAGCCCGCCGGCGGCATCCGCACCGCCAAGGACGCGATCAAGTACCTCGTGACCGTCAACGAGGTCGCCGGGCCGGACTGGCTGACGCCGACCTGGTTCCGGTTCGGCGCCTCCAGCCTGCTCAACGACCTGCTGATGCAGCGCACCAAGCTCGCCACCGGCCGCTACAGCGGCCCCGACTACT
>CAZJDU010000148.1:0-8023 GCA_964544855.1 uncultured Nocardioides sp.
TCGCGGTGGTGGCGTTCATGTAGACGGCGTCGACGTCGGGCCGCTCCTCGCGGTCCACCTTGATGCTGACGAAGTGCTCGTTCAGGTAGGCGGCGGTGGCCTCGTCCTCGAAGGACTCGTGGGCCATCACGTGGCACCAGTGGCAGGCGGCGTACCCGACGCTCAGCAGCACCGGCACGCCGCGGCGACGCGCCTCGTCGAACGGCTCCGGGCCCCACTCCTGCCAGTCGACCGGGTTGTCCGCGTGCTGGAGCAGGTACGGCGACGTCGCGTCGGCCAGGCGGTTCGGCATGCCTCCAGCGTGTCACGACCGCGAGATCGGTGACCGCCCGGAGCAACCGGCGGTCACCCCGGTGCATGGTGGGGCTAACCTCGGCGGAAGATCGACCGCACCCGCGCCCACATCCGGCGACGGAAGGCCTGCGAACGACGACGGCGCTCCGCCAGCCGCGCGGCCTCGCTGTTCTTCTCGGCCACGAACGCCTTCGCGTTCTGCGTCGTGCTGGTGCGCACCCACTGACCGTTGGGGCCACCGCTCATCCCGATCATCCGAGCCACCTCCCGATCGACAGCAGGCACCCATCGTAGCGGCGAACCGATTGACACGTCGCAGGCGGCAGGAGATCCTTGAGGTGTCGCGCAGAGCGCATCACGTTGCGTCAGACGCAACATTTCAACGGAGAGGGAGGGCACATGGCCACGGTCCCCACATCGGCGCGCGTCGTCGTGATCGGCGCCGGCATCGTCGGCAACAGCCTGGTGCACCATCTGGCGCGCCTCGGCTGGCGTGACATCGTGCAGATCGACAAGGGGCCACTGCCCAACCCCGGCGGCTCGACCGGCCACGCGTCGAACTTCATCTTCCCCGTCGACCACTCCCGCGAGATCACCGATCTGACGCTCGACTCGGTCCGGCAGTACCAGGAGATGGGCGTCTTCACGCAGTCCGGCGGCTTCGAGCTGGCCCGCACCGACGCGCGGATGGAGGAGCTGCGACGCCGGATGTCCAGCGCCCGCGCGTGGGGCATCGAGGCCGAGCTCGTGACACCGGACTTCGTGAAGGAGAAGGTGCCCTTCATCGAGACCGACCAGTTCATCGGCGCGTTCTGGACGCCGAGCGTCGGCGTCGTCGACTCGCTGCGGGCCGGGACGATCATGCGCGACGGCGCCATCGCGTCCGGCGCGCTCACCACCGTGCCGAACGCGGAGGTGACCGCGCTCGACGTCGAGGACGGTCGGATCCGCCGCGTGCGCACCGACCGCGGCGACATCGAGACGTCCTACGTCGTCATCGCCTGCGGCGTGTGGAGCCCGAAGATCGGCGACCTCGCCGGCGTCAGCATCCCGCTCACGCCCGCCGTGCACCAGATGGTCAGCGTCGGGCCGTGCCCGCAGCTCAGTGGGCTGGCCGGCGAGATCAACGTCCCGATCATCCGCGACATGGACACCTTCTGCTACGAGCGTCAGCACGGCGCCGACATGGAGGTCGGCTCCTACGCGCACCGGGCGATCCTGCACGAGCCGGAGGACATCCCGTCCATCGACCAGGCGAAGCTCTCCCCCACCGAGATGCCCTTCACCTCCGACGACTTCGACCCGCAGCTGGAGCAGGCCTACGAGCTGATGCCCGACCTGCTCGGGGCGGAGGGCGCCGAGATGCGGTACGCGATCAACGGCCTGCTCTCGCTCACCGCCGACGGCAACCCCATCCTCGGCGAGAGTCTCGTCCGCGGCCTGTGGACCGCCGCGGCCGTCTGGATCAAGGAGGGGCCGGGCGTGGGACGTGCGGTCGCGGAGTGGATGACCCGGGGCCACTCCGAGATCGACGTGCACCACAGCGACATCGCGCGCTTCCACCCGCACCAGTTCCGCCGCGAGCACACCCGGCTGCGCACCAGCGAGGCGTTCATCAAGACCTACGGCATCGTGCACCCGGCCGAGCAGTACGAGTCCGACCGCGGCCGGCGGCTGTCGCCGATGCACCAGTCGCAGCGCGACCTCGGCGCGGTCCTCTTCGAGGCGGGCGGCTGGGAGCGGCCGCACTGGTACGAGTCCAACGCCGACCTGCTCGAGACGTACGGCGACGCCGTGATGCCGCGCGAGCACGAGTGGGACGCCCGCTGGTGGAGCCCGATCATCAACGCCGAGCACCTCCGGCTGCGCGAGGCCGCCGGGGTGGTCGACCTGTCGGCGTTCCAGATCTTCGACATCACCGGACCGGACGCCCTGGCCACCGTCCAGCGCACCTGTGTCGCCCAGTGCGACGTGCCGGTCGGCAAGGTGGTCTACACCCCGGTGCTCGACCCGGCCGGCGGCTTCAAGGCGGACCTCACCGTGATGCGGCTGGGTGAGGACCGCTTCCGTGTGGTCACCGGTGCCGCGCACGGGCGCGCCGACATGCAGTGGTTCGCCGACCAGCTCGCCACGGTGGTTGAGGTGCGAGGAGCGCCAGCGACGAGCCTCGAAACCACCCTCACCGACCGCACCGACCAGATCTCCACGATCGGCCTGTGGGGTCCACGAGCGCGGGACATCCTCACCGCCCTGTCGTCCGACGACGTCTCCGACGCCGGCTTCGGGTTCCTGACGTGCCGTGAGATCCAGGTCAAGGGCACGCCGGTGCTCGCCTCCCGGATCTCCTACGTCGGCGACCGCGGCTGGGAGCTCTACGTGGCGATGGAGGACGCCGCCGAGGTGTGGGACCGGCTGCTCGACGCGGGTGCGCCGCACGGCGCCGTGCCGGTCGGCATCGGCGTCTACAGCACCACGGGGCGCATCGAGAAGGGCTACCGCGCCTACGGGGCCGAGCTCGACTCCGAGCGCACGATCATCGAAGCGGGGATGCAGCGGCCGAAGGTCAAGGCGGCGGACTTCGTCGGCAAGGAGCCCTACCTCGCCCAACGCGAGACGGCGCCCGCGACTGTGCTGTGCACCCTCACCGTCGAGGACCACACGTCGGCGTCCGGGACCAAGCGCTACATGCTGGGTGGCGAGCCGATCCTCACCCGCGACGGCGGCACCCTCACCGATGGGCACGGCCACCACCCGTACGTGACGACCGCCGGCTCCGCGCCGTCGCTGGGTCGCCACGTGCTGATGGCCTACCTGCCGCCCGAGCAGGCGGTGATCGGCAACGAGCTGGCGGTGTCCTACATGGAGGAGCTCTATCCGGTCACCGTCCGCTCGGTCGACGCGACCGCGCTCTTCGACGCCGGGAACGAGCGGATCCGATGACGAACGTGCTGGTCTGCATCAAGCGGGTCGTCGACACCACCGGCGAGGTGGTGCTCACCGAGGACGCCCAGGCCGTCGACGGGCGGTACGCCGGCTTCACGGTGAGCGCCCACGAGGAGTGCGCGCTCGAGCTCGGCGTCCGCGCCGCGGCCGGGACCGACGGCACGGCGGCCGTGCTCACCCTCGGCGACGCCGACGCGGTCGAGCAGCTGCGCGCCGCCCTCGCGGTGGGATGCACGGAGGCGACCCATCTCGAGGCGGACGTGTCGTCGTACGGACCGGCGGACGTGGCCCGCGAGATCGCCGCGGTGGTCCGCGAGCACGAGGCCGCGGGTCGATCGCACGACCTCGTGCTGCTCGGCAACGACGCGGCCGACTCCGGCGACTTCCAGGTGGGCATCCGGCTGGCCCACGAGCTCGGCCGCCCGGTCGTGAACGGGGCCGCCACCGTCGACGTCGAGGACGGGCATGCCGTCGCCCGGGTCAAGGCGGCCGACGGTCATGAGACCTACCGGGTGCCGCTGCCCGCGGTGGTCACGGTCCTGGAGGGCGGCGTGGAGCCGCGCTACCCGACCGTGCCGGGACGGATGAAGGCGAAGAAGGTGGAGATCGAGCGTCGTACGCCGGTCTCGGAGGCGGTGGGACCCCAGCGGGTCCGGCTGCTGCTGCCGCCGCCGCAGCCGAGCGAG
The DNA here is from genome assembly GCA_964544855.1 of uncultured Nocardioides sp. Classification (GTDB taxonomy): domain Bacteria; phylum Actinomycetota; class Actinomycetes; order Propionibacteriales; family Nocardioidaceae; genus Nocardioides. The sequence continues at coordinate 3,924 of CAZJDU010000148.1, forward strand.
GTCCAGGTGCTCGGCACCGGGGCCGAGGCGGCGCCGGCCGTGGTCGATCTGTTCGAGCAGCTGGGGGTGGTGGCGCGATGATCCTGGTCCTGGTCGAGGTCGACGCCCACGGGGCGATCGAGGTCTCCCGCGAGACGATCACGTGGGCCCGCGACCTGTCGTCGGCCGGCGGCGGCGTACCGATCGACGCCGTCGTCGTCGGGGAGCTCGCGTGCCCGCAGGCGACGGTGGCCGAGCAGCTCGCGGCCTACGGCGTGCGCGACGTCCACCACGTCACCGGCGAGGCGTTCGACGCGTACGGCGGCGCCGCCTGGGCGAGCGCGGTGGCGTCGGTGCGCGCGACCACCGGGGCGGTCGTGGTGACCGCGGCCGGCACGCCGCGCGGCTCGGAGGTGCTGGCGCACCTGGGCGCCCGCAGCGATGTCGCGATGGCGGCGAACGTCCTGTCGTTCTCGAGCATCTCGCCGTTCACCGTGACCCGGCAGGTGATGGGCGGGGCGGCGCTGGAGGAGATGGTGCTCGACCAGCGGCCGGCCGTCCTCACCGTGGCGGGCCACGCCGTCGAGGCGGCTCCGGCCCAGGAGGCCGGGGCGGGCCGCGTCGTCGGATCGAGCCCGGAGGTCGCGGCGGCGGACCTGGTGGCCCGGGTGGTGTCGAAGGAGCCACCCGCTCCTGACCTGTCCGGAAGTCTCAAGACGGCCCGCGTGGTCGTCGGCGCCGGCCGTGGCGCCGGCAGTGCCGACGGCTTCGACGGCCTGCTCGAGCTCACCGAGCTGCTGGGCGGCTCGCTCGGCGTGTCCCGTGTGGTCACCAGCCTCGGCTGGCGCCCGCACCACGAGCAGGTGGGCCAGACCGGCAGCCGGATCTCCCCCGAGCTGTACGTCGCCTGCGGCATCTCGGGCGCGATCCAGCACTGGGCGGGCTGCTCGAGCTCGAAGACGATCCTCGCGATCAACACCGACGAGGAGGCGCCGATGGTCGCCAAGGCGCACTACGCCGTGATCGGCGACCTGCACGAGATCGTGCCGGCGATCAACGAGGAGCTGCGTCGGCGGCACCGGATGACGGCCTGAGCCTGCCGGGTGTGCCCGCGGCGTCGAGCGCCGGCGTACCGGGCTCGAGCGGCAGCCGGAGCGCGCGCACCGCGAACGAGATGGCGTGGTACCACCCGCACACCAGGATCACGTCGAGCGCCCCGTCGGTGCCCACCGCGTCGACGAGCTGCGCCCAGGTCGCGTCGGAGAGGTCGTACGACGCGTGCAGCTCGTCGACGGCGGTGAGGACCGCGCGATCCGGGGGATCCCAGCACTCGTCGTCCGGGGCTCCGGTCGACAGGGAGGCGATCTGCGGGTCGGTGAGGGCCGCCTTGTCGGCGAAGTGGGCGAGGTGGACGCCCCACTCGTAGTCGGCGCCGCAGCGGGCGGTCGTGCGGTCGATGACGAGCTCGCGCTGACGCAGCGTCAGTGCGGACCGGCGTGACAGGTAGTACCGACCCCAGCCGGCGACGCCCCGGGCCAGATCGGGACGGCGGGCCAGCACACGGAACAGCTGGATCGGCGGGCCGAGCAGGTCGAGGGCGGCCGCCTCGTCATCGTCCAGGGGCGGCTCGAACGGGTCGACGCGAGGTTGCTTCGATTTCAGAGGCATGACGACACGATAGGCTGGATGCTTCGGAAAGGAAAGCGTCATGTCCGACCTCACCCCGCTGCCCGGCCGCCAGGTCCGCGGCTCCACCTCCGGCCGACCGATCATGGCGCTGCTCGACCTGCTCGGGCGCCGCTGGGCGCTCCGGGTGCTCTGGGAGCTCCGCGACGGTGGCTCGGCCACCTTCCGCGAGCTGCAGCGCCGGTGCGACGGCGTGTCGTCGAGCGTCCTCTCCGACCGGCTGCGCGAGCTCGGCGAGGCCGACCTCGTCGGCCACCCGGGCGACGGCTACGCGCTCACCGAGCAGGGGCGGTCACTGCTCGCGCGACTCGGCCCGTTGGCCGACTGGGCGGAGGGGTGGCGGCCGACCGGCGACGGCCGCTGAGCCTCCGGCGTACCTTCACTCCGGCGGCGGCAGCATCGGGTGCTCGGTGGGATAGACGCCGATCGCGAACCCGTACACGGTCTCGCCGGACCTCGGCATCCGGTCGAACTCGTCGACCAGCTCGGCCATCCGATCCCAGAACTCGCCGGCCTGGCGCTCCGAGATGCGCGCATGCCGGATGAAGCCCCAGAGCCTGCCCTGCTCGAACGCCGGCGCCGACTCGCGGGCAGCGACCTCGAAGTCGTTGAAGTCGGTCGGCATCTCCTCGCCGGTGGGTGGCGGCTCCGAGGCCACGTGGAACAGGCGCGCCGTACGCCCGTAGAAGCGCTCCTCGATCGCCCGCACCTTGCGCGTGCGCACCACGCGGAGCAGGCCGTTCCGGGTGAGCACGTCCACGTGGTGGGCGACCGTGCTCTTGGGGCGGTCGACGGCCGCCGCGAGCTCGGTGACGCTCGCGGCCCGCTCGTGGAGGAGCTGCAGGATCGTGGTGCGGAGCGGGTGGCCGATGGCCCTCACCTGCGCCGGTGTCGTCAGCGCCATCCGATCGGCCAGCTCGTAGCCCGGCGGGCTGTCGTCCGATGGGTTGTCGGCCATGGACGAACAGACTAGCATCGCGGAATGTTCCAGAATATTCGATCAATGAGCGAGGAGAACCGCTGACATGGCCGAGGTGCTGCTCTACCACCACATCCAGGGCCTGACCGACGGCGTGCGGACCTTCGCCGACGACCTGCGAGGAGCCGGGCACACCGTGCACACGCCCGACCTGTTCGACGGCCGCACGTTCGGCAGCATCGAGGAGGGCTTCGGGTTCGCACGCGACACGGGGTTCGACGCGATCCGCGCGCGCGGCGCCGCCGCTGCCGACGACCTCGGCCCCGGGCTCGTCTACGCCGGGTTCTCCTTCGGCGTGACGATCGCTCAGCGGCTCGCCCAGACCCGACCCGGCGCCCGCGGGGCACTGCTCATGTACTCCTGCGTCCCGGTCGCGGAGTTCGGGCAGGCGTGGCCCGAGGGGGTGCCGGTGCAGATCCACGGCAAGGAGGGGGACGAGTTCTTCGACGAGGACCTGCCGGCCGCCCGCGAGCTCGCCGACTCCACGGCCGCCGCCGAGCTGTTCCTCTACTCCGGGGACCAGCACCTCTTCGCGGACTCCTCGCTCGACGCCCACGACCCCGAGGCGGCCGCGCTGCTGATGGAACGGGTGCTCGCCTTCCTCGCCTCCGTCTGATCGGTGCGGGCCCGCCGGCGGGGGGCCAGCGCACGGTCGCCACGGGCGTGCGGTCACCCCTCGCCGAGAAGGCCAGCTGCACGAAACATCCGGTCGTAGATGCCACGGATGACGGGCTCCTTGATCCTGTTGTAGCGCATGCCGAAGCCCAGCTCACCGTCAGCGTCTCCGGTGGCGGCCATCCGGACGGCTGCGGCCCGCTTGACCTCGGCGTAGCGCTCGCGGTCGCGTGGGTTGCTGATCAGCCAGTCTCGGAACATGCGGTGCCGGACCACCTCAGGGCAGTCCGGCCCGAAGACGTGAAGGTGCACCCGCGGCACGGACAACTGCTTCAACAACCGATGCTCGTGCCATCCGGGTTCCGTGAGCCAATGCACGTACCCAAGGCGCTGGAGATCAGGGACGTACGCCGCCTCGTCGGAGGGCTCGACCACGGTGAGGTCGATGTCGATGATGGGTTTGGCAGGTAGCCCCGGCACCGCGGTCGAGCCGATGTGCTGAATCCCGAGCACGCGTTCGCCGAGCATCGTGAGGACTCGACCTTCCTGGGTGCGGAAGTGCTGGGCCCACGTGGGGTCGGACTCCTCGATCCGCAGGGTGTAGCTCGTCGGATGGGCATCGACGTAGACCACGCCCCTCTCGCCGTGATGGTGGATGATCTCCTCCGGCGTCAGCACGGGATGACCCAAGCACGACCCGTTCGCCCCTCGGCGAGTACGAGAAGACCAACGCCGCGGAGATCTCGCCCAGGATCTTGCGTGGTCGAACGTGTGTTCGAGATCATGGGTGGTATGGCCGCTCGGGGACCTCACAGCAGGCGCGAGATCCTCGCCTGCGCCG